>NZ_CP037452.1:7374531-7704373 GCF_007754425.1 Gimesia fumaroli
AAATATTTTCCTATAAAATCAAACCATTATAGAAAATACATTAAAGAGACGCGAAGGAGAGGAACAATGGAAGATCGAATTATCTGTCAGGGGATTACCTTCGATGACGTTTTGCTGCAACCTGCTTACAGTGAAGTGATGCCTTCCGAAGTCAGTGTAGCCACCCAACTCACGAAAAATATCCCTCTCAATGTTCCCATCATCAGCAGCCCCATGGACACCGTCACCGAAAGTGACATGGCCATTGGTATGGCCCAGGAAGGGGGCATCGGCGTCATTCACAAGAATATGACGCCGGAACAACAGTCAATGCAGGTCGACCTGGTAAAACGTAGCGAACACGGCGTGATTGTCGATCCGGTCACGCTCCCCCCCGAAGCCACAGTGGCAGAAGCTGCCGAAATCATGCAACGCAGAAATATTGGAGGGGTTCCCGTCACGAAAAATGGGAAACTTGCGGGAATTTTAACGAGCAGAGACTTACGATTTCTAGACTCCCCAGACACCTGTATTTCGGAAGTAATGACGAAAGACAAGCTTGTAACGGCTACGGAAGATACAACACTTGAAGAAGCGCAACGGATATTATTGGAAAATAAGGTCGAGAAACTTCTGCTGGTTGACGAAAATTATCAACTGAAGGGGCTCATTACGATTAAAGACATCGACAAGACGATGCAGTTCCCGCTGGCCTCAAAAGATTCACGAGGACGGCTGCGTGTGGGAGCTGCGGTGGGTGTACATGATTACGAACGAGCCGCTTTACTGATTGAGAAGGGCGTTGATCTCCTGGTTGTTGATAGTGCACATGGCCATTCCGGCAATGTTGTACAGACCGTGAGAGAAATTAAAAGCCGATGGGACATCGATGTGGTTGCCGGTAATGTGGCGACAGAACAGGGTGCCCGTGACCTGGCAGATGCAGGTGCAGATGCCGTCAAAGTCGGAATTGGTCCCGGATCAATCTGTACGACGCGAATTATCTCAGGTGTCGGTGTACCGCAATTAACGGCCATTTCTAATGCAGCGAAAGCATTGAAAGGGACTGGAATTCCGGTCATTGCTGATGGGGGAATTCGTTACAGTGGCGATATCGCCAAAGCACTGGCAGCCGGTGCTCATACGGTGATGTTAGGGGGTTTGCTCGCCGGTCTGGACGAAAGTCCGGGTGAGTTGATTTTGTATCAGGGTCGTAGCTTTAAGCGCTACCGTGGTATGGGATCGATGGGAGCAATGGTTAAAGGTAGTAGCGAACGCTACCGCCAAAGTTCAATCAGTCAAGATGGAAAGGACACTGCTAAAAAACTGGTACCTGAAGGAGTGGAAGGACGCGTGCCTTATAAAGGGCCACTGCAGAATTTACTCTATCAACTCGTAGGTGGACTACGGGCAGGCATGGGTTATTTAGGCGTCCAATCTATCGCGGAAATGCGAACAGAGGCCCGGTTTATTCAGGTTTCTGCAGCAACGGTTAGGGAGAACCATCCGCATGATATTTCAGTTACTCAGGAAGCACCAAATTACACAGCCGAACATTCCATGGAATAGTCGTCGATTGCGATGGCTGTTGGCCGTCGCACTCACGCTGGGATCGAGCCCTTTCTCTGTCGCGGGTGAACCTGCTTCAACAGACCCGTTTCTTTCGCAGTCTTCCGGGGCTGCACAAACCTGGGAAGAACTGAAAAGCCGTTCCCCGGAACAACGCTGGGAGTCTCTCTCGCGCGAAAGTAAACGTGAACTGAAAAAACAGGAACGGAAAGAGCGTCGGGAACAACGCAAGTCGAATAAAAATTCCGACGCAGTCGAACTCGTCCCCGAGTTCCGTAAGATTCCGGATCATTTTTCCACGCCGACCGCGCCAACAAATCCCGGAAACTCACAACCGGTTCCGGCTCCCAATACAAATGTACCAGCAACCACTCTGGAACCAATTGCAGAACCGTTCAAAACAATCGGTCTGGAAGAGAAACCAGCGGGAACCTCAAGTTCCACGACCAATCTCGAATTCAATACCACCACTCCGGCAAACGCCAGCGGCAGCACGAATCCGATTGTTCCCTTATACCCGAATGGAAATCCAAGCGGGTCCCGTTTCGTCAATTCACAAAAAACCTTTGAAAAGGATGCCGCCTCTCCCGGATATGACGATAGCAAATATGCGGGAGAAGATCTCGAAGACGAAACGCCGCACCTGTTGAAACGAATTGCCGGAATCAGCCCCTTCTTTGATTACGAACCTGATCCGGACATTGCCAAAAATGAACCATGCCGAAACCTGTGTCCCCGACCAGATGGCAAACCATGTAAGCTTTCTGATGCAGAAGGCGGAATGGTCATGGAATGCCCGAAAGAATTTCAGTTGAGTCGCGAACCCTATGTCGGTCGTAACTTCACCGAAAGTATCTATACCTGGGAAGCCTCCAATATCAATTACAATCCGCTCTATTTTGAAGACACGAACCTGGAGCGATACGGAAACTCGCGGCGAGACCTGGTACAACCTTTTGTCTCAATCGGACGCTTCACTGGCCAGTTACTTGCACTTCCTTATCAGATGAGCATCGATCCTGTGAAAAAACGGGTTTACCCTCTGGGCTACTACCGTCCAGGCGAATACACGCCTAAACGGATCAACGGAATTCCCTGGAATACAAAAGCGGCAGTTACCGAAGGACTTACAGCAACCGGCTTGATCTTCCTGCTGCCTTAAGCCAGTTCAAAACCATCTACGGTGGTTGCTCAGGCGATCGAAATTCGATATTCTCTAAACAGACTTTGCTCTACACGTGCAAAGTCTGTTTTTGTATTTGAATTCAAACTGAGATCCAGTGTTTAAGAGAGTCAACAACCCAGCCATGTCGATCGACCCCCGTCAAAACGTATCATCTGCCTCACGTGAACTAGCCAACGATATTATCCAACGCGTTGCCAAACTGGTTAGCGAAGCAGAGGCGGAAACAAAACCGCTGGAACTGGATCCTTATCGCGGTCAACTGTTCGAGTTGTTTGTCATGGCAGATGCGGCCGGCTTTGTTTCCGCCGACGCCGAAATTGATCTCACTGCCGACAACCTTTGTCGTGAACTGGCAAAACACTGGGATCTGGCCTCGGCGACTCAGGATGCGGTTGAGTCTCAGGCAAAGCTTCCACCGGAACAGTTAAGTAAGATGCGTATCCTCTGGTCCGTATTGCGGCTCTGGATGGAATGGGATTATGCCTGGAAACGTTGGGAAGAATTTCATCCCAGTGGAACCGCCTGACCCGCTAAGTTCACTGGCAGACTTCGTTCCAAAAATCGGTTAGCCCCGATTTGTTTTGTCAAAAGTTCCACGACCTTCCATTCACCGTTGGGCAAGCCAACGGTGCCACCCGCTGGAAGCTTATAGCAAAACATCGTTCCAGAAAACAGACAGTCGTTCGCTGGCCTGTTCCTGCGTGAAGCATTCCAGCGCCCGCGCTCGTGCTGCAGTCGCGAGGTTACGACTGAACCCGGAATCCTTCAAAGCACGTCCGATCGCTGTTGCCAGTGCGCCGGAATCTCCCGGGGGAACCAGCAAAGCCGATTTTTCGTGTGTCACGATTTCTGCAGTCCCGCCGACATCCGTGGCCACGATTGGCAAACCGCTGGCAATCGCTTCCAGCAGCACCCGCCCCAACGGTTCCTGTTTCGCAGGATGAACCAGCAGATCGGCTTCATTCATCAGCCATGCGATGTCTTCCCGGTAGCCCAACCGATGCAGGCGGCCCTTCAATCTCGGTTGCTCAAACGCACTCGTGATCGCCCGGTCATAGTCAATACTTTCCTGCTTCTGCGAGTGCCGCTCTCCGACAAGTACAAAATGTGTGCTCTGATCTCCTTCTGCCGCCAGCAGCGCCGCTGCTTCCGCCAGGATATCCTGTCCTTTGCGCAGTCCGAGTTGGCCGATGGTTAAACAGAGCCTGGCATCGTTGGAAAGCCCCAGTTCCTGTTTCAAAGCGCCTGTTGCCGGTCGTGGCTGAAAGCTTTCGACATCCACGCCGTTATAGCAGAAGGTCACTCGCTCTGCCGCCAGTCCCTGCGCGATATGAAATGTACGGGTGGCCTCGGAAACGGCAACCAAACGCTGGTTCTGGTTCAAATCCCGGATCGTAGTTTTGCTGAGTTTCATGATATCCCGCAAGTGCCCCGAGCAGGGAACCGGCCAACGCGGCGCCAGTGCGCCGGTCAAACGTGACATCGATAGACTGTTTGCATGCAGTAAATCAAAGCCGCCCACCTGCAATGTAGGAAGCAACTGCGCTGCCACGTCTTCGCGCGACAAACGCTGCCCGGCTCTGTCGAGAAAGGAGACCGGGTGGCATTCGATGTTCTGTTCTGACAACTGGGCTGCCAACAGGCTCTCAGCCGGGCAGAAGGCAGTAAATTCAAACGATTGCCCGTGCAGCCGCGCGAGCACAGAGAGCATCGAATGCTCGCCCCCATTCAACGAGCCGAACTCAAACAAGAGGGCAATGCGTTTCACGTTCAGTCAGCTTCAGCGGGTTGATCGAGTTTCGCTTTCAGCACCGCTTCTCTGGTTTTTCGCAAACCGGTTTGCGCCACAACCAGCGGATCCTGCTGCCAGTAGTCCCGGTTGAATAATTCCAGCGACAGCACTCCTCGGAAACCGGCCCGGTGAATCATACGGAAAATTTCCGACAGCGGCGCCACGCCATCGCCGGGATAAACACGATGCGAATCGTTAATCGTTTCGCGCGGCGGATCGGCGGGATAGTCATTCACATGGAAGACCTGAATCGCAGAACCGCTCAACAAACCGAGCCCTTCAAAATCAGAGCCCCCTTTATAAATGTGATACACGTCCGGCAGCAGACAAGCCTGGGGGTGACCACTTTCGATGGCAACAAACATCGATTCTCCCAGTCGGGAAAGCGATTTGGAAAAGCCCCAGACTTCAACCTGCGGGGTCACTCCCATCTGATCGCCCAGCTCCAGCAAAGCCCGATAGCGTTTGGCTGCTTCGAACAGATTCAAATCGGTCTGATTGGTGGCTCCCGTCGGAGGGGCCGCAATCCGAATGCCGCCGATCTGGCGTAGCGTATCCATATCACGCCTGGCCTGTTCCAGTCCTTCTTTGCGTTTCGCGTCGTCATCGACAATCCATTGCGCGAAACCGATGGCACTCTCGACGGTGAGACCGGCATCCTGAAGGCGTTTTTTGAGATCAGCCAGTGAACCACCGCCTTTGACGTAATCGTCGATGTCACGCATCCAGGGTTCGATTGAATCGTAGCCGGCTTTTGACGTCAGATCGATTTGCTCGACGATTCCCAGTTTCTGGCCGCGAATCGTGCTGGTATTGAAACAGTAGCCAAAAGGCTCAGCAGCAGTGCGTGTTGAGGAGGGAGCAGCGCTGGCCGAAGGAGATGCGGTAAAGCCGGCCGCCAGGGCACCGCCTGTTGCAGCCAGCATTTCGCGCCGGTTAAGATTCGTTTGCATGAAGATGATTCCGGTGGGATGAAGTATGGGTTTGTTACCCTTCTAAGCTACCGCAACCACAGACCATTTTCAACCTGTTCCCATTCCCCGATCAAAGGCTTCCAGATCCCGCTGAAACAGGCTCAGTACCTTATGCAGTGTTTCCCGGTTGATTTTCCAGCTCGGATTGTCAACCGTATAGCGATTGCAATGATCGACTATCAAACGGTAAAGAAACTTAAACAAATGCCGTGGCACTCGTAACTGAGCGAACTGTGAAATCAATTCCTGTTCAGAAATCTCATCATCGAACAGATCCTTGATCGAGTGGCCGGAGCCATGATCTTTGGAACACGCACGCACGCGATCACAGGCGACGTCGTACAGAGACTCACCCGTCCAGTCCAGCGAGGTGACCAGATTCTGCTTATCCAGCCGCGAACGTTCGTAGAATTCCTTCTCTTCCCGCTGCAGATAATAGACCACATCGGAAGGCAGCAGCAGTTTGAACGCCACGCCCGGATGCTTTAATAATTTGTTATCGAACATCGGCCACAGCAGATCACGCATGCGCTCGGCAGAGCCGTTAACCAGATGCGGTTCATCCACGCGGTCTACCAGAATCACAATGTTCGTGAATCCCAGCTTCTTGAGGATCGTCTGGAATTTCGTCAGCAGCTCATAACGGTCATCACTGCGATCCCGACAGGGAATTGGCTGGCCTGCAAGTTCGCGACGTTCGATCCGCATCAGAATTTTTCTGAGCGCATTCGGCAGATGATCAAACACGCGCACTTCGCGGGTGACCCGCCACGCTTTCCACATCAGCGTTGTTTGCCGCCATAACCAGGGCGCCCAACCAGCAAACATGATCAGCCAGATCCACCACTGACGAAAATCTTTCCAGTCTCCCAGATAAAACACTAAACCGACGGTGACCATGGTCACCAAGAATCCCAGACCGCGTTCCCACTCGGTTTTCCAGTAGCCAAACTTCAATTTCTTGCGCAGTCGATTCCAGCGCAGGACCGCCGGCATATCGAGACTGTGATCATAAAACGCCGCCAGTAATAACAGATCTCGCCTTTCCAGATGAGACAGGTTCGCAACTTGTGATTTGGAAACCGATCGAAAATTATTCTCTTCCGAATTATCTGGCTCGATGATCTGACCGATCAGTTGAGTCACTCCCAGCGAAAGAATAGCGTCCATGTGATCCCAGAGCCGCCAATAGGAAAGCAGTCGCTCGGGACGCCGTTTGCGGCCCGAATACCGCTCGCGAAAACAGTCGAGAAAGGGATTGAAATTATCGTATTCAATGACGAACACGCGACTCTCGGGATGATTCGCGTTATGTTTTTGTAATTGTTCGTTCATCTGCATCCGGATTGCCGTTTTGCCGGCTCCCTTCTCGCCAAATACAACCGACGTTGAAGGATTGGCGGGATTGGAAAATATTTTATCCCACACCGGATGATGTGTCCCGTTCAGGCAGAATTCCTTGAAAACGTGATCACTCTGGGCGTCTTCCTGCCCAAATGGATTTTCGGTAATCCCGTGATGATCTAAAAACTGTTGTACTTTCATAATATCTTACTTATATGAAAAGAACTCGGTTAAACTCTTATTTTGAAGCGACTTAGACTGGTTATTCATATCACGCACCAGTCTGAAAATAGCACTGGCAGCATGCACAGATCAGAAATTGTCAAAATGAGAAATCTGGGTAACCAGACTGCCCTTAAAACATAGGTCATAGATCAGGAAAATGGTAGCCCTCAGATTAAGAGTGCCTGAAAATAGTGACTGATTTTCCTCTTGGAAATCGAGACACCACTTGCAAGTTCCTGCCTGTTTCAAGAGAATCCATCACCGATTGATGACGTATCCGCCGGGAAAGCGTCCTGTTTGTTTCTGCGAGAAAGGTTGAACTCAACGTTGAACTGGCTCCCCCTTATTGGTGCAGTGGCTCTGTTTGCTATTGGCCTGCGCCTCTCGGCCCTTTTCAGTGGTTCCGAAACAGGCTTCTACCGCGTCAGTTTTTTACGATTGAATATCGACGCGAATCATGGTGACCAGGTTGCCAAACGGCTTTGCTGGTTTGCACAGAATCCCAGCTATTTTGTCGCCACCACACTCATCGGAAACAACCTGGCGAATGACCTGACTACGATTGCCATTTCGATTGGCGTCGCCGAGTTGTTTCATCAGTCGGGTGGTTCTGCGGAAATCATCACGACGATCTTATTCACTCCGATCATTTTTATTTTCGGCGAACTCGTTCCCAAAAATCTCTATTATCGGGCGCCATCAATGCTACTGAAACGTTACTGTTTCTGGTTTGATCTGTTTTACCGTGCTTTCTGGATCATCAGCGTCCCCCTGGTCTCGATCACACGCTTGCTGGAACGTTTCTCTCCCGATCGTTCCAAACCCGCGCAGTTGGTGCTGGGACGCCAGAGACTGGCCAAAGTCCTGGAAGAAGGCCACCTTGAAGGACTGCTCAGCAATTCACAAAAACAACTCGTACGCGGAATGTTCAGCACGGCTGCGCAGTCCGTCCTCAAAGTCATGATTCCCAAAGACAGAATCACGGGCGTCACGCGCACGACGGAAGCCGCTGAAATCATCGAGTTGGCGAAGCAGAACCAGCTGTCTTTTATCCCGATTCGCAACCGGGAGAATCAGAGTGAATGGACGGCCTATATCAAACTGGTCGATCTGATTACCTCTCCTTCCCCCATCATCCCGGCTGTCTATAATATGCCGCAACTGCAAACTGATTTCAGTATGCTTGAATCACTCTACCTGTTGAGAAACTCCTCGTCCGCTTATGGAGCCGTCTATCAGAATGGCACACAGGTCGGCATTGTCAGCCAGCTGGATCTGGTGAACGCCCTTTGCGCTTCACAAGCCCCGTTGATGCTCAACCCTCGCACGATTTAACCTCATCTTTGCCCGATTTTCGGCTGGATTGCGGGATCAGACCGACCGACGTACAATCAACGCCCTGAAGAAGCTTGAGATTCTCACAGACACCGAAATCGTATGCCGCGTGCCTCAAAAAAGGCCTTTCTTCTGAACCCCTCTGCGTTTCCAGTGTCTGTTTTCAATAACGTTAGTATAGTCGTCTAAGTCAATTTTTGTTGAGCCGGAATTATCATGACCCAACGTCGCATTTTAGTCACCGCAGCTTTGCCTTATGCCAACGGTGATATTCATATTGGCCATCTCGTGGAATACATCCAGACCGATATCTGGGTGCGGTTCCAGAAACTGCGCGGACACAATTGCCGTTTCTTCTGTGCCGACGATACGCATGGCACCGCGATTATGATCCGTGCCAAACAGGAAGGCCGCTCTGAAGAAGCTTTGATCGCGGATGTGCGTGAAAAACATATTGCCGACTTCACTGGCTTTAATATCGAATTCGATAATTACGGCAGCACCAACAGCGATCAGAACCGTAAAATCTGCCACGAGATCTGGGCGGCACTCCGCGAAGCGGGTCTGGTACATGAAAAAGAAGTGACCCAATTATTCGACGTGCAGGAAAACACATTCCTCGCCGATCGCTTTGTCAAAGGGACCTGCCCGAAATGTAAAGCCACCGATCAATACGGCGATAACTGCGACAAATGCGGCAGCACTTACACACCCGCCGACCTGATTGATCCGGTCAGCACGCTCTCTAATTCCACGCCGGAAATTCGTACCGCCGATCATCTGTTTGTGCGCATCGAAGACCTGCATGAATTTCTGGATGAATGGACGCAGTCGGGCAAACATCTGCAATCGGAAGTCGCCAATTACCTCAAGGGGCACTTCCTGGGAGACCCGCTCCGCGACTGGGATATCTCGCGTCCCGCCCCCTACTTCGGTTTTGAAATTCCCGACAGTCCCGGCAATTACTGGTATGTCTGGTTCGACGCACCGATCGGGTATATCGCATCGACACTCGAATGGTGTGAAAAGAACGGCGAAGACTTCGATCAGTGGTGGAAGAATGCAGATACCGAAGTCCATCACTTCATCGGCAAAGACATCACCTACTTCCACACACTATTCTGGCCTGCGATGCTCAAAACGGCCGGCTTTAATCTGCCCGAGAAGGTCCACATTCACGGCTTCCTGACGGTGGATGGTGAAAAGATGGCCAAAACCAAAGGGACCTTCGTCAAAGCAGCGACGTACCTGAATCACCTTGATCCCGCTTGCCTGCGATACTACTACGCGTCCAAACTGGGACCGAGACTGGATGACCTCGATCTGAATCTGGATGAGTTCATTCAGAAAGTGAATTCGGATCTGGTCGGCAAAGTGGTCAACCTGGCCAGCCGCTCTGCTAAGTTTGTGGCCAAGACCGGTCTTTCCGATTCGTATCCCGAGGACGGAGGCCTGTTCGAATACGCGGCCAGCCGCAGTGAAACCATTGCCGCCGCTTACGAGAACTGTGATTATAATGGCGCCATGAGAGAAATTCTCGCGCTGGCCGACCGTGCCAATAAATATGTCGAAGATCAGAAACCGTGGGAACTGCGGAAAGACGAAAGCCGTCAGCAGGACCTGCAGGATATCTGCACGATCTCACTGAATCTGTTTCGGCAGATTGTGATTTACTTAACTCCCGTCCTTCCCAAGTTGTCCGAACAGACGGGCGATCTGTTGAATGATCCCATTACAAACTGGGATCAGGTGCAAAGCCCATTGACTGGCACAGCCGTCAATAAATTCCAACATTTATTTAAACGTATCGAAGAGAAACAGGTACAAGCCATGACCGATGAAGCAAAAGAAGACGTCGCAGCAGCCGAGAGTGAAGCAGCAGCCTCCCAATGGAACGACAGCAGCGATGCCCTCGAACAGGAGCCGATGTCGGACGAATGCACGATCGACGATTTTGTCAAAGTCGACCTGCGTGTCGCCCGGATTGTCGAAGCGAATTCCGTTCCCGAAGCCAACAAGCTGCTGCAACTGACGCTCAGTCTGGGGGGCGATGAACGTCGCAACGTGTTCGCCGGTATTAAAAGTGCCTACAACCCGGAAGAGCTGGTCGGCCGCTTGGTCATCTGCTGTGCGAACCTCAAGCCACGCAAAATGCGCTTCGGCACCAGCGAAGGTATGGTTCTCGCTTCAGGACCGGGTGGAAAGGACGTCTTTCTGCTCTCACCCGATGAGGGTGCCGTACCCGGTCAACGTGTGCATTAAAGACGTGTCTGAAGTCAGATCATATTGCAAGCCATCAGGGTTTTCTCTGGTGGCTTGCGGCATTAGAGGTATGTTCGACGACAAGCGAGCTCTGCCTAACCCGCCCCACCAGCACAGGCCGCAAACCTTCACTGACCCCGATCCCCTTAACAACAAACGCAGCCCGATCCACCTCAAATAAGGGATTTCACTTAATTTCTTCAAAGCTCCTCAAGCGTAATCACTCCAATCATCCTATTCATTACAGAACAGCGCCTGAACTCTGAATTCTACTAAAATTAAATTGACTCCCCTTTTAAAAAACATAGATTTTCGATGGCCAGTCAGTCGGCATCCCTTCTGATACAGGCTAATGCAATCTGGAACTTGAGCAGTGATTTAAAATAACCAACATCACATGTTTTTATCCAGAAGCGCTTCGAGTTCTCATGCTTTCCCGAGGGGAAGAATAACGGGGGAACTTCTGGCATCACTTTCAAACAACAATAATGTGATAGGCACATTTGTAAAAAAACTCGGAGAAGGGCAATGATTAAAACAACACAACAAAGAGGAAGACGTGCGGGTTTCACACTCGTCGAAGTCCTGATTGTAGTCGTGATTCTGGGGATTCTGGCTGCAACAGTATTACCACAATTTACATCCACCAATGACGACGCCAAAGAGTCTGTGCTCGTACAAGACCTGCAGACACTGCGTAGTCAGATTCAACTGTATAAGTTCCAGCACAACGGAAAATACCCTGCCGACGGTTCAACGAAAACCGACGATTTCCGTGATGCGTTGTTGCTTTCCAGCGACAAAGATGGCACAACTGGTGCCGTGGGAACAAAAGCATTTGGTCCTTACCTGATTGGTAACATTCCTCCAAACCCTTACACGGGTGGTCGTGGAATTATGATCGTCGCTGATGTACCAGGTACAGATGCCGACGAAACTGCCAAAGATGGTGATGAAATTGTCGGCTGGATTTACAATCCTGCAACCGGCGAAATCAAAGGAAATAATGAAGGTACTGCCGCTGATGGCACAGACCTGGACAGCTTCTAGAGAGCAGAAACGCCCGCTCTGAAATAACTGCGGACGGTTCTCAATAAAAAGAGTGAACTGAAAAGCCCCCTGATACGAACCTTCGTATCAGGGGTTCTTTTTTTGAACTGTGAAATAGAGTTGCTTTTCCGCGCCATTTGCTTTTAAGTATAATAGAAGCACCTGACAAACAGATCCTGCAGTATCACGCTCAGTCAGCGAGACTGACTGTGGATCCAGAAAGGCAATTTGATATGCAATTCATTAAGACCCCCGCCGCGTTCGTTCTGACTCTGTTATTCACGACTGCCTTGTGCTCTGCAGAAAAGACAGATCAGAAACCGTCTCCAGAACGCCCCAACATCCTGGTAGTCCTCTGCGATGATCTGGGTTATGGCGATCTTGCCTGTTATGGTCACCCGATTATCAAAAGCCCTCAAATCGACCGCTTTGCACAAGAAGGGCTGAAGCTGACCAGCTGTTATGCCGCCCATCCGAACTGTTCGCCTTCGCGCACTGGCCTGATGACGGGCCGCACTCCGTTCCGCGTCGGCGTCTTCAACTGGATTCCCATGCATTCCCCAATGCACGTTCGCAAACGGGAAATCACCATCGCGACATTATTGCGACAAGCCGGCTATTCCACCTGTCACGCCGGCAAATGGCATCTCAACGGCAAGTTTAATATGGTCGGTCAACCTCAACCTTCCGATCACGGATTTGACCACTGGTTTTCCACTCAGAACAATGCCCTGCCGACTCACGAAAACCCGTTCAATTTTGTCAGAAACGGAAAACCCGTTGGTCCGCAGGAAGGCTACGCGGCCCAACTTGTCGCTGATGAAGCCGAAAACTGGCTCGCCAATCTGCGTGATAAAGAAAAACCGTTCTTCATGTTTGTCTGTTTTCACGAACCACACGAACCGATCGCCAGTGCAGAACGATTCCGCAAACGATATACCGCGCCCGAAGGCTCCACCCTGCCCGCACATCACGGCAATGTGACTCAGATGGATGACGCGTTTGGCCGCATCCTGAAAACACTCGAAGAGCAAAAACTTCGTAACAACACTCTGATCATCTTCACCAGCGATAACGGCCCGGCGATTACCAGACGCCATCCACACGGTTCGTCCGGCCCGCTCCGCAACAAAAAAGGGGCCACCTATGAAGGCGGCATTCGTGTCCCCGGAATTGTGCAGTGGCCTGAGCATGTCAAACCGGGCACTACCAGCGATGTCCCCGTCTCGGGCGTTGATATCCTGCCGACGCTGTGTGCAGCCGCAAACATTCCCGTTCCCACAGACCGCGTCCTGGATGGCACGAACATTCTACCGCTCCTGAAAGGGGAGCCGCTCAAACGCACAAAACCCCTGTACTGGCAATTCAATCGGGCACGCAACGAACCCAAAGTCGCTATCCGCGATGGAGAATGGAAATTGCTGGCACGCCTTGATATCCCTTCTCCCAAGCCTTCAGGCAGCATTACCGCACAGGAACTCATCGATCTGAAACGAGCCAAACTCACCGGCTTTGAACTATATCACATTCAGAATGATATCGCCGAAACCACCGATCGCTCGGAGAGTGAACGAGAGATCTTCGAAAAAATGAAACAACAGATGCAGGACATTTACGAAGAAGTCCAAGCGGAAGCACCGCTCTGGCCTGCCTGGGAACGGTCCAACTACGAGGGGAAAATCATCTCCGAATATTACCGCATGCAGGCGGCCCAAAAGAGACAGAAACAACAACCGTGAAGCCGCGTGTCGGTTTTAGAACAGACGAACCAACCCCAGCGTAGGGGCTGACCCATGTGTCAGCCCGCAGGGTTCGCATTGAAGACATCGCCCGCATGCGCACGATCAGGCCGGTTTCATTCGATCGGTTTTTAACAGTCCGAACATCGCCAGGCGGGGCGACGTATGGGTCGCCTCCTACCCGACTATGACAGGGCCTACCCCCTGAATGGTTTGATTGATAACAGTTCCAAGACCTCCCATTCACCTTTGGACAAGCCAACAGTGCCACCTGAAACTATGATCCAATCAGAGCGACTTAGTGATTAAACAGGAACTCGCGGCTGTTGCTGATCGCCCACATCACATCCTGGTAGCCTTCCCGCTTATCTTTCGAACTCTTGACGATCTGGTCGCAGTTTGCCAGTTCCTCTTTCGTGGGATACCTGCTGAAAGCCGCCAGATACATTTCGGTAAAGACGTCATGATCGGGCGTTTTTGCTTTCAGTAACTCTTCAATCCGCCCGTTTTTGGTGGATAACTTCGTGTTGATCAGTTTTCCGTTCGCCACCTGCAGCACCTGTGCCAGATTCGGCTGACTGGTGCGCTCACACTCACAGGTAATGACGCGTTTCGGCCGTCCCAGTGTATCCAGGAAATACGAAGTATAGTTAGGGTCAGGCAGTTCAATCGCCCGCGTTCCCTGAGGCACACCACGGAACCGTTCCTGGGCACCCGTGATATCGTCGATCGCATCCAGCATCACTTCTGCCGGCAGCCGCTTCACGTTGTAGTGCGTATAGAAACGGGTTTTCGCGACATTTTCCGGTATTGGCTCCGAAGACAACTGATAGGCTCGCGAGTTCATAATCACCCGCATCAATTCTTTCAGGTTATACCCCGATTCTACAAAGTGATCGGCGAGCGCTTCCAGTAGTTCCGGATTCGAAGCCGGGTTCGTTTCCCGCATGTCATCAATGGGCTCAATAAATCCGGAACCCATATAGTAAGACCAGAAGCGGTTCACCATGTTTTTTGAAAACAGACGATTGTCGGGCGCTGTAATCCAGCGTGCCAGGGGACGCCTGAAATCACGATAAGATGTCACGTCGATTGGCTCACCCATTAACGGAGTTGGCTCCATCGTTTTCCGCGTCCGCGGATGACGAATCGAACCGCTGCCTTTCACTTTGATCACCGTGTCTGCCCCCAATGCACCGAAATCGACACTGGCTTTATTGCCCACGCGCGTGAAGAACGCAGCCAGACTGTAATAGTCTTTCTGGCTGTAAACCTCAAACGGATGATGGTGACACTTCGCACATTGCAGGCGCACTCCCAGGAAAATCTGCGATGTTGCTTCCGCGAGATCTTCCGGCTTGGTCGCAATTTTGAAATAGTTGGCAGGTCCGTTCTCATATATCGAACCTTGTGCCGTAATGATCTCGGTCACGAAATCATTCACCGGCTTGTTCTCACGCAGGGACTGGCGAATCCAGTTTGAAAACGCCCACATGCCGCCATCACCAACTTTGTTCCGGTTAATTCGCAGCAAATCGCCCCACTTCATTCCCCAGTAAGCACTCCACGATTCAACATACACATCACGCGCCGGATCACCGGTCAGGCCCAATAGTTCGTCAACCAACTGACGCCGTTTATCGGGCGCTTTAGAGGCCAGAAAGTCTTTAACCTTTTCGGGTGTCGGCAAGGTGCCAATCGTGTCCAGAAAAACGCGGCGGATAAAGACTTCGTCTGAACAGAGCGAAGACGGCTCAACGCCAAGTTCTTCGAATCGTCTTTTAATATGCTCATCAATAAAATTATTCGGCTTGAATTCAGCCAGATTGACTTTTGATTTGTAAGGTGAAACCACGGTCGAAATTTTCGCCTGACCCATATACCGCACCATGATCGCGGTTTGTCCCGGCCCCTGAATTTCGACTTTCCCCCGCGGCGTAACAGTCGCAATGTTTTCAATCAGGCTGTCATACTGCGCCCGCGCGGTCACATCCTGTTTGGAGCCATCACTATACTCGGCAATCACCCGCAGCTGCTGGATGTCTCCTTTTTTGTAGCGTCGCGACATGGGAGTCAGTTCCATACCAACCACCGTCGGCTCTTTGCTGTCAATTTCTGTCACCGCTTCAGAAATCCAGGTCTGCATGATCCGATACTCATACGAATCTTTCGCAAATCGTCTTCCGCCACCATGGGCGACTGCCATCGACGCTTTCTGTAGAATCAGACTCTTCTCAGGCTGCAAAATGGAAATTCGGCGCTGCCGGTCATCGCGGGCAATCTCGGGATAATCCTGTTCGGGAGCATAACCAAAGAGCGATAACTTGAAGCCCCCTTTTCCGAACTGAGACGCATGACAGCCTCCCAGACTGCAGCCCCCTTTATTCAAAACAGGAACCACGTCTTTGATAAAGCTGGCATTCTTTCCATTTGGAGTTGGTTTCACCGTTACAGAAATTTCTCGCTGCTTACCGGCATGTTCCACCTGAATTTTTCCGTCGCCAAAACCAAGTGGACGCACCAGACCTTCGGAATTCACTTCCAGAATTTTTGGAGACAAACTGGTATAGCGGACTTCATGCGTCAGATCGCCGACAATTTTTCCGTCCTGCAACACGGGCACTTGAACCTGGAAATAATCCAACAGGCCGGTCAACGTCGTTTTTTCCGGCGAGATCTGAAACGCGGGCTCAGCTGCCTGACCGACGTTAAGCAGGAACGAACAGGCTGCAAACGCAACAACAACCAGCATCCGATTCAACAAGTGATTTCTCTTCAAGTGAGTCTTCCAGTTCTTCATGAGATTAACTCTCTTTATATTTGCAGTTTACTATTAGAAAACATCGCATACAGGGAATGCTTCTAACAGGAACATGTATGACATCTCAAAGTCAGCGCCATGCAAGAGGCGAGGTTGGCAGGTCGGGTGCAGGATCAGGTGGGAATTCAATGGCCTAACATAAAGGACCATTTATACTTAAATATACTAAAAAACAAAACAAAAGCAAAAAAAACCTCTGTTTTTTAGTAATCTTTTTTAATGGGGCAGGGCAAGACGATCAGATAGCACTTATACACTAATCGGACGCAGAACTCGTCTGCTCCTCTTATTTTACCGCTATATTTTAATGCGATCAAGGAATGATTTTTTTGAAAGCCAGATTCCTTCTTATTAATTTCCTGCATTGAGACCGATTTTATATTTGCCTACCTTACATAAACGGTTACAATTATGTTAGTTATCTTTCCAAAATGTTAACGACATAACAATAGTCCCTCCAAATATATTCCCGCCAAGACACGGGTCCTGCCACATTAAGGAGTTTCTGATGCTGAAGCTGTTCCCACAAAAAGTTTCCAATTGTGAGACCGGTAGCCGACGCCAATTTCTTTTAGAAGTTGGTGCACTCAGCGCATTTGGAATCACCCTCGATTCGATGATGCGAGGTCAGGCTCATGCTTCCAACAGCGAGTCTGGTGCGCTGGCAGATCCATCCAACGATACGAACTGCATTCTGATCTGGACACGTGGTGGAACGAGCCATCACGACACCTTCGATCCCAAACCAAATGCTTCGGCTGATGTACGTGGCGATTTTTCAGCCATCAGTACCGCGCTGCCCGGTTATCAGTTTTCTGACCAACTGCCGCTGTTTGCAAAACATGCCAACGAGTTTACCATCATGCGGAACCTGAACCCGCAAAACGGTTCACACTCCACCGCTGATGCATTCATGCTCTCGGGTCACAAATTCAATCCGTCGGTCACTTACCCATGCTATGGTGCTGTGATCGCGAAGACCAAAGGTTTCAAAACCAACATTCCGCCGCACATTCAAATCGGTACCAACGTAGACCGACGCTTTAATGGCGGGCTGGGCGGTTACCTGGGACTGCAATACAACCCATTCGAAATTCCCGGCGATCCAAATGCGAAAAACTTCACCGTGCGTGATATCTCTCCACCATCGGGGATTTCTATCGATCGCATGAAACGACGCCAACAGGCACTTCAGGCCATCGATACACTGCAACGACAGGCCGACCAAAATCAAAATGCCTTTGAAGCATCCGATGCCCATTATAAAAACGCCTTCAGCATGATCACTTCGGCTGATACTCAAAAGGCCTTCGATCTGTCCGAAGAATCCAACAAAACCCGCGACGATTACGGACGTCACTACCTGGGACAAAGCTGTCTGCTGGCCCGCCGGCTGATTGAATCCGGCTCACGCTTTGTCACTGTCAGCAGTGGTGGCTGGGATACCCACACCAATAACTTCAAATCATTGAAAAAATCATTGCCCCCCTTCGACAGGGCTCTGACTTCACTGGTCCTCGATTTGAAACAGCGAGGCATGCTGGATAACACACTGGTCGTCTGGCTGACCGACTTCGGCCGGACTCCTGTCATCAACTCGGCTGCCGGTCGCGACCACTGGGCTACCGCTTCTACCATGATGATGATCGGTGCTGGTACTCCTGCAGGACAGATTGTCGGCGCCACCGATGACATCGGTTCACGTCCGGTTGGAAAAGAGTATTACCCTGCCGATGTAGCGGCTTCCATTTATACCAAACTGGGAGTGAACCTGGACCATTACTTCATCTCTCCCGAAGATGGACGTCCTCTGATTGTCAATGAAGGACAACCCATTCCGGAACTGATGGGTTAGGGTTCATACACAAACTCCTTATTCATACACCGCGGTGCCCCTCTGGACGTCATGCCCAAAGGGGCATCGCTTTATCAGGCACTCAACTTGATCACATTCAGGACAAACCGATGCGCTGCTTAGCTTATTCATTACTGACCCTCAGCCTGTTCTTCGCAACATCTTCCCGGTCGAATGCCGCCGATGCAAAGAAAACACCGCCGCCGTCAAAAATCGGTTTTCGGCAACTGGTCACGTTTAAACCGGCTGCCGTTCAACAGGGGGATAAGCGAACCATCCAACTCCACAGCAGCTACACTCTGGATGGAACGCATTCGGTCTTCTTTGATCAGCCCGGCATCAATATGAAGTTCACGGAGCCTAAGCCGAAAGCAGCGCCCCGACGCGGCCGTGGATCGGTAGGGACTCCGTTTGCCTTTGAAATCGACGTACCTAAAGATCAACCCACACGCATTTATGAGTGCCGCGTCGCCACAGATCAGGCCGTCTCCAGTGTCTCCCATTTACTGGTCACTCCCTACCCTGTGATCGAAGAAGTCGAAAAGAAAGACAACAACAGCTTCGACACCGCTCAGCCGGTCACTGTTCCATCCACGGTCTGCGGCATCTGTGAAAAATCAGAAGACCTGGACTGCTTTAAATTCACCGGCAAAAAAGGGCAGGAAATCACACTGCAGGTTTATGCCCAACGCGTCACTGAAGCCATTCATACCATGCAGACCTCCAATGTCTATCTGATGGATTCCATTCTGACTCTGTATGGACCACAGAAACAGATCATCGCGCAGAACGATAACTTCGTCAAATCCGACTCACTGATCACGTTCAAATTACCCGCCGATGGTGAATACGTATTTGAAATCCGGGATGCCCGTTATGTCGGTACCGGAAAGTATGCCTACTGCATCGAAGTCAGCGATACTCCTTTTGTCTATCACACCATGCCTCTGGCGGTTCAGAAAGGTAAAACCGCTGAAGTCGCTTTACAGGGACACGCCTTGAAAGGTCAGACCAAAGCCACGCTGTCTGCTGCCAACGCTAAAGAAACCGGTTGGGCTCAGCGCACCTTGAAAACCTCTGCCGGTCAGACCAACGCTGTCTGGACCCTGGTCAGCGACAATCCCCAGGTGACAGCACCCGGCACGAACATCTCAACCAAGACCGCCTTCCCGCTGACTCTGCCCGTTGGCGTCAGTGCCCAGCTCGGTGAACCCGAACAGACTCATTACTACTCGTTCAAAACCAAAAAAGATCAATACTACTTCTTCCAATTGATGTCTAACCGTATTGAACTCCCACTCGACTGTGTCATGCAAATTTACGACGACAAAGGTAAAGCACAGCGGATCTATGTCAACGGCGGGGCAAATACCGAAGCCGACGACGGACTGAAGACAAAAGACGCGGAGTTCTATTTTAAAGCACCTGCCGACGCCGAGTATTTCGTCACAGTTCGCGACTTGCACGATCGTGGTGGCCCGCGGTTTACTTACCACCTCTCCGCACAGCTCAGTGGACCGGAATTTGAAGTCCACGGGGAATACTACTATGCACAGATCGCTCCGGGAACCAACATGCTCTGGTTTGCCAAAGTGAAACGTTTGAATGGCTTCGATGGCCCGATTGAAATGAACATCGAAGGACTTCCCAAAGGGGTCACCTTAGAACCAGTCACACTGCCTCCCGGCGTGAATGATTGCGGCCTGATTTTGAAAGCCGCCAAAGATGCGCCGATCAACGCCTCACTCGTCAAAATTACGGGGAAAGCAAAAGTCCCCGGCCCTGACGGTAAAGAACGTGAAATCGTGCGGGAAGGCAATATCACCTGTGAAATCCAATCCCGGGGCGGCGGGCAGGCACGCTGGCCGATTCACACATCGATTGTGGGCGTCACCAAGCCACTCGACCTGCTGGAAGTCACCGCGACTCCCAGTGAAATCGTTTTGAAACCCGGCGAATCGGCGGAGATCAAAGTCAAAATCAAACGCAGCGAAGTTTATAAAGATCCGGTCACACTCGCGACTTCCTTTATGTACTTCAATTCGAAATTTGGAGAACAGCTGCCCCCCGGTGTGACACTCTCTAAGAAAAGCAAAACCCGTCTGGCCGGCGATACGCTGGAAGGCACACTGATCATTGAAGCATCGGAAAAAGCAAAGCCCATCAAACGCTTCCCGTTCGCTGCCATGGCACGCGTCGGAATCACATTCTCGATTACGACCAACTATGCATCGAACGTGCTTTATCTGACGATCACCGATTCTGAAGGAAAAGACAAACTGGCTAAAAAATAGGGATCGACTTCTGCTCCTCTCCCCCCTATTCTGGAAGTATCCGGTTCACTTCTGCGCAGAAAGTTTAACATGGTGTGGAGAGAGTTGAAAACAAAGTCAGTACTGTCCTGCATTTGGCGTGCGCTGACTGTTTCTCTCCTCTGCCTTTGTTTCCCACAAGTAAGTTGCCTGACATACGCGCAAGATTCCACAAAATTAGACTCAACCGCAAAACCAGAACAGCAGCTCTACGAATTCACTTTCATCGACGCACAACAACAGACGCAGACGATTCAGGCCACTCAAGTGCTTGAAGCCCAGGATGGGGGCGTGGTGATGCTGACCCGCGACGGTCGCTTACTGACGGCGACACCGGAACAGCTCAAACACAAAAAACAGCTCGGTCAACCGTTTACCCCGCTCACGCATGAGGAACTCGAACAGCAACTGAAGTCGGAATTCGGCCCTGATTTCACAATCACGCATACCAAGCATTTCACCATCTGCAGCCAGGCCGGGAAACGTTATTCGAAATGGTGCAGTTATCTGTTCGAACGCTTATATAACGTGCTCCACAATTACTGGAACAGCAAAGAACAACCGCTGCACGATCCCGAAGTCCCTCTCATCGCCGTCATCTTTAAAGACCGCGCCAACTTCGAACAATACGCCAGCCAGATTCTCGGTGCAGGTACATCCGCCACGCACGGCTTCTATTCGATTCAGTCAAACCGAATGGTGCTTTACGATTTAACAGCTGCCCCCAATGAACGCCCCGCCTTTACCGACGCCGACATCTTGAGAAAACTACGGAAGTCGCCGTTCAACATGGCGACCATCATTCATGAATGCACGCATCAGATTGCCTTCAATATCGGCCTGCATACCCGCTTCGCCGATAATCCACTCTGGCTCACCGAAGGCATGGCCACCTATTTTGAAACACCCGATCTGCGCAGTAAAACGGGCTGGCGTACCGTGGGCAAACCGAATCCCTGGCGACTCACTCAGTTCCAAAACTACGCCCGCTCCCGCAGGCCCGCCGATTCTCTGCAAACGCTGATTGCCTCCGATGAACGATTTCAGAATGCAGAAACGGTTCTCGACACCTACGCAGAAGCGTGGGCGTTTTCCTACTTCCTGATCAAAACCAAACGCAGGCTGTACGAAGAGTATCTGCATCGGATCGCCGCCAGAAAACCGCTCATCTGGTCCACTCCTGAAGAACGCCTCAAAGAATTTCGATCGGTGTTCGGCGCTGATCTCCGACGCCTCGATCAGCAATTTCTCAAATACATGCGACAAATCAGCCGCTAATCACGCTTTTTCTCTTTGCATCATTCCCGTTTCCCAGTATCGTTGCGCATACGCGGCTTGAACGGAGCGGCGTATTTTTGGCACATTTTCTGCGGCAATTTCAAACCGGTTCGCGCGTCATCGCACTCAGCATATAAGGGCTCCCTCCATGTCGACTCCCCTGCAACCTTCCGATGAACAAGCCAAGGTGATCACTGGCTGCTTAATGCTGCTCTCCATCATCGCGCTCGCATTTGTGTTTTATATCACGAAAGCGGTGCTGATACCGTTTATCATTGCCATTTTTATCGTCACCATTTTTACCCCTTTGGTCGACTTACTTGTCTTGAAATGGAAGCTGCCGCACATCATCGCGATTTCTGCCACGCTGTTGCTGGTTCTCTCCATCGGCTTTCTCATTTGCCTGACCTTGATTTATTCGACCCAACAAGTGATCGCTAAAGCGGAAACCCAATACAGCGAAAAGCTGGGAATTTTTATTCAGTCGATGTTCGAAACGGTCAAAGAAGTTGAGAGTCCGCAGCAGAAAACAGACACCGAAGCCATCGAATCCGCCGCGCCGGAAATTAGCACGCCCCAAACTCAAACAGCTCCCGCTCCTGACACACAACCTGTAGAAGCCCAAAAACCGGAAACAGGCTGGTTTGGAAAAATGGGAATTAACCTGAATGTCCTGCAGGACCAGATCACGGACTACATGAAAAACGCACTCCGAATCATCGCCATCGGTACGATGCAGACTGCCTTGAACTTTACCACGACTTCTTTTTTCGTCGCGATCTTTGTGATTTTTCTCCTCGCAGGACGAAATCCCGAGGCGGTCGTCCAGAATGTGATTTACCGGGAAATCGAACAGAAAATCCGCAGCTACATTTCCACCAAACTGATCATCTCGCTGATCACCAGTGTCCTGGTGGGAGTCACGCTCTCGCTGTTCGGCCTGGAACTCGCACTGGTCTTCGCGATCCTGACCTTTCTGCTGAATTTCATTCCTTCGATCGGTTCGATCATCGCCACCCTGCTGCCGATTCCCGTCGCCTTCGCTCAATTCTCGGACAGCCCCTGGACGATCGCCGCCGTCATCCTGATTCCGGGCGGCATTCAGATGATTATCGGAAACGCCATCGAACCCAAAATCATGGGTGAAGGTCTGCAGCTGCATCCGGTGACCGTGCTCTTGGCACTTTCGTTCTGGACGCTGCTCTGGGGACCGATTGGCGCGATCCTGGCTGTTCCCATTACCGCCGCGATCCGGATTGTGCTCATGCGATTTGAATCGGGACAAACCGCCGGGAATTTGCTGGCAGGCATCCTGCCCGGGGAATCGACGTCGGTCGCATAATCAATAAAAAACCAAAGATAGGGGTAGGAAGGACCGGTTGCTTCCGGTCCCCCCTCCCTCCGAACCGGACGTGCGGTTCTCCCGCATCCGGCTCTCCGGTTGGTAGTTTTACCTCTGCGAGGATTGACTGGCCAGAACATGGGATTGTTTCAAGGAGAACAGTCCCTGTTCGGCAAAATAAGCATTGGGCCAGCGTAAATGATCGTGTCCTCGTCCGCGACCTTTGCCTTTACGACGTTTCCGAAGTATACTTCGCAGACGCATGCGAACCCACTGATCCAGGATGGTATACGTGGAAGGCTGGCAGTGTTGAAAATAATTGAACCAGCCACGTAGCGTCGGGTTGAGCTGTGCAATGATGCATTGAAGGCTATGCCCGTTCGTCCGCCTCGTCTTCTGCCGAATGGAGTCTTTGAATTTCTGGAGACTTTTCTTTCGAGGGAAGCGATAACGCCCCTGGAAAGTGTAACCCAGAAAATCGAAGCTCCCCTCGGCCATGTCGACGATGTGAGTCTTGTCCGGATGCAGCGTCAGGCCGGCTTCCGCCGTCCACTGCCGCACCATCTCCAAAGCTCGCTCGGCGTCTTCCCGAGTTCGACACAAAATCACGAAGTCGTCTGCGTAACGGACCATCTCAATTCCGGCTCCCGCCATCAAATGGTCGAGGGGATCGAGATAGATGTTGCTGAGCAACGGGCTGATCACCGCTCCCTGGGGGCTCCCACGATCGGGAGTCCATTCGGCAAGGTCATCTAGAATCTGTTGACGCAGAAACATCTCGATCAGCGTCAGCACCTGGCCGTCGCTGATTTTCTCCCGGACCCGATTCATCAACTTATCGTGGGGAATTGTGTCGAAATAGCTCTTCAAATCTGCATCCACCACATATGTGTAACCGCTTTCGAGCAGCGTATCGACACGCTGTAGCGCATCCTTACAGCCGCGCCCGGGACGGAAACCATAGCTTTGCTCGGCGAAATCCCGTTCGAAGATTGGTTCCAGCACTTGGCGTAATGCGGTCTGCACCACCCGATCCCGAGCTGTGGGAATCTCCAGAGGACGCAGTTCCCTGCTCCCCGGCTTGGGAATCCACTGTCGCCGGATTGCCTGCGGTTGGTAGTTTCCTTCCCGCAGTTGTTGCGACAGCTTTCTCAGGTTCGGGATCAATCGCTCGGCGAAGCGTTCGCAGCTGACGTGATCCACACCAGCTGCACCGCCGTTGGCGGCTACTCTACGAAACGCCTGATACAAATTTCGATCACGATCGACTTTATCGATCAGACTGAACCATTGGCCTCCTTTCACCCCCGTTTCGAGGGCCGTCAACATGCGGTCTGTCCAGACACATGGTTCTACCCAGTCCCAGCGGGACGAAGCTTCTCCGACTTGTTTAGCCGCAAACGGCACTCGCGTCGGTTTTTGTTCCCTGTTTCGGTTCATTCCACATCTACCTTCCTGCATCCCTTTGCTCCACGGGCGTTACCCCGCTTCTTCGCTAATATGGATGCTCTGACTCCTACCCAACTGGCTCTTCGTACCGGTCGGCTCCAGAGAATCCGGAATCCGGCACATGAACGCCATCCTTAAGATCGGGCAGGTCTCCCTGCTTCATCACATCAAACCTTCAGACCATTCCGTCTCCAACCACCCCTCGTTGCCCCCGGGACCGACCTGGTTTTGAACCACGGGGCTGACCGTCGCGGAACCGCTGGCAGCGGTCCCGCACCCACTCGGCAGAGTTTCGCACGACGTCACTTGGGCTTCGCCATTCCCTAGCTGGCTCACCACAACGAAAAGCCGAATCGAGTTCGTTATCCTACGGACTAGTCGTTCACATCCGGTTGCTCTCCACCTCCTCTCACGAGAACGCAGTTACCTTCTGTTACGAAGTTCAGGTCAAACTTCGGCAAGGACTTTCACTTCGCTGATTCAATGCGCTTGCAGGCGCACTAGGGGCGGAACCCATGTGTCCGCCCGCCTGGTGATGTGCAATCTCAATTCAGACTTCGAATGGAACCGGAGAAAAGTTCCGAACAGCAACACTCAAACCACGTCGACTCCGCGGGTAGACACATGGGTCTACCCCTACACGACCTCAAGCAACGCTGAGAACGAGTGCATCACTCCAGCATCAAATTATTCGTCGCCGCTGTTCCCGGATCGATTTCCACTGCCCCGGAAACGAGATTATCGGTCACCTGATTCTGCTGCCCGCCGGTGACGCGAATAGCAAAGTCTCCGACCGCTTCGGTGATCAGGCAATCGGAAATGCGGGACTGTCTGACGTTCTTCAGCAGGATACCGCCGTGCTCGCACTCGCGAATGGAGCAGTTCGTAATATTCATCCGCTCGCAATTCTCCACAATCAGGCCGGCAGGAACTTCCAGCGTGGACTTGATATTCAACGCGTTAAGCGTGCAGTCCTGGCAGTCTTTAAAGACGTTCGCGTTTTTCGTGGGGGCCCGATAGTCAGGGTTGCGATCCAGCAGATTCGCCCCCAGCACGATGTATGAAGAATCTTCGACGAGCAGATTATGTTCGTATGCCTGCCACAGGGTATTGCCGGTGATGGTGATCCCGCGGGCGTGCTTGAGATGAATATTGACGGCAACATCACTCATCGAATTGTCGGCGATCGCAAAGTTCCCGACCTTCCGTGGGTCCTGGGGGCCGTTACCGATAAACCGTACGTTGGCCGCATCGGGCGCGTTATTGGTATGTTGAATGGTGCAACCAAAGATCGCCCCTTCGCGTAGCGAGCCTTTGGAAATATCAAACAGAATATTCGCGGTCGGGAGAGTCTCTTCGCCCATGTTGCCTTCAATGTCGCAGTTGCCGATCTGAATATTGCGGATTTCACTTTCACGAACGACGATGCCCCCCTGCTTGTTGTAGCTGATGTGCGAATCGGAAATATTGACCTGATGCAGGTTCAACCGATCCAGATAAATGCCGACCCCTTCATTCTGATACAGATGACAGTCATCAATGGCCACATTCCGGTTGCGTTCAAAGAGGTGAATCCCATGCAGGGCGTTACGCACCACCAGCCGCGTAATTGTCATCTGCATCGTTTTGGTGGCGGTGATCCCAATGGCTTCGGGATGTTTGCCGACGATTTCGATGCCGTCGACCATCGGCGTCCGTTCTTTTTCCCAGACAACCGGCTGAACCGTTTTGGGACTGGCGGTTCCGTTATGCGTACCGATAAAATGAAACGCCGGTCCCGCGCCTTCCATTAGAATCGTCGCGGTTCCATCTCCGGAAACGGAAGTCGGGCCGACCTTCGTTAAGTCAATCACAATCGGTTTAGTGAAGCGATAGCGGCCTCGCGGAAACCGCAGCGAACCAACGGATGCATCGACCATTTTTTGAATCGCCGCCGTGTCATCGGTTTTGCCATCCCCGGTGGCTCCATAATCCAGCACCGTCTTGCCCCCAGTGGAACGACCGCCTGGTTGCGTTTGTTCCTGACTCAACAGGCGATGAGAATCGGCGGGAGAAAACAGATAAAGAACGACCGTTGCCAGAGTGACAAAACAAACGGTGGACAGGATTCTCGCTTTCATGGGGATGACCTTACAATGCTGGAGTTGTTTCAGGCAGGAAATTGAAGGCCCCATTGGCAAGTTCAATAATTAACGAACTTTAAAAAGGGCTCCCTGAGTCTACGCAAGTCGCGAGAGAGGATCAACCGTGGTGCGTGAGAAAATGCCGCCGTCATTCCGCGGACAGATACTTCAGGTCTGATGATAAACGGGCCGCGGCTCGTCACCGGCGATGATTTTGAGATAGCTCTGATAACGCTGGCGGGAAATGAAATCGTTGGCGACGGCCCGTTTGACGCCGCAATCGGCTTCGTGCGTATGAGAACAATCGGGGAAACGACACTGCGGAACGAACGCATGAAATTCGCGGAAGAAACCTTCAACCTCTTCCGGAATGACATCCCATAATTCCAGCTGGCGAATGCCCGGCGTATCGACCACCCAGCCCCCACTGGCGATTTCCAAGAGGACCGCCGAACGCGTTGTATGCCGCCCCTTGCGATTCTCCTGACTGATCTCGGCCGTCTCGAGAGACAACCGACTGTCAATCTGATTCAGTAATGACGACTTGCCCACGCCACTCTGACCGGAAAAAACGGTCTGCTTTTCTTTGAGCAGGGATCGCAGTCGTCCGATGCCTGTGCCATCAACGACGCTTGTTAATACAATGTCATAACCCATCTGGGCATATACACCGATCAACGGTTGAAACTCAACCGGATCCACCAGGTCGATTTTATTGATGCAGATAATGGAATGGATATTTCCCTTTTCCGAACTGATCAAAAACCGATCGATGAGCGAAGGCTTGAGCGGCGGATCATCTGCGGAGACGACAATCACGGCCTGGTCGATATTACTCACCAGAATATGTTCGCGACGCTTACTGCCTCGTGAAAGATAAGAGCGCCGCGGCTCCACGCGTTCGATGACGGCCTGATTTTCATCCCCATCCGGTCTGATCAGAACATGATCGCCGGCAACAACGGCGTTGCGGTCATCGCGGGCCATTGTGCGAACCAGCCGACGCACCGTGCAATCAAACCGATGCCCGTCTTCGGCCTGCACGACCGAGTTTAATCCCTGAGATCGAATCACACGGCCTTTGAGACAGGTACTCTCGTCAATGTCGATGACGATTGCGGTTCCGTCTTTGGTCTCCTGCTCTACCCCCATTACGGTGCGGTGCCGCGTCAGATCTCCTTTGCCCGTCAAACGCTCGCTAGCATCCATGTATTGCGAATCGAGTTGCTCGTCCATCTGATGGCTGGAGAGCTTATTCTTCCGGACCTTTCTCTGGCGGTTTTTCTTAAATGCAACCCGGATTTTTTTTCCTTTTTTCTTTGCCACTACAATTCCGGTTCCATCACCGTCAGATCAAAATTCATGCGGAAGTCTCCTCCTCGTCATCGTCCATATCAATCAGAAATTTCATACCCAGTTCTTCATCGGTCATTGTCGATTCATCTTTGGGCAGAACAATTTCGTTGGGTTTCTTGGCAGGCGGTGCCATAGGACGGCTCGGACGTTTTTCCGGTCGAGTCAGCCCCGCTTTCTCCATCAGACTCATCTCAAATGGATTTTCGTCTTCCGGCGGCGGTTCATCGGATTGAGGAGTATAGTTAATTTCAAATTCGTGCTTGGCAATCGAAAGCTTGTCGCCGGGGAGGAGCCACTTCATATCACAGCGTTCGCCGTTGACCTTGATACCATTACGGCTGTTCATATCGCGTACGCGCCAGTAGCCGTTCAAAAACTCCAGCTGACAGTGATGTGACGAAATATTGGGGAATTTCAATGTAATGTCACATCGACTACGGCGGCCGATCAGCAATACCTCAGAAAGCAACGGGATCGGGTCGCCACCTCCACAAGGGTTTAATTCACCTAACATTCTGAATTCCTGGTCTCTCTATTGTGTAATCTTGAGCGCAATTGCTTATTTCGCCCGCACCTTATTAATCTATACTGCTGGTCAGACATTATAAACCCTCTATATATAAAGAAAAGTCAGAATTTGGGGATAGTTCAAACAATCCCCTTACCCTATACTGGTCTGTTCAATAGCGGGAGTCGGCTAAGTGGTCGCTGCGAATTCTTCGGAATTCGTGGAGGAAAGTCCGGGCTCCACAGGGCACGGTGGTGGGTAACTCCCACCGTCCGCAAGGATAGGGAAAGTGCAACAGAAAGCAAACCGCCTGACTGGTTCGCCAGTCAGGTAAGGGTGAAACGGTGCGGTAAGAGCGCACCAGCAGGCCGGGTGACCGGTCTGGCTAGGTAAACCCCACCGGGTGCAAGACCAAGCAGAGAGCAGTCCTGGTTCGCCAGGACACGGATCGGCCCGATCCGGTACGACTCTCGGGTAGGTCGCGCGAGGCAGCAGGCAACTGCTGTCCCAGATAAATGGCCACTCTCGACATAACCCGGCTTATCGGCTTACTCCCGCTTATTGTTTCTCCCTCTCCAGCCCCTTTTAATGTCATTTCGACTGCACTACAACCAGGAAACAGTTGTCATTTTGATTGTAAATCATTCCATTCTATTGCATATTCGACAACACTTCAAATCATTTTCGCAACATTAGATATTTCGTATCCACTTATAAATCAATCACTTACAAACATTCGTCCATTTTATGGCACGGCACGTGCTTTAAACCTCTTTCATCAACGACAAGTAAGCCACTTTTAAACAACATAACATTAAGGGAGATAATGATGAAAAATTTCACACTCGCCATCGCAGCTTTGGCAGCCGTCACTTTGGTCAGCAGCACTTCATTTGCTGCTACCCCGTTCTGCGGCACCAGTGACTATAACAACTCACGATACGAGTCACGTTATAAGTCACGATACAACGACCACACAGCCAGCAACTACAACCGGAAGTACAACGACTCGGTTTACAACAGCCGGAACTATCTGAATAACAGCTATTTAAATAACAGCTATCGAACCACGCGACCTTACAACTCGCTGACGAATCGGCTCAATAGTCTCTACAGTAGCCCCTGGTCAAAGCCGCTGTTTACGGACTACACATACCGAGCGAGAACAAACTACAACTCGTTCTCGGCCAATTCAAATCGGTACAACTATGACCGCCACGATCGCCATGATCATGACCACCATCACCACAACAATAACTGGCGTTACGATCGCTAGGACGTAACCAAAAGGTAAACCAGCCAACCCCTGGTCGAGTCCCACTCGGCCAGGGGTTATTTTTGGTACGCGCATGAAAAAAGGACTCAGAGCGGATTTGCTCTGAGTCCTTTTTTTACAATGCCCAAGAGAGGATTCGAACCTCCACGGGGTTTACCCCCACTAGAACCTGAATCTAGCGCGTCTGCCAATTCCGCCACTTGGGCCTGGGCATTTATCGTATCCCCTTTTTAGATAAACCCTTACAACAATTCCATTTAATGAAACTTGCGGGTTGTCACACTGAGAGGCGTGACGGGGAAGCAGGTATAGTAAAGACTTTGCGCCCCTTTTTCCAGTCACACATACGCGATTTTTCCCATATCACAGCTGAGGAATTCCCGAGCTGGTTCGGTTTAAAATTGCGGTTTTCCCTATCTGCGATACCTGATAAACTGTGCATTCCTCGCTTACCTCTCAATATTCACATCATCGAACAATCCCATGCGGTCGATCCCGGGACTGTTACTGGTCCTTTTCCTCATGCTGACACCCGCTACGGGGTGGGCACAGGGCAATCTGTTGCCAACCTCAGAGTCGACTGCTGCGCGCGTCAGAGTCAGCGATCCTGGTGAACCAGTTGATCCCTTTCTCACGATGCCCGACCAGCCGGCTGCCCAGATCGAGCCTGTCGCATACGATGAAAACGGCCTTCCCTTTGTTCCTCCTGCACCGGGAACGGAACCCTTTGACTCAACAGTCCAACCACTCCCGGAATACACTGAATTGACCAGTGGAGATGAAGCACGTTTTGCCAGCCAGTTTTCCACTGACTCCAGTCAATTTGATATCGGACTGAACCTCTACTCGGCGCCCCCCTTCGAAGGAGGGTTGATTGTCTTCGGCCCCAATGTCGCCATGAAGTTTGGCGGCTTTGTGAAAGCGGATTTCATTTATGATTTTAATCCCATTAATTCGACGGATTCGTTTGTCACCACGAGCATCCCCGTCGATGCACCGCCCCGCACCAATGCGCGGTTTCATGCCCGGCAATCGCGGTTAAGCTTTGATACGCGCTGGTTATCCGACGATCGAATTATCCGCATCTATGTCGAAGGCGATTTTTTCAGCGAAGGAGATCGCTTTCGTCTCCGGCACGCCTTCGGTGAAAGCGGACACCTGCTGGTGGGCCGAACCTGGACGACTTTCACCGATGTGGCAGCAGCGCCCGCGACACTCGACTTCGAAGGCTCGGTCTCGAACGTCAATCGCCGGACGGCACAGGCCCGCTGGACGCAAACCGTTTTCCATGACGACTTGAAACTGGCACTCGCCGTGGAAGACACCGATTTTATTATTGAAACACCTTTTGGCGTCACCGGAGAGCCGCGCAAACCTTCACCCGACTTTGTGGGACACCTGCGGCTCGATCGGGAACGTGCCCAGTTTCAGGTCGCCAGTCTGTTTCGCGTGGTCGGTTTTCAGCCTACGGGAAAAAGTGTGATCACCAAATCGGCCTGGGGGCTCAATTTTACAGGAGTCATCCTCGCCACAGATAAGACCAAGGTCTATTCTCAAATCGTCTTTGGTGAAGGGATCGGCAGCTATCGCGATCTTCCCGATGCCGCTCCAACCGCAGCCAACCAGAGCGGTCTCATGCCGCTCTTCGGCTGGATGGTCGGCGTGACTCATGACTGGAATGATTCTCTCAGTTCGAACTTTACCTACGCCGAGAACTCACTCGGCACCACCGCCTTTCAAAACCCCAATGACGTCGAAGCGACGACTTACCTGGCTGCTAATTTGATCTGGAGCCCGCTGGAACGGGTTAAGGTGGGGGTCGAGTATCTCTATGGAACACGGGAGAACGTCAACGGGGCGATGGGAGACGCACACCGGCTCCAAGCCTCTTTTATCTTCGATCTGCCGTGAGGCTCTGACCACGCTTATTTATCAAAAATCCCAAAGCTTGCTGATTAGCGACGCTGCCAGACAAAATCTCGCACGATGAGTCGTTCGTTAAAGGTACCATCCCATTCAACCTTCAAGCCGGCTTTCTGTAACTCTTCACGAATGATATTCCCCACTTCCATACCCTTCGCCTCTTCTTCTTTCGGATCGACGGGCCCGAAGGCCAGATACAAACCATCCCCACCCACAACACGCTCCAGATCCTGATTGTGATAGAAGCAGTATCCTACGATCGATGCAGGAGCGGGGTGTTCTTCATAGTCATAGCGGAAATTTTCGTACCCGTCACTCTGTGTATTACCTGAGTTTTGTTGTGCATTAATGCCCCGTTTGTTTAAAGCGTCAAACACCGAATCGAGACGGTCACAGTCGGTGACGGCAGGCCAGGTTTTCTTTTGTTCTTCCCAGGCCGCCAGTTGAGAGTCAATCGTCTTTGAGACCAATGACTCATCAATGTCTTCCTGTGCATAGATTTCTTCACAAATAATCCGCATCAGGTCTGACTTGTCATAAAAACCCGCGCGGACAAGCCAGTCGATTTCCTTCAGTATTTCCGCATCCAGTTTACTGTCCATACTAGTGGAATCCTTTTCTTTTAATTCCGGAAGTTTGAACAGACGCCTGTTTTCCGGCTCTGCTTTCACTGGAGGCTTCTCTTCCGGCGAATCGCAACCGGAGAACAAAACGCAAAACACAACTAACGACAAGAATGTTTTCATGATAACGGCTCACTTCCGCGAATCTGGATTTCATGCTTCAAAATCCAATGATATTGCTCAGGGGTATCGGGAACTTCAATTCGCCTCTGCTTTGAAACCAGTTCGAATGCCTGTTCTGTATTTAATCCATGGTGCAATAACACTCCCGCGGCGACGATCCCCGCACGTCCAATGCCGGCCCGGCAATGCACAACGGTGGAAGCGCCCGCTTGGATACCTGAATACAGCGACTTCGTAAACTGAGAAAATTCGCTCACTGATGAAGGCAAACCGCGATCCGGAAGAGGCAATGACGAAAATTGCATGCCATGCTGTTCGGCCATTTCCCGTTCTTCCCCCAGGCCGACTTCGACCGCTTCCTCAGCTTCCAGCAGCGAAACAATGTGCGAGATTCCCCAGCGGGCGATACCGGCAAATTCGTCTTCGATCCATTCGCCTGAAACGGGTTTCGGCATCACTGACAGAGAACCGGCGCCGATGGGCTGGATCAGATATATATTTGGTTGAATCATGTTTTTTACTTTTTTCGTACTGAATGCGTCGGAGAGGACGGTGTGTTCTTTTCAAACAGCATTGAACCTTACAAACCTCGATCTCGATTCATCCACTCTTTCTCATTCCAATAAACCGACTGTGCTCCGACATCAGCCACTTCGAATGAGGGTCGGTTACTTTGAATCAACGTGATCCATCGCTTGCCTGCAAGCAGAAACTGATACGTCTGAATTGCCATGTAATCGAGAAATCGCTTTGCACTGTTCGCATTTTCCTGATACCAGTCATCGAAGTTCCTGACGACGACTAACACGTTCTCATTTTCCGAAACCATATCAAACAGACAGTCATGGAGTGCATCCCAGTTCCTGCCAAAGTAGTCCGGGAATTCAAAACCGGCGTGCACGTCACTATAGAAATTATCCGTCGAATACCAGGTCTTCGCATCAAAGCGATAGATTTTGTACTCCTGTTGCCCAAACCACTGTAGATGCTGTTCCAGTAAATCAAGTGAAAAGTATTTCGTGACCGGCCCACGCGCCAGTATCTGAAAATCAAGTTTATTGTCGTTCATCGAATCAACTCTGACTGAGAGATCAATACCGTGTTTGCTGCTACTCTCGTTTCTTTGAAAACAGATATTGCAGAAACGAAACAATGCCGGCGAAGCGGTAGCCGGGATCGACATATTTTTCGATCACATAAAATAGAAAATAATACAGCCGGGCCGAAGACCAGACTACCAGCAGGAGCAACACTACGACCAGCCAGGATCGCGTCTCATTGATAATCAACCCTAGCGCAAACAACAGGATGACCAGAAACAGAAACCCTTTGAGGTAAATCAATCGTTTACTTTTGAGATCGGCCATGTCTGTGCTTCATCATCCAACAGGAGGTTCCACAAAGGGCGTGCATTGTATGTTATCAAATTGCTGCAGGTGTTGTTCAATGATGGTGCAATCATTTTTGTCACGAAAGAAGAGATCCCAATACGCGGCATCGACGTCCCGGCAGACCAAAACGACCTCGTCCGGGAGTGACCAGTCTGTGACATCACCGAACCACCAGTCATCTCTCCCTTTCGAATCGAGCGCATCAAGCCTGTCCAGTAATTCACGCGGCTTCTCTGACGACAGACTTTCGCAGGCAAAATAGCAATCCCAACACGCATCGACATGATCAATATAACGAGCGAACCAGCCCGGCTTCCCCACTCGGTAATCAGACTCATCATCCAGGAAATTTGCGTAATCAAGCGATTGTTTTTCAACCATCTCAGCAGAGGCATTTCCCAGATACAAAGGAAGTGTCACACCGGCACCGCCCAGATACCACCAGCAATCATCAAGCATTTGTTGAATCGGTTTGAGAATTTCTGATAATTCCCGATCGCCTTCTACCCGTAGTCCATACATGGAATCGAATGACTCCTCGCCTCTTTGATCCAACAGCGACTTGATTAAGCCCTCATTCTCCTGCAGCATCAAACAATTTATTTCCACATAATAGCGTGAGCACAAGAGCAGATGAAAATAAGAGTGACAAACTTCTACAACACTCTTATACTAACTGTTAGTTCATTTCATTCCAGACGCAACTCCGAAAATTCCTATGATTCTGTCGCACCGTGTTTTGATTATTTCGCTCCTGTGCACACTGGGATGTAGTTCTCAATCCCAGCCAACGGGAACGGAGCAGGACCATGCTGAAACAGCGGCTGTTCCGGCTGTTTCTCAGAAAAACCCTTCCGTATCGTACGAGGAGATCCTATACGAGCTTGGGGCCTTTCCGGTCAGCAAACTGACGAAACGCTATTGGAATAACGGACATCCGGGGGAGGTTTTCAGTAAAGGGGAACGGGAAGACGTGAATGGCTGGCTGCCTCCCTTTTGGGTTCGTGGAAATAGTTATCTGACCAAATCAGAAAAAACGCGTTTTGGCATCCCCAAAGCGCCGCTCAGCTATGAACGCTATATCTCTTTTCTCGAGGTAGAAACGTACCAGCAAACGAAAGATCCACTGCTGTTTGCCATCATTGAATTTACGCTGGATGAACTACACTGGCGAAAAATCAAAATTAAAAATCCCGAGGACCTTCTCAAGGTCTATCATGCCAAAATGGGGCTGGATAATAAGGTTCTTTGGCTACTCAAAAGAAGGGAATTAATTGACGGTCCCATGGTCGCCAACCTGTATCGGCAATACCAGGACCCGCTGTTGTTTCGTTTTCTGATTCCACCAGAGCCGGGACAGGATGATTACAAAGTATTTCTGGAGCAACTTCTGGCTGAGAAGCAACTCGACACCATGCAGCGTTTTGCTGTGTTTACCCAACTGTATCAGGCAGACAAACCCACGCATCTGGCGGGTTATAAAACGTTGATCTTCAAGAATGCTGCTCGACTTCCCGATCGGTTTGATCGCTATAATATGTACGCCGCACTCATCGGCATCGGAGACCCTGAATCCGTCAAGGCAGTCAATCATGCGTTACTGAATGATCCCACTGCACAGGTCAGAGAGTTTCTCTTACGTGAGCTTAAGCGACAAGATCAAGTCGTCGAATACATAGACACGATTCATCTCCTGTGTCTGGGAAGAGGCCAGAAATGTGTGAGAGAGTTCGTTCCCAATGGACCAGGGTATTATCGTGACGAGAATATCCTGGCAGATTCTTTGGAGACCTATCTCAACTGGGCAAAGCAGAAGCAAACCTTAAACCCAAAAACGAAACAAAAAATCCTGGCGTCGTTACAGGCGATCTCGAATGATGCCTCAAATTCATTCGAACCACGTTCATACAAACCAGGAGAAGATCGATTTGAAGCAAATAAGCCGATACAAGACCAATAAACGACTTTCGGTGATCTTCCAAGAGAGAACCCGATTCCTGCTGATTCTTTTCGTGACAAATCCATCAGAATGCTGGTATAATCCAACCATGATAAGACCACGACTCACTGAAGAACAACGTCAAGCCCTTGATCAACACCATGGACTAGTGGAAGTTGATGAAGAGGGGCGGAAGTACGTCCTGATGTCCCAGGAGGTGTATCGTGAGATCATGGGAATCGGGACAGAAGAGGAATTAGCAGCCTCTCTCAGTGCATTACAAGAAGGTCTTGCGGATATTGATGCAGGCCGCACACGTCCCTTCCGTGATGTACTGGCAGAACTCGAAGACGCATGACGTTTCGAGTCGAACTGTCACGGCGGGCAGAAACGGATATTAAAGGTATCTATCATTATATCCGCAAACGTGGCCCTGCTGATCCAAATACCTGGAAAGACGGTTTAGAGCAGAAACTTTCCAATCTTGAGCGGTTTCCCGAAGCCTGCAGTCTTGCTCCCGAAAATGACTACACACAGCAGGAAATCCGTCAGGCACTTTATGGCTCCTTTCGGATCGTTTTTACCATTCGAGAGCAAAGTGTCTTTGTCATCAGCATTCGCCATGCAGCCCGTCGGTTTCTGCAGAACGACGAAATTGACAAAATCAAATAACCTGTGCAGCGTCGTCAAATCACTTTTATATTCATATCAATGAATCTCTTACCGTAAAGCTCCAGCAAACAATCCGGGGTTCGCTGCCTGACATCTGATTGATATACTCCGCTCACCTACCAAGTATTTTTTTGACACCTTGAGCGTGAAAAGAGAATTCAAATGCCGAAACGTGCCTGCTGTTATCTGTGCCTGGTTTTGTGTTGTGTCAGTTTACACTTGGAGACTGTTTCTGCGGAAGAAACAAAACAGAAGCCTGCCGTTGACCAGAAAACAAACGCGCAAACTTATGAAGCGATTCTCTATGAACTGGGAGCGTTTCCGGTAAGTCGGCTGGCGAAAGGGTATTGGGACAATGGACATCCAGGACAGTTTTACAAAAAAGGGAAACGGGAAGACGTTGCTGGTTGGATCCGCCCGTTCTGGACTCGCGCAGATCGCTATGACCTGCCTAAAAAACCGCTCAGCTATGAGCGATATGTCTCACTCATGGATGTCGAGACTTACCAGAAGACGAAAGACCCGCTGTTATTCGCCATCATTCAGTTTACACTGGAAGAATTTCTGTACCGGGATCTCGAAATCAAAAACCCTGAGGACTTTCTCAAGGTGTATCACGCGAAAATGGGACTGGATCATCAGGTTCTGGTTCTCCTGAAACGGCGAGGTTTAACTGCTCAAGAAGTGACCCACTTGTATGAACGGCAAAAGGTTCCTCTGCTACTGCGTTGTCTGCCGCCGCCTGAGAAGGGGCAGGATGGTTACATCCTGTTTCTGGAGCAGATCTCGTCAGGCAGAACGCTGCAAGCTGGCTACCGTTTTGAAGCTTACAAGCTGCTCTATGAGTGGGATCAGGAAAAATATCTCACTGGCTACAAGGAGTTTCTGATCAAACATACTGAGCAGACGCCTGACGTGTTAGATCGTTGTTTCATGAACGAGGCCCTGCTGAAGCTGGGGGACGAAGACTGCTTTACCGTGGTGCGGCGCAGCCTGGTCACGGATCCGATTTATGATGTGCGCACATCGATCCTCAGGGATTTGAAAGAACTAGATCTACAGCACCTGTTTCTGGATCCGATTCAGGTGCTGGCCGAGGAGAAAGCCAAAGAGTGCCGTCGTGTCTGGTTTTATGGAAGCGGTCCGGGCATGCATGTGGGAGAGACCGAAATGTATCACATCCTGAAAGGACTACTGTTTGTGTCGAATAAGCGGGATCTCTCTGAAGAGACAGTGCAGAAAATTCAGCACGCCCGCGCGACCCTGGAGGCGAAGAAACAGGAGCGGCGGGATGCGTCGGGGCTCAGGGGATTAGACAGGTAGGTGACTGAGGGATTGGCATGGATCACATTGTTTTCGTGGTGGTCCTGATTAAGTCAGATCTGGTTTGAGCCTCGCCCGGCGGTGCTGTTTCGGGTTGTTTTTTCACGTGCGAATGTTTTTTGTGTCCCATTTGTATGGCGATATCTGGTTGTATCTCTCCAGGCGGGGCGACACATAGGTCGCCCCTGACATTTTTATAGCTGGGTTTGCGTGAACTGCTTTGCACGGCCGGGCAAGCCGGGCCATGGCACACGATGTGTGTGTGATTGAACTGGCCCCATCAGTCGAGTTATCAACAATCACGCGCCGCAAGGAGGGCGGGCACATAGGCACCGCCCCTATGTTGGGGTCGTCGGTTTTATGTAAGAGTTCGTGCGACTTTTCTGACAATTTCCTGCTTGCTGCACTCGGACCGGATGTGCAGCCGGGCCTACCCCCTGATAAATGGGCCTTGATTTCACCTGAGTGTTTCGAATGAAATCATGGATCGCTCATTTTCTGATGCTGCACAAAGTGAACCATTACTACTTTCAGTTCATCTCCGGGCTTACGTATCTATCCAGTACGATGGGACCGGTTGATGGGATTCTGGACCTTGCCTCCCACGGGAGGTATAGCGTTCGCACCTGTATTTGACAGTTGGGCCAGTGTGAATAGATTTGCAGCGTCGGACAAGCCGACGGTGGCACACGCCAGAGTGATCAAGTGAGGTAAGCACAATAACAAACAAGCCCCACCATGTGCCACGGGCCGGCTTGTCCGGCCGTGCTGGTTTGCTTTGATCCTTTTCTTGAGTCTCAGAGAGTCACGAAATGAGAATTTGCTTGATGCGTAATCGCCTTATGAAACTCTTAAAATGCTCCTGCATACACCTGGGAACGTCTATGAATGTCACTCGAAGCGTCATGAAAACCGGTGGGTGTGTGAGCAGGTTTTTGGAAAATCGTGCTGAAACCAGCGGGTTTTATAGTGCTATTCTGGAAGTGGCTCGCGCTGTTCCAGTGCTCACTCGCGCGCCCGACGTTATCTCCGCATCATCGCGATCGGCGGGGTTGTCGTCCAGTCCTGTTTTTTCAGGTGTGAGTGTGCGCAGTATCGAACCACAACGTCAGCAGCCGCTGAAACTTAAGGCCATCCTTCAAAACCTAGTTCGAGCCACCTGCAGCACTGGGAGCGACGGCAGGTCGCACTGTCGAAAGAGCCGGCAGTTGCTCTTCGAGGTGCCCTTTGGATTTGGACCAGACGAGCAGCCCTTCGACCATCATCCAGACCTGGAGTGCAATCACGGCGATACCAAACAGGAACAGATGCTGTTTTTCCGGATTGAAGTACCAGCCGGTTTCGCCGTTGAACATGTTCCAGAGCATCGCCCAGGCGGGCATGATGAGCATGACGATCATGGGTACCAGAGCGAAGATGATCGGTTTGTTACGACGGCGGAGATAGAATACGATCACCATAAACGCCAGGCCGGCGAGCAACTGGTTGGTGGCACCAAACAGAGGCCAGAGAATGAGGCCGCCACTCCCGGGGCCTGCAGTCGCATTCGCAGGCATCATCGCCACCATGCCACCCAGGAAAACGGCGAGGCCTGTGGCTGCGTACTTGTTGGTGAGCGGCTTGATATGAATCGTCGCGGCCAGTTCCTGGATGACGTATCTCTGAAGCCGGGTTGCGGTATCGAGGGTGGTGGCGGCAAAACTGGCAACCAGAACGGCAATGATACTGATGCCCAGTTTCATGGGGATGCCGATAGAACCCAGGAAGTTGGCACCGCCGTGAATGAAGGCACCGATCTTGTCTTTCAGGCCAAATGCCCCCCAGCCTTTGCTGGCGTCATAACGGGTTTCCCAGGCAGCCATGCCAGCGAGTTGAGTGTCGGTTCCTGCTTCCATTGTTGGCTGATAACTATAGGCGGCTCCTTCACCGACGCGGGTGAAGTCTCCCATGCCGACGCCGGCACAGCAGGCGAGAATCACGATGACGGCCAAGCCTCCTTCGAGAAGCATGGCGCCGTAACCCACGTACTGGGCATCGAGTTCGGATTCCACCTGTTTACTGCTGGTGCCGCTACTGACGAGACAGTGAAACCCACTGCACGCTCCACAGGCGATCGTGATAAACAGGAACGGCCAGATCGGCGGTGCGTCGGCGGGAATGTTGGTGGCGATGGCGGGGGCAGCGCCGACGAGGTCGGCCTGACCGGTAGCGCCGGCAAAGAGGGCACCGATGAGCAGGAGCCCCAACGCGAGTACCAGCTGATGGCTGTTGATAAAATCGCGTGGCTGAAGCAGGAGCCAGACCGGCATAACAGAAGCGACGGCGCAGTAGGCCAGCAGGACGAAGGTCCAGAGAATCACAGCGTTAGGGAACGGTCCCGTGTTGGGGATGTTGAACAGTGTGGCGATATCGATGGGCCAATAATAGGCGCCCAGGTAGATCGAAGCGTAGACAATCGCGAGTGCGACCAGAGAGGGAACGAGCAGTGTAGCATTTTCTTTATAGACCATGATCCCGATGACCAGTGCGATGGGCATGGTGATCCAGACGGGGATCACCGTTTCCGGATAAAGGGAGAAGATGATCGCAATCACGAGGCCGAAGATGGCGAGCACCACGGTCAGGGCGAGTAACAGAATGAGCAGGAACAAGATACGCGTGCGGGGGGCGATGAGTCTGCCGGCGACTTCGCCGACGGTTTGTCCGCGATTGCGGAGCGATACAACAAGGGCTCCGAAGTCATGGACAGCGCCGATAAAAATCGAGCCGAACAAGACCCAGAGCAGTGCCGGCAGCCAACCCCAGAAGACGGCAATCGCCGGTCCGACGATGGGACCGGTGCCTGCGATACTGGTGAAGTGGTGTCCGAAGATAACACTTTTTTTCGTCGGCACAAAGTCAACATCGTCGCGGAGTTGTTTACTGGGAACTTCGGCGTCACCATCGACATTAAAGATTTTATTTGAAAGCCACTTTCCATAAGTGTGGTAGGCAATGATGTAACCTACAAAAGCTCCCGCAGCGATTAACAGTGTGGCCATTCGTTTTCTACTCCAGCATTTTACTTTGAACCAGTTTGACTGGCTGAGTTTTGATAATCCTGAATCGGATCGATTTCACTTCGTCTTACCGCGACTGACCTGGTTTGGATACGACAAATCCCCCATCCGAGGATACAATGCTGAAAACCAGAGCGCTACTTACAGATTATACATCTCCCCCTCAATTGGCAATTAAGTTGCCCCGATCTGACTGCTCACAACACGAAAAACTATACATTGAAACAGATTCCATTGCCTGGGATCGCCTCCCGCCGGCATAATCGACACACTCGACACACCCGGCAAAGCAGCATACACCTTCTCTTAATGTCGTTATTTAACCCATCTTAATGCTCATTTCGGAGGTTAAAAGGTCGATGTAGGTAGTACCCACGAGGAACTCATTAAAACGATGCAGGGATGTGGGTCATTGCCGGTAAGAGAATCTTTGGAAGCTGTCGCAGCTGATCTCTGGTAAGGCTGAATACCAGAGCCGCCTCGGATCAAAGTCTCTCTTCTCCGGACTGATTTGTTTTACATACTTACGAAAAGACAACAGGTGACAAAACTTTAATTCAAATCGATAAGAGGTTTGTCGCCTCTTCAGATATCACCTCATTGGCCCAACATAAGATCTACGGAAGGAGTTATTACGATGCTTGTATTGTCGAGACAACGCGACGAGAGCATCATCATCGGTGACAATATTGTCATTACTATTGTCGATATCCGGGGTGATAAAGTACGGTTAGGAATTCAGGCACCAACAGAAATTCCAGTACACCGTCAAGAAGTATACGATGCGATTCAACGTGAAAACGCGATGAAAGAATCAGAAGCGCGTCGTCCTTCGTCTCAATCGCCGTCCAAAAATGCCAGCGAGTGAACTTCAATCACGAAGTCGTTCGATATACAGGACAAGGCCAGGTTTCAATTAACGAATAATTGAATGAGTCGCAGGGGGAAGTCTGATACGATGTCGGATTTCCCCCTGTTTTTATTCTTCTGGCAGCATCGCCGCGATCGTCCAGTGGCGATCCGAAGTGATTTGCGCGGTACTCGGCGGCAAGCCAGATGCTGTTAACAACACTTGCACTTCTTCTAAAGTCAAAGCTGCATGCAGTGAATCATGGAACATCTGCCGTTGATGCGGGTTTGCTTCGCCGGCGTATAATTCAACCAGCCGCTCCAACTCGGCAGAGGAGTCCGGCCTCAGAAGATCGCGCACCAAGAGAAAGCCTCCCGGCTTAATCACGCGCACGATTTCGTGAAACGCGCTCTCCGGTTCGGGCACATGGTGAATCAGACTGTTTGAGATTACGCCGTCAAAACAATGATCGGCACACGGCAGCTGCTTTGCATCAGCCCGCTCCAAAGTCACGAGATGCCTGAGCTGCGCCTGCTGCAAGTTCACTTCGGCCACACGCAGCATTTCCGTTGCCAGATCAGTCGCTACAATTTTGAGTCGTTCATTCCGTTTACATAGCTCAATCGGAATCAATGCGGTGCCGGTTCCCAGATCGAGAATGGTCATGTCTTTAGAATCAGGATCACTACCGCCGTTTGCCTGCTGGGCGGCGATCAATTCCAGCACATCGTCTGCGAACAGCCGGTTGACGTCACTATGATCCATGGAGTTGTAGTCGACCGCTTCTTCGCGTGTATCCATGACTTCGGGTTCCAGTTGACGCGGAATCATGCTTGCTTCCTTTTCCAACAGACTTGAATCAAAAAAAGAGCCCTCACATTGAATGATGAGGGCTCTTTGTCATTTATCTTATTTTGAACTTATCAGTCGAAGTTCAAGCTTCTCCTTCCGGAGCACCGCCGTCGCCTTCAACCGAACCGACGGTTGCCAGTTCTTCAGTTTCTGCTTCGTAAGAGGCGTCAAAGTCGAGCCGTTTTTCATCGCCGACTTCAGTGACTCTCACCAGCACTTTATTCTTACCTTCAAAGGCACCACGCAACAATTCTTCTGCCAGTGGATCTTCGATGTATCGTTCTACAGAACGACGCAACGGACGGGCACCGTAATCGAGCTCGCCGCCTTCGGAACCTTTGTCGATAATGAATTCGCGTGTTTCGTCGGTCAGATCCAGAGTGACACCCTGTTCTTTCAGACGATTTCGGACTTTGGCAAGTTCGATATCCACGATCTGTTTCAGTTCTTCACGAGTCAGTTTGCGGAACACAACGACTTCGTCAAGACGCCCCAGAAACTCTGGTTTGAATTCTTTCTGAAGATCGTGCATCAGGTTACGTTTCATGGCGTCGTAGCTGGTGTCATCGTCGGCTTTGCGGAAACCAAAGGCGTCCCCATGAGCCATGCCCTGAGCACCGGCGTTGGTTGTCATGATCAGAACCACGTTTTTGAAGTCAACCTTGCGACCGAAGCTGTCGGTCAAATGGCCTTCTTCCATAATCTGTAACAGCATATTGAAGACATCAGGGTGTGCTTTTTCAATTTCATCGAGCAGCACAACCGCGTAAGGCCGACGACGAATTTTTTCCGTCAACTGTCCGCCTTCTTCGAAACCAACATATCCTGGAGGGGCACCAATCAGACGACTGACGTTGTGCTTCTCCATGTATTCACTCATATCGATTTGGATCAGAGCTGTCTCATCACCGAACATGAATTCTGCCAGCGTTTTCGCCAGCAACGTCTTTCCAACCCCGGTCGGACCAGAGAATAAGAAAGCCCCCATCGGTCGTTTTGGATCTTTCAATCCACTACGGCTGCGACGTACGGCTTTGGAAACCTGTTTAATGGCTTCGTCCTGACTAATGACCCGCTGATGCAGTTCATCTTCCATGTTCAACAGACGCACGGTGTCTTCGCTGGAGAGTCGGGTCAAAGGCACGCCGGTAATTTTGGCGACCACTTCAGCCACAACTTCTGCATCAACAACGCCATCCACTTCTTTGGATTTTTCACGCCATTCCTGAGTCAGAGACTCTTTGCGTTTTTTCAGTTTATCAGCCTGATCCCGCAGGTTCGCCGCCAGTTCAAAATCCTGGTTGGCAACAGCTTCTTCTTTCGACTGGTTCAGTCGTTCTGCTTCTTCTTCCAGCTCTTTCAAGTCGGGAGGACGCACCATGGATTTCAGACGGATACGAGCACCCGCTTCGTCTATCACATCAATGGCTTTGTCAGGCAGACAACGACCGGTGATGTAACGTGATGACAATTCGACGGCTTTTTCCAAAGCGTCATCGGTAATCTGAACTTTGTGGTGTTCTTCGTAGCGTTCCCGCAAACCTCGGAGAATTTCGACGGTTTGCTCGTCTGTTGGCGGTTCAACCATCACATTCTGGAAACGTCGTTCCAACGCACTATCTTTTTCGATGTATTTGCGGTACTCATCAAGTGTCGTCGCACCGATACACTGCAATTCGCCACGGCTCAATGCAGGCTTCAATACGTTCGATGCATCGATGGCACCTTCCGCACCGCCGGCTCCTACCAGGGTGTGCAATTCGTCGATGAACAGAATTGTATTTTTCGCACGACGGACTTCGTTCATGACCGCTTTAATGCGTTCTTCGAACTGACCACGGTATTTCGTGCCGGCAACCATCATCGCCAGGTCGAGCACGACGATTCTACGATCACGGAGCAAGTCTGGAACTTCGCCGTTCACGACCATCTGGGCGAACCCTTCGACAATCGCGGTTTTACCAACGCCGGCTTCACCCAGCAGAACCGGGTTATTCTTTTGACGGCGACAGAGAATCTGAATGACGCGTTCGATTTCTTTAGAACGACCAATTACCGGATCCAGTTTTTTCTGCTTAGCCAGTTCAGTCAGATCGCGACCAAAGCTGTCCAATGCGGGAGTCTTGCTTTTGCCGGCTTTCTGGCTACCGGTTCCAGGTGTCCGTTCGCCAGCTTCGCCCCCTTCAAGACCGTGCCCCAGAAGATTCAGTACTTCTTCGCGTACTTCTTCCAGTTTCAATCCCAGATTCATCAGAACCTGAGCAGCAACACCATCCTGCTCGCGGAGTAAGCCCAAGAGCAGATGCTCGGTTCCCACATAGTTGTGGTTCAGATTCCGAGCTTCTTCCATCGCATATTCGATGACCTTTTTGGCGCGTGGTGTTTGAGGGAGTTTGCCCATCGTGACCATGTCCGGCCCGGATTGGACAATCTTCTCAACTTCCAGACGGATTTTTCGTAAATCCACGTCCAGATTTTTCAGCACATTGGCTGCGACTCCTGAACCCTCTTTGACTAATCCTAAAAGGATATGTTCGGTCCCGATATATTCGTGATTGAAGCGTTGGGCTTCCTGGTTCGCCAACTGCATCACTTTTCGAGCTCGATCTGTAAACCGCTCGTACATAATTTGTTTCTCCTGTGGCCCTATATGATGTCGGGCACTTTTGGATGAACACTGCGATTCTGCTTTGAAACCGACTGCTTCAAACGCAGGAATCAATTCTCCCAAACTATTCTAAAAATGGAATCGTGTTTGATTTGTCTTAATTTATTTCAAAAATGCGATCTAAAGACCTGTACATCTTTAAACAACATTACAATTTGAAACGGAAATTGCTTCTTTTAGGAAAGGCTTCTACGAATAATACGTTACTCACCAAAAAACGTCGAGGAATTTCCCAAAACTACTACCAGATCATTAAAGGAAGTCACTGAAAAACCACAACTTACTAAAATATTCTACCCATTTTAACACTTCTGAATTCAGAACGACTCGTTGTTCGGGGCAGCACATTCCGATTCATACATGATCACATAAGGAATCACCACCCTGCCAACACTGCAAAATCAGCACAATCCGCAAAACCAGTCATTCTAATTCTAGTACCCACACCCCATTGTAGCAAGATTAGCCTTGAATCGGTTAACCTGTTTACTGCATGGTGTCCCTTAACGGACAAAGAATGTGTCCCACTACAAATGATCGTTTCAAGAAAAAACTGAACCGTTATGCAACATTTACTGACTGCAGGAGCACAGCGTGCGTTGAAGCAGGCCGAGCGAATTGCGCAAAGTTCTGCAGCTCCCGAGCTGGATGCCTGCCATTTGCTGGCCGCACTTGCCTTTGAAGAATCACGGGCCGCCGAATTGTTATTGGCCCATCAAATTGAACTGGCAATGATCCTGGAGCAGTTTCCGATTCAGCTGCCCGAGGAACCAGCCAATTCAGACTCAGATTCAACAAATGAACCACTTGAACTCTCTCAGGCGCTGTACCATTTTCCGGCACTGCGCGAAATCCTGAACCAGGCACTGGAACAGGTCAGCCGGTCAGATGTTCCCACCGAAATTGGAAGTGAGCACCTTTTATGGGGCTTATTGACGACTGCCGGCTCACACTCGGAATGGCTCCGCTCACAAGGGACACTGACAACAGCTGCATTCGAGCAGAACTTAATTCTCCAGCAACGTCAATCTGCAGAGCCAATCAACGTCGACTTCGCGTTTCGGGTCGTTCCCACGACAGCCAGCGATCAGACCAATACGTTCAGAACCATCGACGCGGCTGCCAACCGTCTGCGGGAAGGCTTGCGCGTGATTGAAGATTATCTCCGCTTTACCCTCGATGACGCACATCTGATGCAACTGTTAAAAAATACGCGACACCAGCTGGCAGAAGCGCTCAGATTTATCGGGCAAGATTCATTGATTGCCAGTCGCGACACTCTTCACGATGTCGGTACCAGCATCAGTACCACATCCGAATTCGAGCGGCAATCGATGGAACATCTACTGCAGGCAAATTTGAAACGCGTGCAGGAAGCCACACGCACCCTGGAAGAGTTCGGCAAGCTGATTTCAGTAGAAGCAGCCGCACTATTCAAGCAAATGCGCTATGCACTTTATACTTTGGAAAAAAGTATTCTGTCGTGTTTACATAATCAACGCCGACTGGAAGACTGCCGGCTGTACCTGCTGGTTTCCGAATCCTTATGCCATCATGGATCAGGTCCCGCTGTTCGAGAAGCGCTGGCGGCCGGCGTCGGCATCGTTCAGATTCGTGAAAAAGAAATGACAGATCGCCAGCTTCTGGAGCATGGCAGACACGTCCGCGAGTGGACTCGCGCCGCGGGAGCGATCCTCATTATGAATGACCGCCCGGATCTTGCCGTCGCGATCGACGCCGATGGAGTACACGTTGGCCAGGATGAATTACCGGTGAGAGAGGTCCGTCAAATTATAGGCCCCCAACGAATGATTGGTGTCTCTACGCATAATATCGAACAGGCCCGCCAGGCCGTGCTGGATGGGGCTGATTACATCGGTGTCGGCCCCACATTTCCGACTACGACGAAATCATTTGCAGAGCACGAGTACGCGGGATTGAACTTTATAAAGCAGGTCGCCGCCGAAATAACGCTCCCCTGGTTTGCCATTGGAGGCATTAATGCCGACAATCTTTGCCAGGCGGTTCAAGCTGGTGCGCAACGCGTGGCAGTCAGCAGTACAATCTGCAGTGCCCCTGAGCCCGGCCAGATCACCAGCGAGTTACTATCTCAATTCCCAGGATGAGCCTTGGTCTCATACGAAGAAAGCTAATATAAAAGTATGTCCGTCGATCAAATATCATCTGTTTCCTTAGGGCCCTATCAACTGCAGACGCCTTTATTCCAGGCTGCCTTGAGCGGTTATAGTGACTACCCTATGCGCGTGATCGCTGCCAGACTGGGTGCCGCCTATACCCTCTGTGAGGTCATGATCGATCGTATGATCGTGCAGTCCAAACAGGGCAAGCAGCACTCGATGATGTACTGTCATCAGGATGAGTTTCCCGTTGGCGGTCAACTGATGGGTTCAGAACCAGAAGAATTTGGGCCTGCTGCACAAAGGCTCGTTGAAGCTGGCTTTCATGTGATCGACATCAACTTCGGCTGCCCAGTCAAAAAAGTCATGAGCCGCTGCCGGGGCGGCTATCATCTGGGGCAGCCTGAAGTAGCACTCGATATTATTTCCCGCGTACGCGATGTGGTACCCGATCAAATTCCCGTCACGTTAAAAATGAGACGAGGGATCGACGATACCGCAGAATCAGAAGACAACTTCTTTCGCATTTTTGATGGTGCCTATGAACGCGGACTGGCCGCGATTACCGTGCATGGACGAACTGTGCATCAGAAGTACCTCGGCCCCAGTAACTGGGAATTTCTCAAACAAGTCAAAGAACATGCCGGCTCGAATACCGTCATTGGAAGTGGTGACCTGTTTTCGCCGCAAGCCTGCATCGATATGCTGCGGGTAACTCACGTCGATGGTGTTTCCATTGCCCGCGGCGCTATTGGGAACCCCTGGATCTTTCAGCAGACGGCTGACCTGCTCCGCAATCAACCGATTTCTCCACCGGACGTCCACGAACAACGGACTGTGATCACAGAACACTTTGAACTGGCACGCACATTTTATGGTGAGAAAAAAGTCTGCAACACGATGCGCAAGTTCGGCATATTCTATTCCGAACTCCATCCCCAGCGAACCGAGGTGCGTAATGCTTTCATCGCCGTGAAAACGGCAGAACAGTGGTTGCAGGTTTTAGAACAATGGTATCAAAATAATGCGTCTGGTATTTTTCCGCCTGTAGAACAACCCAATCCTCTCTCCCTGGAAGCGCCATCCCTCTGAGCCAGTAAGACGGTACCTGCCCTGGCCAGATCATCATAGTCGTTAAAAACCGACCTCTCAAGCGGTATGCTCACATTGTAGCTGTCACTCGTTGAAGGATCCGATTGTTCCGACGATTCACCCTGTAAGGCCCTGAACGTAGGGGAATCGCCGCTTTATTGATGTTAAATGAGTGTTTACACTCCAATTTCTTTTTGACAGTCCATTAACCCAAAGTAGAGTTGAGTAAATTATGTTTCTTTTTTTAAACAACAATTTTTTCGCGCTTCGTAGTTGACCAGTTAATTGAAGGCCCCTTTCAATGTCACACGAGTTAACGACCAATACGATCTGGGTGCTGACTTGCACCAGCCTTGTATTCCTGATGCAGGCTGGTTTTTGTTGCCTCGAATCTGGTCTTTCCCGATCCAAAAACAGTATCAACGTAGCCACAAAGAATGTGGTTGATTTTTTCATCGGCGCATTGATTTTCTGGCTGTTTGGTTTCGGTCTGATGTTCGGGAACTCCTACTACGGATTGATCGGAACTTCGCAATTTGCGTTTGAAGATAACAGCCCTGCTCACTGGCCTACTGTCATTTTCTTATTCCAACTTGTTTTTTGTAGTGCCGCAATGACCATTTCTTCCGGCGCGGTTGCCGAACGAATGCGATTTCGATCTTATATTATTTTAGCCTGCGGCATTGGTGCCGTTGTCTACCCTTTGTTTGGACACTGGGCCTGGGCAAAAGATGTCGCCGGAGCACCGGCGGGATGGTTAGGAAAACTGGGTTTTCTTGACTTTGCCGGCTCCAGTGTAGTGCATTCTGTTGGTGCCTGGTCTGCACTGGCCGCCGTTCTGATACTTGGTCCACGAACGGGACGGTTTTCTAAAAATTTCAACCAGTCACGGTTTTCGTCCAGTAATCTTCCCCTGGCGGCTTTGGGATTTTTAATTCTCTGGTTTGGGTGGTTTGGATTTAACGGGGGCAGCACTCTTGGTTTGAACGGTGAAGTTCCCTCAATCATTCTGAACACCATTCTGGCCGGGATCGCAGGGGGAGTCAGTGCGTTAGCCTGGGAGCTCGTATCGTCGACACAAATTTCGGTCGAAAAGATCTTCAACGGTTCACTGGCAGGACTGGTTGCCATTACAGCATCCTGTAATGCGGTAACGTTTCCCAGCGCCCTGCTTATCGGCGTTATTGCCGGCGTGGTAATGCTGGCCTCTTTGTCTCTACTGGAAAATCGCTTCAAGATCGACGATGTTGTAGGCGCAATTCCCGTACACGGTTTTGCCGGTGCCTGGGGTACACTGGCGGTCGCCTTATTTGCCGACGCCAGTTTTTTTCCCAATGGGGTCTCTCGTACCCATCAGTTGGGAATTCAAGCGCTCGGCGTTGTCGTCTGTTTTGTCTGGAGCTTTGGATTCATCTGGATTTTCATGTCGATCGTGAATCGCCTGATGCCCATTCGCGTCTCCGTTGAAGATGAAAAAATCGGGCTCAATGTAGCCGAACACGGTGCTTCAACCGAATTACACAGCCTGCTGGAAACAATGATTGCCCACGAAAATGGCGACAATTCCTCAAGAGCAGAAACGGATAATTTCACTGAAGCAGGCATTGTCGGCCATCAATATAACCGAGTGCTGGATGCACAGGAAATTCTGCTATCCGATGTGAAAGATCGCGAGCTACGATATCGTTCCATCATGGATAATGTGATGGATGCGATCATCACCATCAATCTGGAAGGAAAAATCGAAGAATTCAATCTGGGTGCGGAACATTTATTTGGATACCTGAATCACGAAGCCGTTGGGCAAAACATCAATTTACTCATCCCTCCTCTACATCAGAAAATTCAACACGAATATGCAGAAGGAGATCTCAACCCACAACTGGTACGAGCCATCGGATCCCGGCAGGAGATTGTGGCACAGCGCAATGATGGCTCGACTTTTCCGGCAGAGCTCGCGGTCAGCTCGGTGGTCCTGGCCGATCGGGAAATCTTTACTGGTATTATTCAGGACATCAGCGAACGCAAAGAATATGAGCGGTCTTTAAACGAAGCACGCAAACGAGCTGAAGCTGCCAGTGAAGCCAAAAGTGAATTCCTGGCGAATATGAGTCACGAAATCCGGACCCCGATGACAGCCATTCTGGGCTTCACCGATATCCTGCTGGGGAACTTGCAAAATAAAGAAGACATTGAAGCGGCCAACATTGTGAAACGAAACGGTGAATATCTCATAGGCGTGATCAACGATATTCTCGACCTTTCAAAAATAGAAGCACGTAAAATCGAACTGGAACAGGTTCGCATCAATACTCAGGAGCTCATTTCAGACATCGCTTCACTCATGCAGGTCAAAGCCGACTCCAAGGGGCTGAAGATTGTTCTCTCTTTTGAAAATCCGATCCCGGAAACTATCGTCACCGATCCTACTCGCTTGCGTCAAATTCTGATCAACCTGCTGGGTAATGCCATCAAATTTACGGAAACCGGTCACGTCGAATTGCGAATCAAAACAATCAATACAGAACATGGATTCCCGCAACTTCAATTTCAAGTCATTGATACCGGCATCGGCATTTCGGAATCGGCCCTTGCACAAATCTATCAGCCCTTCACACAGGCAGACAGTTCAACGACCCGGAAATATGGTGGGACAGGCCTGGGACTGGCGATCTCTAAGCGACTGGCAGAAATGCTTGGCGGAAAGATTCATGTCACCAGCATAATCGGTGAAGGCAGCACTTTTACAATTTCGATCAACACCGGATCACTGGAAGGCATCCGCCTGTTACAACTGGATGAAAGTGCCATCAAAAAGGTCTCTACTGAATCCAAAGCTGAAAACTCACTCAAGACAAACAGCGACATTCATTCCAGCCGAATTCTCATCGTGGAAGACGGGCTTGATAACCAGCGGCTCATCTCATTTCTCTTGAAAAAAGAAGGCATGCAAGTAGAGCTGGCAGATAACGGGAAAATGGGATATGAGCAGGCGATGGCGGCATTCGAAGATGAACATCCCTTCGACTTCATCCTGATGGATATGCAAATGCCTGTGATGGATGGTTATACTGCCACTCGAAAATTGCGCGATGCCGGCTATGCCGGACCAATCATTGCACTCACCGCCCACGCGATGAAAAACGACATGGAAAAATGTATTGAGGCTGGCTGCAATGCTTATGCCACCAAACCAGTCGACAAGAAAAAGCTGCTGGAGACCATCGAGCGCCTTGCGCAACCAGTGAATCAGACACAAGAATCTAAGCCAATGGCGAATGGATAACCTCACGATTCAAGACCAAAACTGCCGATCCAGCGTACGGTAATTGATGGCTTCACTAATGTGCGATGCGGTAATCTGATCGCTCCGATCCAAGTCGGCTATGGTTCGGCTGATGCGTAAAATCTTGTCATGGGCTCGTGCTGAAAGGCCCATTTCTTCCATTGCCGATTTTAATAACGCCTCGGCATCCGCAGCGAGTTGACAGTATTTTCTCAACTGGCGTGGCGTCATTCGGCCGTTGTGTGAAGTTGAATCCTGCTGGAAACGGCGCGACTGAATTTCCCGCGCATACAACACCCGCTCCCACATCATCGCACTGTCAGTGCCCGCTGTCTTTTCAGAGAGATCTCGGAACGGGACTGGGGGAACTTCAATATGAATGTCGATCCGGTCAAGCAGCGGGCCGCTGATCTTGGAAAGATATCGCTCGATTTGCATTGGATTACAAGAACATTTTCGCCGCGGATCAGAAAGATATCCACAGGGGCAGGGATTCATCGCCGCGATAAGCATCACGTTCGCAGGAAATGTGACGCTGCCGATCGCACGAGAGATGGTCACTTCTCCACCTTCGAGTGGTTGCCGGAGTACTTCCAGAGTACGCCGATTAAACTCAGGTAACTCATCCAAAAATAACAAGCCATTATGCGCCAGACTGATTTCCCCAGGTGCCGGCGTAGACCCGCCTCCCACCAGCCCTGCTTCACTAATAGTATGATGGGGCGTGCGAAACTGACGCAGCATGACCAGAGATTGCTTGTTAGACAAACGCCCCATCGCACTGTAAATTCGAGTTGTCTCTAAACTCTCTTCCTGAGAAAGCCGAGGCAGGATTGTACTCAATCGTGAAGCTAGCAGGGTCTTGCCGGTACCTGGTGACCCAATCATTAATAAATGATGCATGCCGGCAGCGGCCACCGTGATCGCCCGCTTCGAATATTCCTGCCCCTTCACATCGCTGTAGTCAATTTCGTACTGACCGTGTTCTTCCAGCGCGTTCTCCCAGGAAAATTCGACTGCCTCGATGGGAAGGTTCCCCGTATAAAAACCGACGGCTTCTGCCAAAGTGCCCACAGCAAACACATCCAGACCCTCGACGACGGCAGCTTCTTCTGCATTCTGAACGGGAACCAGCAACCCCTGCTTGCCTTGTTCGCGCGCCGCAATCGCCATTGATAATGCACCGCGCACCGGACGAATCGTGCCATCCAATGCCAACTCTCCGACAACGGCATAATCCTGAAACCGATCTGAGGCGAGCTGTCCACTGGCAGTCAACAGTCCCAAAGCAATCGGCAAATCAAACGAAGCCGCGTCTTTGGGGAGGTCCGCAGGCGACAGATTGATCACAATCCGATCAATGGGACGATTGTACCCACTATTGACCAAAGCCCGCTCAATTCGATGCGTACTCTCTTTTACAGCAGCTTCTGCCAGCCCCACCAGAATCGTTTTCGGCATCGCCCCAGGAGAGATATCGACTTCGACCTCAACCGGCTTGGCTTCAATGCCAAATAAAGAATAGGTATAGAGCTTGGCCAGCATAAGGATTTTCTTCAGTTCAATATCGCGTTTATTTTGTCCAGTACTCAATTGATCCTCATCATGCTAACCGGAATCAGAACAACAGTCCACATACCCAAAGTCGAACAATCCTGATTTTGAAGCAAAATATTGAGAGATTTGGCAAGAATTCTGCGCCAAACCAGTGATTTTCGACTGATTGACTTTTTTTCATCGTAGTCTTCGACTAAAATACCCGGCCCAATACCGATAACATTCTGCAGGCCTCATCATTCAATATGTGGTCTTGATTTGAAAATTTCGAAGACCATAAAGGATAAAGTCATGGCAAAAACACAACGTAAACTGAAAAAAGCGAATCACGGTCGTCGTCCTGCCAGTGCCAAAGCACGCAAGGCAAAACGGAAGCACATCAAATTCTAATTTGATGTCGCTGGTCGCGTACGACTCCCAAACATGAAAACCTCGCCCTGTGATGATCAGGCGAGGTTTTTTGCTGCGCGGTCACATTTTTTCCGCTTCTCTACGAAAGATCATCTGTTTTCGCGTGAATGATCTCGTTTCTTCCCGCCTCAGATACCAGAGGCCTGCTGCTCCCGGCCGGCATTGAGCCATCTGGAAGAGATCACTCGATTGCGAAGAGACGCACATGAAACGCCCGCAAGAATATCTACTGCGAAATAACACTCCGATTGCCTACCTTTTGACTTGGGCCGGCATTCTGTTTTTTCTATGTCTGATGCCGATCATCGATCAATATCTCGTTGACTATACCCACCATGGTAGTCCATTACGTCAGATTCTCCCCGGTGGACTTGGCCTGATATCCGGGAGTTTGGTCGTCGCAGGAACTCTTATCTTATTCATTTCTTCGCTGCACATTCGGCTCAGTAAGTATCGGCTGCTGAGTGTCCTGCTATCGCTTGTCATATTTGTGTTGCAGTTGGCCGGACAATTGCTGGTCTATTTTTTGATCCTTTACTTTTTTGTCGGCATCGAGCTGTAAGCGGAGGTGGAACACTGAGAGAAATGAAGGCATCGCGAGTCCAGCCTGGCTGGGAAGATACGGATCAGGTCAAACCGAGGCCGACCAGATCTGGGTCGTGTATCTGAGCGGTTTTAATTGCATCTTTCAATTTTCCCACCACAAAGTGCTTATGGTTGGCGACCGCCTGTTCGGAAATCTGCATTTGCATGGCGACCTCTTTATTGGCTTTGCCTGAAACGAACAACTGCTCAATACACTCTAGTCGTTCGAACTCCCCGTTTTGAATCCAGGACAGAATCAGAGCCTGCAGGCTTTCACAAATGACCTGTTCCTCTTTGGATCTCCGCTCTTTACTGCGTGCCAGGCTGGACGCAACCCGCGAGCGACCCGCCGGTTCGCGGTGATTTTCGCGTTCGCCGTTTTCATCGGGAAACAGGGGAATGGTCGGTCGCCTGCCCTGCTTACGGAGCAAATCTGTCAGCTTATGGGAAGCAATCGCAAATAGAAACGACTCTAGAGGCGTTGCGGGATCATAGTTAGGCAGACTGATCAGAAACCCCAGAAACGTTTCCTGAACCACATCTTCACTGCTCGCCGCATTCCGTAGACGGCTGTTAACAAACGCCAGCAGGCGTCCTTCAAATCGTGCAATCAATTCCGCCCAGGCATCCGAGTCGCCGGCTTTGATTTGAGATACCAGAAGTTGATCGGCTTCGTCTATTGGCATGAGTGAATCACAAACTGAACTGAAGGGAAAAAGACTAATGTGATTTCATTGTAGCCGGAGAGTGGGAGGCTCTCAAATACACGGCGATGCTGGCACACAATAGCGTGATCAGCCCCAAGCCGCCTCCTAGCCAGGCGGTCCGTTCATTGCCAACCTTTCGCTTCCATTTTGCAAACAGTGTTTCTCGCACACGAGGAGAATCTTCGATTTCCAGATAGCCTCGGTACATGTTCTGCTTGAGTGGTTCACCATTTTTCAGAACGTCTCCAAAATTATGTTCGACCAGCTGATAGTAACTTCGCCGCAATGCCACCTGACGAACTTCATCCGGGCTGACCTCCAAATTTGCCAGAGGGTAATGTGGATAGCGTAACTGTAGATTCGCTTTCAATTTCAAGCCTGCCTTAGCCAAAGCATCGTACTGTGCTTCACCAACCGTCACAAACAAGCCAGATTCAACAACCAACCGGCTTGATTCCAACAGGTTCTTCTTGTTTTGATGCGTATGATCCAATCCGGAAACTACCCAGTCTGGTAACGGTTTCAGCGGTTCCTTTGTTTTCGCCGTCGCAGGAACAGGGATCTCCGCTTGAGGAGGATCGTGTGGTTTTCGGGCAACGACAGGCGCATCTGATGAAGAGTTCTGTACTAATTCAGGACTGATCACTTTTGTTGCCATTGGTGCATTTCCGTGAAATGACTCACTGCTCATTGCTTCAGCAGATACAAGCTCTGAAGATCTCGAGAGAAAGACATACGGCAGTAAAATTGCCAGTAAAACTAAAAGTACTCCCCCTGCAATCACTGCAGCCATCAGCGCCAGAAAACTCCCGAACGAGAAACCTCGAGCAACTTTGGCAACGATCACCAGGAAGGTTGGAACCAGAATCAGTACCATTAACAGAATAAAAATCCCGATATAATCCGGGGTAACCTCAAGTGGTGCGGTGTTCATTATTTCGTCCCCTTGATCTCAACAACTCGTTGCTCTTCCGGAATCCAGGAAGCCGCCAATTGAACCACACACGAAATGATGGTTGCCCAGCTCAAAGCAACAACGACGGGAAATGCCCAGATTGCGGTAATCACATAGGCCACGAATACGGTTATCAAAACTGAAGTCACTTTAAACTTTCGCGGCCGAAATGAATCGGCGTGCCACCACCAGCGACGAAAACAGAATAGCATTCCAAAGAAAACCATGTAGCCAATCAAACTCGGTTGCCCATCTCCTAAAATTAATGAATACGGACCGATCACATTGAACCAGGGCCTTAATCCCAAATGCATTTCGCGTGACGCAGGCATCGAGGCCATTAAGACATCTGCTTGAATCAGATAGATCAGCGATCCAACAAAAACCCCTGTCACCATCCAGATAATACGACGCGTGCTATTATCGAACGATTTCCCTTCTGTTAATTTTGCTACAACCAATACACTCCAGGCCGCGACGATTGATCCAAACGTAAGTAGAGCCAGGGGAGCGAAATCATTGCCACTCCAGAATCCTCTGGAAATCGATCCATCTGTAAAACACAGAATCCCTGCCATAATCACCAGTGTGCAGATGACGGCTTTGACCATCGAGATTGATAAATCATATAACCTGCATTGAGGTGAAATCGATCGCGGCGTACGGGGCGTCAAGGCGCGCCGATAACTGCGTTTATTTCGATGCTGTTCCCGTACCCGACGCTGCTCTGCTTCTGCTTTCTGCCGTTCCTGTTCTCGGAAAATCCGTGTCTCTTCCAATACTTGCGCACGATATTCTCTGTCAGTCGTGTCTGCGGGATGATGTTTTTCTTTGTCCCAAAGATCACTGATAGGAGGCGGCCCCTTCACAATCGCTGCAATTCCTTTGGTAAAAAACAGTCGCCCGAACGCACCCGTCATGACAACGGCTCCACAGAAAAGCATCATGAGAGGGAGACCAAGAATAAAATGTGGAAAACCAGCCCCCAGACTGGCCATCGTAGCTCCCATCAGCCCGATGAGAAGAAACATCAGGATGATTGCAGGTCCTAATAGCTTCGTATACTCCCAGGAACTCTGATTGTTCGAGACGCGCGAGGTCTGCTTCATCCCATCCCCATGCTTTGGCGTAGCGACAGCCGCAAAGGTCTGAAATGAATCTTCAGGAATTTCCGTTACCGTCTCGCGCTGAAACAGAGCGCGTTCAAATTCCTGCTTAAAGACTTTGATGTCGGCAATTCGTTTGTGTGGGTCTTTTTCCAATGCGCGTCCCATGACGGCCCGCAGATGAACGGGCAAACGGCTCAGGTCCGGCTTTTCGGAAAGATGTTTCATGAGAATCTCCGCCGTCGATTCCCCGTCGAAGGGGACTACGCCGGTAATCATCTCGTAGACCATCACGCCGACCGCATAGATATCGACTTCTTTTCCGTAACGTCCCCGCGCCACTTCGGGTGCCATGTAATACACGGTGCCCACGCTCTGTGTATTCGCACTCCGTCGACTGTGAGAGATGAATTTAGACAAGCCCACATCACCAATTTTGATGGTCTCGCCATCGCGGAATACATTCGAAGGTTTCAAATCCCGGTGTACCAGACCGCGACTGTGCAGATAAGACAAGCCTTCGGAAATCCCCGACAGCCAATACCGCACCTGTTCCATCGGCATCCCGTTGGGGCACTGATGCAAAGCTTTATCCAGCCCTTGACCGGACACATATTCCATCACCACCCAGTGGTCGCCGTCGCGGTCCGTTTTGACATCAAAGATCGTGACCAGATTCGGATGTTTTAGATTCAGACATTGCGTCACGCCGCGCAATTCAACATCCATGTTCTGCTGCAGCAGTTTGAGCGCCACTTCTTTGCCCGAATCACTCAGTGCATAATACACCTCTCCAAATCCACCCCGATCGATGGCGCGCTTGATCGTAAATCCTGCTAAAGGCTTCGATTCTGGTGCAAAGGTGAATTTCATGGTTCATTCCATCCGTTAAACAACGTATTTGTTGTACGGCAAACTATTTACGACTGTGAATTAATGTGTGTACTTCCACACACTCGCATGAGAATTACTGACTGTTTTAATAACGTTCAAAAAGGCATGGTGGATCATTTTATTTCTCTGAATCTATTGCCCTGTCTGTTTAATACGCTCGGGACGACGGACCAGATAATAGATCAAAGCACCAATCCCATTTAGAAAGATTATCACTAACGCCCAGATGATTTTATCGTTGCCAACAGACGGTTCATTTTTCAGACAATCAATCAACATCCAGATCCAGAGCACAAACGCTAATACCGAAAGAAAAAATCCGATGACTGTAAGCACCAGGCCGACTAATAAGCCCATAATTCAAATTCCAATAATAAAATCCATGAGTCTCCAAATTTACTGACCCGTCTGCTTGATTCGTTCAGGCCGCCGGACCAGGTAATAGATCAAAGCACCAATCCCATTTAGAAAGATTATGACTAACGCCCAGATGATCTTATCGTTGCCAACAGACGGTTCATTTTTCAGACAATCAATCAGCATCCAGATCCAGAAAATAGTCGCCAAAATACCAATAACAAAAGACAGTAATCCAAATATCAAACCAAGGATTGAGAACATAATTCCAATTTCCATAAGATTATTTTTTATATCAGCGCGAGTAAAACCTTGAATCGATTATCCAAGAACCTCCTGGAAGAAATACAATGGACTCTTTAGCTATTGTCCCAGTTGTTCTATTCGCTGGGGCCGACGTATGAAGTAATAGAGCAAAGATCCGATAATCCCGAGAAACACCATCAAGAGTACCCAGATCACTTTATCATTTCCTTCCGATGGTTCATTTTTTAGGCAATCGACTAGCATCCAGATCCACATCACCAACTGTAAGATAATGAAAGCAGCAACTCCCATTATAATCAGTCCAACTATTATTGAATCCATGAACTTCACTTTCTTAACAACACAAACTGATTAGCGCAAGTAAAACCCCAGTTCGTTTAACTAACGACCTCCCAGCGAAAACGCAATTCAGGTCCACTTACCAGAGAACCCGGGGTTAACACGGCTCCCTCAGAAGCAGGCTCTGCATTGTTAAATATTTCCAGCTTTGAGCGACACAAAATCTGGTCACCTTGTCGATACAAAATGACGGTTCCCGACCAATTGTGACAGACAACATGATTCTCACAGGAGGGCCCCATCAAACATGTATCCGCCATCAAGATGATGCCATCCAGTCGCTGCTGAGGCTGATGATAGCTAGTCAGATCCAGACAAGCAGTCGCACTCAGCACAGTTGGCTGACGAAATGTGAGCACAGCATCTGTATTCAGTCTAAGCTCTGCCTGATCGGTCAGCAAGACGCGGTCATTCACAGCACGCTGATTACAAAAAACAGGGGCCTTCGCTTCCAGATAATAGCTCTCGCCAGAACGCACGATTGAAGCATGATGCCGGGACAAGTTCGCCAGCAAAGACAAATCGGCCCAAGCCGATCCCAAGCCACCAATGGTTCCCGGATCCCCCGGGCCACCAATGCGCATTGTTTCCTGTAAATACACCAGATAGGTTCCGACTCCGTCAATCCACAACAGATAGCTCGAACCAGCGGCGGTTTTGGTCGCGGGAGCTTGCTGCGAATCTTTTGATGACGAAGTGAAGAAGCCCAAGGTTGTTCTCCTGAAAACAGATCTGATTTTAGACGAAGTGACAGATAGTATGACTCTTTATCTTAACGTATGATTCCCCAAATTGGTCTATTGGAATCGATTTTTTCGCTAATCATCAGGCTGATTCCTGACTTATGTAAAATTGGCACGGGGCAGGCAGCCTCGTCCAGGGACGAAAACTACCTGCCACCACTCGCGCCAATGCTTTATCTCTCAGTCAGAAAATTACTGAACAGCAACTTTATCGCCAGATTTCAGTTTGAAGTACTCATCCATTTGTTTCACCACATCCCGCTTTTCTTCTACTTTCGTATCGACGGGAATCAGGCCGGTGAATTTTCCTTCGGCATCCAGCAGCTTTTCTTTCACATCCAGCTGCTTGTTCAAATCTTTGATCAGCCCCTTGGCTCGTGTGAGCTGCGAGTTGTCAATTTCCAGGTTACTGACCGTCTCGGCTGCCTGGACCGATTTCAAACGTGCTTCCAGTTGTTCGATCTGCACTTCCATATCCATCTTGGCAGACAGCATGTTTTCGAGCTTCTCACGGTTGGCGTCCAACGCTTTTTCGCGTGCTCTTAAAATCTGCTGATTTCGTTTTAATGTGTCCGTAGCGACCTTGAAACGATCAAATCGCTGTGCCAGATCGTTGCGAATTTCATCTTTGGAATAGGTTCGACTCGCATACACAAACTCGGTGTCACTCGACTCCAGATCAGAACGTAGCGTAAACATCGCCTCTTTCTGCTGTTTCATTGCCAGCTCTGAATCGTGAATTTCGTTCTGCAGCGATTCAACGTCAACCTGTTGCTCGGCAATCACATGCATGCAGCGCCGGATATCCGGAACCAGATCCTCTACCATCTTGCGAGCACGTTCCACTTCAAAATCAACGGGAACTTCGGCTTTGACCGCATCCCTGACGGAATTGCCCGCCGTTTTCACATAGCTCACCACATCACGGCCAAAGACGAAGGTACCCAGCGTGGCCAGCACTGCAGCACCTATCACAAATTTCTTACAGAAAAATACCATTGTCCAGACTCCCTCTCACAACAACAAACTTCGATTCGGAACCGTAGGCCAAACCGATCGGCCACGTCACTCTCAGTTATTCGCCGGCCGCACTCCAATCTTGAAACATTTTCAAAAAGATTTCCCACAAAAACAAAAAAACGCCGTATCCTATTGAAATTCAATAAGATACAGCGTATGTGTTCTGAAAAACAACTCGTATCAAGCAGACGTTTGCGGTAACGCTTTCAGAAAGAAGTCGATGAAGTTCTGAGACATTATGCCCTTAATATCTTCCGTGCTGTAACCCCGCTTCTCCAGAATCCCGGCGTACATCTCCAAGTCAGCAATGGTATCCAGATCATGTGGCGTCTGCTCTTTGCCGAAACCACCATCCAGGTCCGTCCCCATACCACAATGCTTCGCATTTCCTGCCAGCTGACAAATATGATCGGTATGGTTGGCAATGTCTTCCATTGATGTTGTCGCCGGATCAGAAACACCAATCGTCCAACCTGGTTTGATCATCCAGTTATCGAAAGCACAACCGATCACCGCCCCCCGTTCAATCAACGCCTTGATTTGCTCATCCGTCAATTGTCGGTCTGCGTCTACCAACGAACGGCAGTTATGATGGCTGGCAAGCACAGGTCCCTGATAAATCTCAAGTGCTTCCCAGAACGATTGATCTGCCAGATGAGTCACATCCAACAGCATCCCTACCCGATCCATCTCTTTCAGTAAAGCAGGACCTTCCTCTTTGAGTCCTCCGGTACTGCCTGTTCCAAAACAGTAGGGTCCTGGCCCATAGTGTGCGGGTCCTAAAATCCGTAAACCCGCATCAAACCAGTCACCAATTTGTTCTGGAGACAGAATCGGCGGTGCGCCCTCCATACTCAGGATAAAACCAATCGGAATAGAACTCCCGTCTGCTCGTGCAGCGTCTTCGTTGGCCTCCCACTCCGCCACATGACTCTGTAAAGTGGCGCTGTCTGGAATCTCTCTCAACACTCCTTTGGCAACCATTGCCCGGTAATAAGCCAACTGCCCCATCGCCACGCCATAGGCGGCTTCGCGAGACTGATAATGCGTCAGCGCGGCATCTTTGCGATGCAATCGTGGCAACAACGTAGAAATCGTCATCCCCACGCCCCCTTTGCGTAAAGCATGCCAGGAAACGGTCGCTTCGCCAGGGATAATATTTTCGAACTGCCTTTCGAATTTCCTGATTTCGGTAACAGGTAGTTCCAGATCACGGTTCCATTCACAGGCGTTCCAGGCCATATCAAGGTGGGCATCAAAAATCAGCATGAGTTCTACAATCCTGAAAGAAAGGTGGGAATGATCGTTTCCAATCATTGATTTAAATATCAGCCACGCGCCGGTGGCATCATGTTGAGGAAGGAGTTTCGGGAGCGGTCACGACATCGGAAGCAGAACCACCACAGCAACAGACTCCTGCAGCCAGAGAAAACCAGCCCACAATGAGCAACGTGCCCCCAATCGGCGCAATCGCTCCCCAAAAAGTCTGACCGCTCAAAGTCAAAACGTAAAGACTGCCGGAGAAAAAAATGATCCCCAGCAGAAAACACCAGCCCGCAATATTCAACAATTTTTTCTTCTGTGAAGTCAGGCCGGCAAAACCGACCATCAGTAATGCCAGCGAATGATACATCTGATATTGTGCGCCGGTTTTGAAATCATTTAGATATTTCTGCGACGCCGGTACTTTCACGCCAGCGACCGTTTTGACCTGCCCTGCATATTTCTCCGTGAAATATCCGTCGATTCCATGCGCGCCGAATGCCCCTAAAATCACAGCCAGGCCCCCCAAAGAGGCACCAATCGTAGACCAGTTAAGAGAACAACAAGACATCAGATTTCTCCAGATTCAGAAAGAGTCAGAGTCAAGACTCATCAATATTATAACTCGATTTTCGTTCCCAGTACTTTCAGAAAAGCCGCCAGCCACTGTGGATGTGCGGGCCAGGCGGGCGCGGAAACCAGATTCCCATCCACGTGCACGCCATCAATGGGTGTCTCGACATAAGTGCCTCCCGCTAGATTCACTTCCGGAGCACAGGCTGGATACGCCGTACAGCTTTTTCCTTTGAGCACATCAGCGGCTGCCAGCAACTGTAAACCATGACAGATCGCGGCAATCGGTTTATTCGCTTCGGCAAACTCACGTGTTATCTCCAGGACGTGTTCATTCAGGCGAATGTATTCCGGTGCTCGTCCGCCGGGAATCAACAGCCCGGTATAATCAGCGGGTTTGACATCCGCAAAGGTCGCATTCAGCGTAAAATTGTGGCCTCGCTTTTCAGAATAGGTCTGATCTCCTTCGAAATCATGAATCGACGTCCGAATGATGTCGCCCGCTTTCTTATCGGGACAGACCACATCGACCTGATAGCCGACCATTTGCAGTGCCTGAAACGGAACCATGATTTCATAGTCCTCGACATAATCGCCCGTTAAAAACAGGATGGATTTGTTTGCCATTGGGTTCTCTCCTCTTGTGCTATTTTTTATCCGGCCAGCAAAAATACCAGACGCACTCCAATCATAAGAGCCACTGACAGTAATAACCAGCCAAACTGTTGTCTTAACTGCAGGCCTTTGAGTCGAGCATTCAGATCAGAACCCAGGCGGGCTCCCACCGTCCCTCCCAAAAGCAACGCAATCACAATGATGATGCTCACATTTCCATGCCAGGCATGCGCCACCGTCGACTGAAACGCCACAATCCAGACAATCACCAAACTGCAGGAGATGGCCCGATGAGTGGGAATTCCTAAACCAAAAATCAGCATCGGTAATAACAGGATTCCCCCGCTAATTCCCAACAGACCAGAGATCAAACCCAGCCCCAGTCCAAACCAGGCAATCACAGGAATCGAAAGAGAGCCTTCAAATAAATCTGGAAATCGTGCCAAAGGCGGAATCTGTAATCGATCTTTCAGAAGAGCGCCGCTGAGTTCCGCATCAGATCGACGGGCACTCCTCAAGGAAAGTATCCCCAATCCCAGCAGCATCATAAAATAGATCACCAACACTACGAATTCCGCAACGATGATCTTTTTTCCATTGATACTGAATTCGGCCAAATCTTTGGCATGCTCCAGAATACTTGTTCCGGCAATGACGCCCAGCAACAGTCCGCCGGTAATTACCAACGGAAAAAACAGATCGCGTAGTTTAATTTTTCGCGCTAATAAGGATGTCGTCGCCGGCCCCAAGACCTGACAGGCACTCGCTCCGACTGCCAGTTCCATCGGTATTCCCAGCACAATATTCAGTATGGGTACCAGAAGAAAACCGCCCCCGACCCCAAACATCCCCGCCAGGAAGCCAATCAGCCCCCCGGCTGATGAAATCAGTAAAAAATCGATCAATCCAAAGCCCATCCTGATGCCGCCTTAGATTTGATAGTCGGGGAAAATATAGTCATCGTCAGAATTGTTATTTGAGCGATCCTGCCACTGGTTGAAGATCCAATTCACAATCACTCCCCATAAAACCGGAATGATGATGCAGGCAAAAATGAAAAATAACTTGTCCAGCATAAGCTTGACCTTTGACTGAGTTTACTTTCGTGTGTCTCGTGTTTAGAGGCAAACTGCGGTCTCTGTCAAGCGTCAGCATCAGCTTCCCCCAGATTGCGCTCCGATCTTAGTTGTTTTTTCATATCTTTTATGAGAGCATGTACGTTCGTGAATCAACCTGTTTTTGCTGAGGTCTTCCCAAATATGGATGAGTGCCCCCCTGAATCAGAACAGCCACTCCTCGATCAGATTCAACTCAATCTGATCCACGGAGTAGGTCCGCGCATCCGTCATACACTGTTAGAACATTTCGGTACCGCTTCCCAGATCTTAAAGACGCCTCGACAGGAACTTTTAAACGTACCCGGGATCGGTAAGAAACTGGCCGACGCGATCTGTTATCGCTCTGCCAAGTCGACTGCCGAAGACGAACTCAGACGCTGTCGTGAGTTCGGCTATCAGATTCTGTCTGAAGAAGCAGACGCGTATCCCTCTCTCCTGAAAGAAATGCCAGATCCGCCCTCCCTGCTCTACTGTAAAGGTACACTGCTCCCCGAAGATGAACTGGCGGTCGCCATCGTCGGCTCACGTAAATGCACCCACTACGGACTACAACAGGCAGAAAAGATTGCCGGCGCTCTCGCCCGGTCCGGCATCACAATCGTCAGTGGACTGGCACGCGGCATCGATCGCGCCGCCCATGAAGGTGCGCTCAAAGCAGGTGGCCGAACAATCGCAGTAATGGCCACAGGACTCTCACACATTTACCCACCCGAACATCAGGACCTCTCAGAGCAAGTCGCCAGCCAGGGTGCACTCGTCACCGAATTCCCCCTCGATCAGGCACCAGTCGCCGGTCTGTTTCCGCAACGCAATCGTATCATCAGCGGTCTCTCGATGGGAGTCGTACTGATTGAAGCCGGTCGAAAAAGCGGCGCGCTGCACACTGCTCGTCATGCTTATGAGCAGGGACGTGAAGTCTTCGCTGTTCCCGGCCGCATCGATCATCCAGCCAGTGCCGGTTGTCACGATCTGATTCGTGACGGTGCAATGCTCGTGCGTGATGTGGAAGACATACTGGAAGGACTTGGCCCGGTCAAAACCCCTGTGATGACCGCAGAAAGCCGTGAAGTCCATTCTCCCCGTGAGCTCGCGTTAAGCGAATTTGAACGTGACGTCCTGAATCTGGTCACGCTCGACCCTCAGCACCTCAACGAAATTGTTCAGTCCAGTCATCTCGATTCGTCACGCATTCTGTCGACGCTCACTATCCTGGAAATGCGAAAAGTGGTCAAACGGCTGCCTGGCGGTTTTCTAGTGAGAGCCACCGGCTGATCAGGATTTAAAAACGAAACGCATTCGATTACACTCTCACCATGAATACTGCTTCTGAAGAAAGCATCGCTGGTCAAGCGGTCTACTCAAAAAATTTATTGTCTATCTATGATCTCTGGGTTCTGGGAATTTCAAATTCCCTGATCTGGAAGTGTCGTACAAAACACATTCTGCGCTGGTTGAATCAAAATTTGACATCCAATCATCTGGATGTCGGCGTCGGTACCGGCTACTACCTGGATCACTGCACGTTTCCGAATTCCCAAGTCAGACTCGGCCTGCTGGATTTAAATCCCAACAGTCTGGAAACAACCGCGCAACGAGTTAGTCGCTTTAGTCCCGAAGTCTATCAGGCGGATATCCTGCAGCCCTTACCTGCACCACCCCAGCGGTTTGACTCGGTCAGTCTGAACTATCTGCTGCATTGTCTGCCCGGCGACCTGACATCCAAGGCAACACTCTTTGATCATCTCACTCCCTGGTTGAATCCGGGTGCGCTGATTTCCGGCTCCACGATTCTGCACGAAGGAGTTCCCAAAGGTCTAGCCGCGCGACGATTAATGCGTATTTACAATCAAAAAAAGATCTTCACGAATGCTGCGGACAGTCTCGATGAGTTACAATCTCAGCTTGCCAGTCGCTATACTGGCGTGGAACTGAAAGTCATCGGCTGTGTCGCCTTGTTTCGAGCTCAATTCAATCCCACTACACCTAATTGATGCCTGTATGGAAATTCGTGAATTTGCAGAACGAGTCCTGCTCAGTGACTCACTAGAAGAGAAACTGAAGGCTGCTCCGGAAACACTCACAGACGAGCAACCCGGCAAACCGTTGCGTATTAAAGAACCAGGGCGACCTGCCAATCTGCAATTCGCACCACCCCGCACAGCGCCCGGTATGCCGAAACCGTCTGCGCTGGTCGAACAGGACAAACGGGCGCTCGCCCACCACATTATGGCTAACCATGAACTGCAGGCATTGGAAGTGATGGCCTACATTCTGTGCGCGTTTCCCGATGCCCCTACGGAATTTCGCCAGGGAATGTGTAAAATCATGGCTGACGAGCAACGTCACACCCGCATGCATAAAGAACGCGCTTCGGTACTCGGCCTGGAATTCGGCAGCCTGCCTGTGAACTGTTACATCTGGAAGAAGGCGCTCAGCTACGAAAGCGTGCTTGATTATCTAGCAGGTCTTCCGCTCACCTTCGAAGGTCGCAACCTTGATCACGCACAAGAATTCGAACAGTATTTTCTCGACGCCGGTGACCAGCGCAGTGCCGCGTTGATGAAAGTGGTCTACCGCGATGAAATTCAACACGTCGCATTCGGCCTGCACTGGCTCCGCAAGTTAAAGCCCGATCACCTCTCCGACTGGGATGCTTACGAACAACACTTGCACTGGCCCGTCCGTGCGGCGCTTTCCGTCGGTGATACCTTCAACCGCGAAGGCCGCAAACAGACGGGAATGACCGACGAATTCATCGAGCAACTCTATCAGGCTGCACAAACCGATCTGCCCCCGAATCAGAAACCGAAGAACCTGGAATAAACCGGAGATTTGTCGTGCCTCAGCAAAGTTTGCCTGCAGGAATCAAGGTAATCTTCGTCGACTGGCACGGAGTCCTCACACGCGACCCGTTCTGGATCTCGATTCTCCAAAACTCGTGGCATCCTCTCCATCAGCAATTAACAAACGCAGCAGAAACCCTATTCACACAAAAAAACGACATGGTGCGCGACTGGATGCGGGGAAACCTGACAGCAAATCAGATCGTAGCTACTCTAAAAATCACACCGAGTCATGAATTCCCCCCTAATTACCTGATTCGTAAATTAGTCCATGACTGCCAACTGATGCAAATTAACGGACCGTTGATTCAGTTTTTACAAGAAGCACAGAAAGCAGCTATAATGATTGTCCTCGCAACAGATAATATGGACTGCTTTCATGAAGCAATACAAAGAGCAAGACAGCAGAAACCCAGATCGACTCAACAAAGGTTGTGTGAAACAACATCGTTCGTTGCAGCCGCTCAGCTATTTGATGACATTCTGTGTTCCAGCGAACAAGGCGTACTGAAAAGAGAAGATCCGCGACGTTTTTTCAAAGACTGGCTTAACCGCCATTCCCTCGATTTCAGAGACGCCCTGCTAGTGGACGACCTGGAAATCAACTGCAATGCATTTCGTTGTGTTGGTGGTTCCACTCTGCAAATGACAATCGAACCTTGGAGAACAGATTCAGATCCTGCAATATTAGAGTTTTTCAACCGGTTGCAAACAAAACTATCAAACAAGACTATTTAATCAAGAACTCATTCTCTTATCTATTTCTTCGAAAAATGAATCTAATGCCTCAAAGTGACAACTTCCCGGAAGAAAAGAGCAGTGAAGACATCGCTAATAGTCTGATGTTTCAGTCTATGGATCCGAAAATGCGTGAGAGTGATCCGCGCGCTTACTTTCGTGCGAGGCTCTTAAGTCTCTATGAAGTGCGTGAAGGATTAACTTCAGAGGAATATGAAGAAGAGCGACAGGAAGTCTTTAAACAAATTACGCGCCCTTCTAAACGTCCTCCTTTGTTATACCCGATACTCCTGCCGTTTATTTTCATCGGCTTGATTGCAGCTGGATATGGTATTTACGAGAATGAAGCTCCCCTGGTTGTCGGTTCTGTTCCTGCAATCTTTTTTCCAATCTGGTTCTTGTATCACAACCAAAGACACTACCAGTGGTTAAATTCTTTTTCTCGTGAGCAGCGAACCGAAATCATTCATGAATTGAAACATTCGCATTTCATTGACGAACATGAACAGATTCAGATGCTTTCTGTACTCGATAATAGACGATAAAAATCACTTGCCACAGTAATATTTCTGGGAGTCTTTCTTACTTGGAAACTTTTTTCTTGCCCCGTTTTTTTCGTTTCACTTCGACACTCGGATGCTTGGGGCCGCCACCTAAATAGGGATATGCTTCCAATTCGTCTCCCTTACCCAACTCGCGGGGATCGTGTGTGGCGGTCAATTGCTGGTGTAATTTTTTTTCCAGCTTACCTTTGATCTTCTGATACATCGGATCTTGTGCCACATTTTTGAGTTGGTCAGGATCATTCCGCAGGTCGTACAATTCTTCTGCAGGCAATTTGCCAAACGCCAGTTCGTAGAGACGACGATGATTCGCGTCTTTGTCTTTATTCTCGATCATATATGTCTTGGTCGGCCCGTTGTCACAATCGCCGTACCAGGTTCCGGGAATCGCGGCTTTCTGATATAGGGGTGTCCCCGCCGGCCAGCGATCCGGACGGTAGTTACGGATAAACAGAAAATCATCGGTACGAACAGCACGACACGGATAACCGCCCATGTCGGGTGCTTCCTGGGATGGGACATGGCGTTCCTTACCGAAATAGATCTCACCCCGGTCTGCAGTCACGCGTCCCGACTTTGAATTTGTCAGAACCGGCATCAGACTGCGGCCCGTAACATCCGCGGGAATCGAGACCCCGGCTGCTTCATAAAACGTGGGTGCTAAATCTATCAGGCTGACAAAATCGGTCACACTTCTCCCTGCGGGAATTTTCGCAGGCCAGCGTGCTGCCAGGGGAACGCGGGTGCCCGTATCGTACAAACAGCTCTTGCCGCGCGGGAACGGCATTCCATGGTCGCCGGTCATGAAAATGATCGTATTATCCAATTCGCCTTTTTCTTCAAGTAAGGCCAGTACGTCTCCGACCAGTTTGTCAAACCGCTGGACTTCCCAGTAATAGTCGGCTACATCGCTGCGCACTTCCCGTGCATCCGGAAAACAGGCAGGCAGTTTGACTTTTGAAAGATCCATGCCACTTTCCACACCTGAGCCAGTCTGATAAGGTCGATGGGGATCGCTGCTGCCCAGCCAGAAACAGAACGGTTTTTCTCCGGCTTGCTGGTTCAGAAACTCCTGAAAGTTTTTAAACCGTTTACCTGCCAGTGGACGCCCGGGAGTTTCCGTGCGCCCTGGTCCCCAAGCTTTGCCGGTATGGCCAACGTCATATCCGTGTGCTTTGAGAATTTCCGGATACGTTTCAAATTTGTCCGGGAAAATACAATGCAGGTTAGCACCCGCTTCGAGCTGCCAATGATATTTCCCTGTCAGGATCGCGCCCCGTGAAGGAGTACAGGAGGGCGACGACACATATGCATGCTGAAACAGCACACCTTCCCGTGCCAGGCGGTCAAATGTGGGCGTCTTGACAACCGGATCACCGTACGCGCCTGCGTGTGGCCAGCCCCAGTCATCGGCAATCGCAAACAGAATGTTGGGCCGCTTCTGTTTCTCAGCAGCCTGTGTCTCAGCAGCAAAAAACAGATTCGAAATGAGGAGCAAACAGAACAGTAGACGTAGAGCGACAGAACCATTAAGCATAGCGCAACCTTTAACGGTAAGTGAAATTCAGAAGAAGTCTCTGAATTCCACTTTACTTACGGTTCTGAAGGTACGCAAGCAAATCCCGAATTTCCTGAGATGTGAGACGCTTTTCGAGCCCTTTCGGCATGATCGAAATCGGCGATTCTTTCATCATATCAATCTCATCACGGGCAATTCGTACTTCTGACAGGTCGGCTGTTCTGAGATAAACTGTATCCGTTGATTCACGACTGATCACACCAGTATAAATCTTACCCTCATCGGTCACCACCAGATAAGACCGATATCCACGGGCAAAACTCGCACTGGGTAGTGCGATCGCTTCCAGTAAGTCCGTTCCCGTACGAATTGCCCCAATACGCGTCAAATCAGGCCCGACTTTGCCTCCCAGATCTTCAACGGTATGACAGCCCGCACAGGCGGCTTTCTTGCCAAAAAAGATCTTTCGGCCTTCTTCTATTCGACCTTCCGTCAACAAAGGCTTTAGTGATTCCAGATGAGCTTTCTGCTGTGCCAGATCTACACCCAGTTTTTTCAGCAATGGTGTAGCTGCTTTTTGAACCGATTGCGGATACTTTTGTAGCAGGCTTGCCAGTTCATCAGCCGACAGATTTGTAGCCGCCGATGAACCGTTCAACCCTTTGATCAGTGCCAGTCCAACTTCTTCATTCGTACTCTTTGCATAAGCTCTCAGCAAAACAGGTAATGCCAGAGGGCCCGGTGCATCCAATTGTTTAGAAAGTTGAATCAACTGATCTGCTGATTGTGGTAATCCCGACAGAGCCCGCGCTGCTGCCAGACGATCCAGAGGCGGATACTCTTCATTCATCCGTGATATCAGAAAATCAAACGTACTCTGATCGACGGCTTTCATTTGAGGACCAACGGCCGAAAGCGATTCAATCCGCAAATTCGCGGGCTGTTTCGAATCCAACGCCAGCGACTTCAACAATTCGCTCAACGCAGGCAAATCATGTGTCTGAGCAATCCGAACCACTAAAATCTGCAGATCCGGAGTCGCAGACTTCAGCGTCTGTTCTAATGCCGTTCGCCAACTCACCGGAAATTCTTTCAAGGCGGAACGCTGAATTACTTCCAGCAGAATCCCCTTGGCTGAATTTGATGTTTTCGAACTGGTCAACGACTGGGCAATCAGCGTCTGTACTTCGGGATCTGCTGACTGGGCGATTAAAAACCCTCGCAGCACAGCCGCCCGTTCCTCACTCAACGCTTCCTCACTCAGCCAGGTTTTAAGGAGATTCAACGTTTCACTGGCCCAGCCTTCATGTTCGCCGATAATTGTGAGTGCTTCTTTCTGGAGCGCGGGGTCATCAGTATCCAGTAACGGGGTCACCAGTTCCCGCGTCAGATTTCCGGAATTCATTTGATCGAGGGCAATCAAAGCTGCCCGACGAACTGCGGGACTCGAATCACTCAGACCAGCCAATACCAGATCACGGTGATCAATGCGAATCAATGCGTAGATCAAAGCATGCTCCAATGTTCGATCCGGCGATCCCGTTTTCATGGCATGAAACAACGATTCCACCACGGTCTCCAAATCAGCATCCGATACACCATCACGACGACCCGCTTCACAAATGCGACCTAGTGCCGTCGCAGCATTCCGCTGTACTGCTGGTTTTCCCTCTTTTACCAGCCGCACTAATCCTGCGATTGAGCTACTGTCTCGCAATGACCCTAAACTTTTGGCTGACGTCATCTGCACTGTCTCAGAAGAATCAAAGCCTTTTTGAATCGCGGTCCGGGCTTTCTTAGTACCGATCCGCGTCAGAGTCCAGATCGCGTTCCGCTTACTGGTATCATTATAAAATGAACCAGCGGGCGAGGAGATGACTTTCGCGAGTCGAGGAACCGCAAGATCCCCTGCTTCGGCTAATACCTCAATCGCCCGTTGTTGAACGAACGGTCGCGTGTCATTTAAAAGTTGAATTTTTCGATGGGGAGAGAGCGAACTCCAGTCCAACGCTAACCCGTACGGATCGTTTAATTCTGGTGTGCCCGTTTTTCTGATCCGATAGATGGCACCATGGATGTCCGGCTTGGAAATCTGCGACTGCGGGCAACCGATGCGAAACCAGCCCCCCGTATTGATGACCAGCAGGCTGCCATCCGCGTCTTCAATCACATCCGTCGGATGAAAATCGGGATCATCGGAAACCAGAAAGTCTTCTTCTTTAGTTTCATAGGTCGCACCATTTCGCACCAGCTGCGAGCGAATCACCTTATGCGTATTAAAGATGGATGTAAAAATATTCCCCTGATATTCTGGTCCGAACTGGGTGGAACGATATCGTAACATACCCGATACGGCAACGTGACCAAAGCGGGTAATCGGTCCCAGCAGATCTCCCGTGCGTTTGAACTCTTCGACGCAATCTTCAAAGTGAGGATACACGCCCCCTTCCTGCCAATGCACCAGACAATCCACCCGAGGCCGCGTCATCAATATGTTGACCGAACCAATCATTTCCCCTTCGGGTGTGAAATCGATCTCGACCGGATTATCCATGCCGCCGCCGCAATGCACTTCGATATCAGAGCCATCCGGCTTACAGGAGAAGATCCGCGCCGCGAGACCTTTACTGGTCACATTTCCGGATTTGTCTTTAAACTCATGACCATGTCGACCATCACACCAATACAGGCGGCCTTCCGGTCCTCGAAAGCAACCATGAATGCTGGCTGCGTTTCCAGAGAACCCAAAAGAATCGACAATGATTTCGCGTTCATCCGCCACGCCATCATCATCAACATCGGTGAGTCGCCAGATATTCGGAGGGCTCGCAACGTACAAAGAACCTTCATGCCATAAGGCTCCCATCGGTAGTGTCAGTTTGTCAGCAAAAACGGTACTCTTATCAAAACGCCCATCGCCGTCCCGATCTTCCAGCATGCGAATCATGCTTTTTGGCTCTTTGATTAATTGAGGAGCCCGCGTATTTTCTCCGGAACTTTCCGCAATAAACAGGCGACCCCGGTCATCAAAGCCCGCCATCATCGGATATTTTGTCAGCTCACTATTCGTCACGCGTTCGATACTGAAACCTTCGGGAACACGGGGCAGATCTTCAGCCCAGCTCCATCCGGAGCCGGCATAGCTCAACAGGAACAAAGCTATCGAGCAACCCAAAACGGCAATGCGAGGCAGTGGTTGTTGATTCACGGCAAGTACCTTTATCGGCAGGAAAAAAGAGCTTTTAGTGATGCTAAATCAGGGAATCAGTGCTTGAGGACTTTATATTGTAAACAAAGTAAATAATGTTCACAAACGGGAATCTGAAGATTTCCGGATTTCCTGGTCTGAATTTCGTTCCCTGCTATTCCACACCGGCCATAGTACGACTTCTCTGGCAATTTCCTCATGTCGTTTTCATACAAGATTTCTCATGTCGCTTTCCAGTTTGGATTTCGCGTGCAGAAAAAATAAAAAAAACACATCTTTTTCTGGCGACAAGCGTCGGAAGACGGCGCCAATATTCGGTGATTTGCGATAGTTGGCGTCATTCGTCTCTTCACTGTTTTGAGACACCTTCTGAAAAAAAGAGACTGCTTTTTTGACGCTATAATTCCTCACGTAACGCACACCATTCACCACTCAAACAAGGAATCAAACATGAAAACGACAGAAGCAACCATGCGACAGAAACTGACAGAAAAACAACACGCCATTTATTCATTCATCAAACAGGAAATTACGCAACAGCGTCTTTCCCCCACCGTACGAGAAATCGGGGACCAATTTGGGATTCGCTCTTCTAATGGCGTGATGTGTCACTTGCGTGCACTGGAGCGTAAAGGATGGATCAAACGCGACCACTACCTCTCGCGTGGCATAACCTTGATCGCAGAACCAGTCACTCAATTTTTGACTCTCACGCCTGGAGAAGCCGGCTGCTTAGGTGAGATTTATGTGGGTTGTGTCGGCGTGGAAAATCGTAGCGTCACGCTGGAATTGATCGCTCCCGACACAATGGGAGAACTTCGCAAAGATCTATAAGACTGGTCGTACATAAAACCCGACAGTTTGTATCACAATAATTCATCAACCGAAATCTGAATTCAACACTACAAGACAAATGGGAATATCAGACATGGATCAAGTACCAGAACATAATCAGGACTCCGGTTGCTTACCATTTTCAAATACACCGGTTACCGATTCTAAGGATTTATCAACTGCAAACGAACGACTCTTAGAAGTTCCCGCAGTATTGAAACGCAGTTATGCAAATCTGCTGACCATCGAAGATGAATATGAAGGTCTAACAGCAGCAGAAGCGGAAACTGATGTCAAGCAATGTAACGAACTGTTGCTTGATCAGGAGCAGCAGATTTCAACACTGGCTCGCAAATTAAACCAGGAAAAATCAAAGCTCGATCGCTTCAAAGGAGATCTGGAAGAAGCAGAAGTTTGCCTTGCGATGGCCCAATCTTTTGAAGCTGCTGTTACAGGCTGGCGAGAGACCATACATAATATGGAATCTCTCCACAATGAATTCATCAAAAGCCAACAATCGTTCTCACTGGCAGAACAAGCCTGGGAAGACTTGAAACACGCAGAGAAACAGGCTGTGGCTAAACTGAAAAGCTCAGCCACAACAGACGCGATTTCTGTTCCTTATGGGTCAACCTCTGCTATCAAACAGGAATCGTTACTGCCCGACGAAGTTTCCATCGAGATTCTGGGCGACTATCTCCCGATCTCTATTTTGACGGTGGGTGCACAACTCTCTCTCAAGCAATGTCAACAGGGAACCGCAACTTACGCCGTTCACTGTCTCTGATCGTTCGATCGTGCAAGTCACGATTTTTATCCAAAATTATTTAAAACACGGGGAGTTTACGTCTATGCAAAACCAGTCAACTCAACCAGATTTTGTTTCCAATGCCTGTCGGACAATCAGCGGCCAACTCGCCGAATGGGGCATTGCCTTCAGCCAGGACCGTGTCGCGCAACTCAAGCCCGACCAGCGCAATGAACTCCAAAACTGGATCAACGCAAGTGTCGATGCAGATGAAGAGTATCGAGAAGCGATTGCATCACTACCCGAGTTCATGGAGAGTGAGCTACTGGAAATGTGTGGTGCATTATCAAACGAAGGTCAAGAGACCATTATCGAACAGGCCATCAATGCATATGAGGCAGACGCCGCGATCACAGAGAACCCATATCTGTTTGACACCAATGCCTGGCACCTCTGGCGCGCCGCTTTCTGTCGCTGGCATCATGGAGAACCACTTGATTTCCCTGGAGAACAAACGAAAGATGCTATTGAAATTGAGAACCAGAACTTGGTCTCTGAAATTCAACAAACGTTAATCCAGATCGCACCTCAATTAAGTCAAGCAGAGCGTACTCTGAAACAAATCTGCCATCAACTAAAACAACAGGTACAATTGACACACCAACTATGCGAATCATTTGAATCAAGTGCAGAAACAGTTCCTGCGGTTGAAGAGAACGTTTCGCTAAATCATGAAAAAGAAGACGCGCAGAAGTCATCACGAGCTGCTCCTACTACAGGATACTCAAGCATAGTTCGCATTCCTGTTACCGGGCCAGAGACAAATCGGGTTGAAGTTTACTTGCTTCAGGACAACCAGGGACAATGGCGAGCCGGGCACCTCTGGTCGGTCGAAGCAGACCTCCGGACCGGTCAACTATCACGAGGTAGTAGACAGCCTGATCAACAGCAAATCGCCTACCCGACAGAAACCGAAGCGTTAATCAATGAAGTCATCTCTCTCAGCCAGTCTCTGATTGGCGTGCCTGAGATCGAAAGGCAGATTATTGACTACTTAAACCTTTTGGAAGAATTTCCGGGGCAAATAGCGGTCTGCAGGGCTTGTCAACGTCACTATATTGATGACGGCCTGTCTGAAACAGACTGTTGTCCGACGTGTTTCGAAAAATTGGACTCAACAGCAAAGCTATGATCAGTCGGGATTTTCTGAGAGCCATGTATTTTGTCTTGCCATGCCCTGCCATTCTTGCCATAGTTAAAGATAGTTAAGTAATCAGATTCATAATTAGATAGCAAATTGATATTCCAGAAGTGGAGGCTCACTGTGCAAGATCAACCTGGCAAAGCGGACAAAACTCATTCCTCAATGAACCGTAGACGATTTCTGGCAACATCAGCGTCCGCAGCAGCAGCCATCGGTTTTGGTGCACCTGCCATCGTGCGTGGCACCAATCTGAATGAAAAACTCAATATCGCCATTATCGGTTCCGGAGGACGGGGCGGCAGCAATCTGCGGTCCGTCTCTTCAGAGAATATCACTGTACTCTGTGATGTTAACGAACAGAACCTCTTCCGCGCTGCCCAGAGCCATCCCAAGGCAAAACAGTTTAAAGATTTCCGCGAGGTCTACGATCACGCTGACCAGTTCGACGCGGTTGTGGTCAGTACGTGCGAGCACACGCATGCGTTCGCGACCTTGCCTGCACTGCAATTAAAAAAACATGTCTACTGTGAAAAACCCCTTACGCACAGTGTCTGGGAAGCCCGCGTTATCCGTGAAGCAGCCCGTAAAGCCAACGTCGCCACGCAGATGGGTACACAAATTCATGCCAGCGACAACTATCGCCGCGTTGTAGAGCTGATTCAATCCGGCGCCATTGGTCCGGTACAGGAAGCTCATGTCTGGGTTTCTCGCGCCTGGGGTTGGCATCCCTCTGAAGAAGAAGCCCGTAAATCAAAGGATATTGTTTACTCAGAAAAACGTCCGAGCCACTCTGATCCGATTCCCAAAGGATTGGACTGGGATCTCTGGCTGGGACCTGCGCCGAAACGGGAATTTAATAAAATTTATTTCCCAGGTCCCAAATGGTACCGCTGGTGGGATTTTGGAAACGGAACTATGTCTGACTTAGGTAGCCACTGGATCGACTTACCTTTCTGGGCATTGAATCTGGATTACCCGCTGACTATCGAAGCACAAGGCCCGCCGATTCAAAAAGAAATTGCACCTGCTTCAATGCAGGCCATTTATGAATACGGTCAACGCGGAGACATGCCCCCCGTGACTGTCGGCTGGTATCAGGGCACAAATAAACCCAAACTCTGGGAAGAAGGTAAGATCCCAAAGTGGGCGAATGGCGTTTTATTCATTGGCGAAAAAGGCATGCTGCTTTCCGATTATCGAAAACATGTTCTGCTGCCGGAAAAAGAATTCGCCGACTTCAAACGTCCCGAACCGTTCATCCCCAAATCACTGGGGCATCACGCTGAGTGGATTCATGCCTGTAAAACTGGCGCACCGACCACCTGTAATTTCGAATATGCGGGCCTGCTTACCGAAGCCAATCATTTAGGTAATGTGGCCTATCGCACAGGCAAAAAACTGCACTGGGATACCCAGGTAATGAAAGCAACCAACGCCCCGGAATCTGATCAGTACATCCGCCGCGAATATCGCAAAGGCTGGAAACTGATTTAATCGATTCAGAGTTGTTCATACGCAGAAAGATCTCACAAGATGCTTGGTCGGTTCCGCTCGAAGCCAACTTGTCCTGTCTCTGCTAATGACAAAGCCTGGATTGAAAACCGCTTCTCGTGGCTCATTAACGAGTTTGGGATGCAGAGGCTGACAAAAGGGATTGTTATTCTTCCCACCACTCAATTCTTTCCAACTGAGTACCATCGAACAAAGGAAGAAATGCAGGACATTATGTACCTTGTCGCAGAGTACATGGACGTTGCCCCATCTCTATTGCAACTCAATTTCTATGAGGATATTCGAACGGAAATTTAAGGCATGATGACGGAAGGATCCGTCGGTCTGTATTCCGAATCGGATAGGCATTTTGATATCTGGCTGGAACTTCACAGTTTAGAAGATCCGCTAAATGTCATCGCCATTCTGGCTCATGAAATTGGACACGTGATCTTACCGGGGCAACGACGTATTTCGCCCGATGAAGAGATCAGGAACCGTTAAGAGGTCGGTTAACGGTTTTTCTGGGACTAGGATTATTTCCAGCAAATGCAGTCATGCAGGAATATTATTGAAACGATGTCACTTTATCAGGTTGGAGTATGGGCCGGCAAGGTTATCTGACAATGGACATGTTCAGTTATGCATTCGCTTTGTTCGCCATTGCCCGAGGTGAGATCGCACCAAATTGGCTGTCTCAATTACGCTTAGACGTACACTCAGCATGCAAGAAGGGGAAGCAGTATGTTAATGAAACAGGAGACTGTCCTTGCCCGTTTGTCACTACCAGATAAGCTTGTTTTAAATATCCCCTAAGCTCATTTACATACTTTTCGTTAATTTCTCAATTAAAATTTTTGCCAGACACACACTTAGTTTCCCCAACATTTTCAAGGCACCAGCATAACAACAAACGAATGTCTAAATCCCGGGCAGCAGCTAGTGAACGTCACCAGCTGCTATACACGGATCAATCAAAACGGTTTCAATGCAAACGAGAGTAGCTCAATGATCAAAAGGGAGGATGACATCTTATGTAGTCTAATTCATAGAAGCCTATTTTGAGTTAAATAGATTTCTTAGGCTTCGTGGTGAAATCAGCACTAAAATGCTGGCGAATTAACTGCCGTAATTCATCAGTCCATTGAATCCGCTGCTTCATCTGCTGATAATCCGGCATGGACTTTGAGACATTCAGCCTGTGAATTTCTGGTACCGGCGGTTTTACAAACGGAAGCGTAAGCACTTCGGTATCGAGCGAATCAACGCGCAGGATATAAGTCGCCTCTTTGGTATATAGCGATTGTAGTGGCAGATATTTCAATCTTGTGCGGGTGAATTCGCCGAATGTTTCATTGACTCCCATCTGCAGGCAACAATACAAATAGAAGGATTCCCAACGTTCAAACGGTTCACGAATACAAGTGATAATCTCATAATTCTGACAATTTTCGGGCAATGTATATCGATGCCGTTCAACAATTCCCTTGGGTAATTTCAGTTCTGGATTGGAATAGTCCATGAATCCATAATGCTCAGCCAACCATCGACTCAGCGCAATCCCGGCACACTTAGGTGCGTGCATAAAAACCATTTTACGACTGTGATTCACCAGCATATCATCCCCTTAATAATGCTTCATATCCTCTTACCATCCTAGTGGACGAAAACAATTCCCAGGTCAGACGGCGCGCACGCTCGATGCGTTCATCGCCAATTACAGCCCGGCGTACCCCCTCTCCTACCTCCCAAGGAGAGGGATCAACAGGAATTCCAAATGTCAGAGGACCATGCTCTGCTTCCAGATCCGGTATCATGCCGACTGGAGTTGAAACCACAGGGCACTCAGCCAGCCATGACTCTATGACTGTCATTGGGCCTCCCTCAGAAGGACTCGCCAACACCATGCAATCCAGAGCTGCCAGCATGGTCCCAATATCTTCAACGCGGGGAATGAATGTCACCCGATCACCACACAGTTTTTTTACTCCTTTTACTATTTGTTCCTGTTGATATCCTTCGCCGACATAAACTGCATGGTAGCCTGTTCCTAATTCTCTCACAGCTTCTGCCGCAGCCAAGGGATTTTTGTCATTCGCAAACCGGCCAATATAGCCGACTGCCCGAGTATTCTGATCTATCCCCCATTCTTGTCGTATCTGCGCACGACCTTGGGCGGGAGCACATCGCGAAAAATCCACACCGTTATAGACCACCTTCACTTGATCCTGAATCGCATCAGGGAAGCATTTGACTCCTCCCTTAGAAACGGATGCCAAAATGCAAAGAGAGCCTTTTGAAAGACTCACTGCAAGATTCTTTCGAGTCCAGTCACATTGACCATGTGCAACAATTAGAATAGGCTTGGCACTCCAGTCCACCGCATCAATTTCATCATTTGAGTGTATATAGCCCCAGAGTTTCACCACATCAGATCCATCAACTACGATTTGGCAGGCATTATCCACGATTGTCACCAGCCCCTGAAACCTAGAATCATCCTTCGTGCAATAGATCGGACAATGCTGTAAGATTCGTTGCGCTGTTTCCGGGTCAAATGCGCCGGCATTATTAATCGCGATCCCTGACCACTCAATCCCATGCTTGACAGGAGCATTCATCATTGTCAGAAGACCGCGACAAACACCACCCATTGACATTGTAGGCATGCAAATACCAAGACGGATTTTCTTTCCCTTAAATTTGTTTTTCCATTCCTTTAACTGATGACCTTCAGGGGAGACTTCCCTCCAAGGCTCGCACCAGTGTTCTTTCAGCTTGGCGAAATCAGCACAGACCCGCGAATGCTGCAGGCACCTTGTGTCACTTCGGCTCGAGCACGCTTCACAGGCTTTGATTCGCGTTTCAAACTGCTGCTTGTCCACTTCTTTATCGGTAAATTTTCGGAACTGCCGAACGCAGTGCGACAGGTCGTTAATCCGCTTATGCATTTATTTTCTTTCTGGTCTATCTCAGTAGGTAGTGATCCTGGAATAATTGCCTTCTGTGACGTGCATCCAGAACTCGCGATTTTCCAGCTCGGTAACAACGTAGCCGCCGCCCTCGACCCAATTGGCGACTCCAAACGAGCCGGCGGCTGTATGCTGGTAAATGTTGTTTGCGTAGTTGTTCACGATTCCGTGGTCGTTTTTGTGTTCAACACTCTCCTGATGCGATAACAGGCCGGTGTGAAGATGCCCCCACACGCCGTAGTACCCCCACGTCTCGCCGTTTGCATTCAGGCCGTTGACGTCAAAACCAGCGGGGTCATACCCATCTTTGTTATACCCGTACTGGTTAAACCCATGCTCGTTGAACGTCCCGCTTGATGAAATCTCTCCATTCTCATCACGATCATACGGACCGGCGAAGAGGGCAGCATCATAGCCGTTTGGACCATAGTAACCATCGTATGCGTACCCAGCGCCGTCATAATAATTGCCGCCAAAGTAACCGAGAGGTCCGCCTCCCCAGCCGCCGTAATACCCGTAGCCGTATCCCCAGCCGTAGTATCCGCTGTAATAACCACCACCGCCATACCACCGCTGGTAATACGACAGGGGCTTTGAAGCTGGGGTGATCTGCACGCGATGCACCCCCGGAATGATTCGGTAATCGAACTCCACCATGTCATACAGTTGAATCGGAGGAACTTGCGGAACCCCGCCGAGCAGGTTTTCAGGCGGGTTCGTAGAAACTGTAATGACACGCTGCCAATAAAGTGCGGAGACACGAGTTCCTGCCAACTCATTGATGAATTCTATGATGAATCGACCGGTCCGTTGACCTGGAGTGTGAACCGTCACATTGCCTGCACCAACCCACCACAGCGACTCTAAGGCAGCCTTGATATCAGACCCGTCTGTTGAGATTAAAAACGGTCCTATGAAATTGCCGTGTTGATCTCGGATTTCGAAGGCGTATTCATGGCCGAACACTCCGGTAAAATCTAGCAGGAATTTGTGATTCCACCGAGGGGACCGTGGATCAACATACTCCAAGAGGTCCACAGCCACTGATCCAGCCCGAAACACCTCGTTCGTGACGTCCTCTTTCGTCATAAAAATCACACTGGGTGGTGGCGACGATGATGCAGGTGCCACCATGACGAGCAAATTCTTTGTTTTGTCGTCGTCCTCTTTTTTACCGTTGATCTTTTCGCCGGTGTTGTACTTATAGACGCCCAGCACGTCCCAGCCGGTGATGAACTGCTGGTCTGAATTATCGTCCCCGGAGGGAAGTTTCAGCGATCCGTCGGGAGATCCCAGTAACTGAACCCTCTGCCCCTGTCCGAACAGCTCCTCCTGGCGTTCGAAGTAGTCATAATCCGCAGGTGAATACCTGCCGCCGCTTGTCCGCTTTGGTGCCTTATAGCGACCGTAGATTTTGTCTGTATCTTCTTCACTGCCCGTAAAGCGGCACATTGCAGGACTGAATTTAAACCGTCCCTTGTGGTTAGCAAGGATGTCTCCTGGTCCAGTAAACCCCTGATTAGCACTAGACCCTACGCTGTTCTTATCCGATTCAATTGATCTGTCGGTTCGCTCACGATTCAACCGCACCTCATGCACGAAATGATCGTCATTAATTTTTCGAATACCGACGATTTCCACAAGCGAAAATCCTGGTATCACCAGATCCTCTTCCTTACGTCGGTCCGCCTTCGCTTCGTACTTGTCGCCGACATTCAAACAACTGAACCACTGGCCGGGACTGTCTATTGATAGATTCAGCATTATTTGTCCTTCGGCTCTACTTGATCGGTTTTATCGACGGTTTCGTTGTGTTTTTTGACCATGTCTTTTAAGGCGATATTGCGTTGGCGCTCATCAAAGTCGGGGACATAGATATTCACTTCCTGATTGCGCGATACCGTGGTTGTCATGCCGCCGGAAGTATTGATCGAAAAAGCCACCTGTTGAATCGCTCCGTCAAGCTGGACTTTCTTCATTCCGGCATAAACACCCGATCCGGCATCCTTTGTAAAGATCTTGATGTTCTCCACATCGATTGCGGCAAGGGCCTGTTTTTCAAGCTCTTCTGTCTCCGCGTTGTCTACTACATTTACCAACTTAGTGACAAGCTCACCGGTTGAGTTCTTCTTTGTCTCATACTGCGCCTGGTAGGCTTGCACAATTTCGTTTTTAATGACGACTTTCGTGTCAGTGCCTCCCGACAATTTACGCGGATTACCCATCATCATCAACGACATCATATGCATTTGTTTGTGCTCGTTCGCCTGGTCTACAATCTCTTGGATGATCGCCGCGTGCTTTTTCACGATATCGTCATCAGGGAACAGATCCACTGCCTTACACTCCTTCCAGTGCTGGTAGACTTTCAGATTCTTTGAACTCAATACTTTTGGTTTCTGTGCGGTTCCTTTTGGGCATCCCTTCGGGTGCTTTGGATTACAACAGGGAGCTGGCACAACTCTTTCGACAGGTTCGTCTCGAAACAAACTCAACTGACCCGCATTCCCGACTCCATTCCCATTAAAGATGGATTCTCCCAGCATGAACTCCATTTCTTCTGTCACTTTCTTGTTGACATAAGATTCCAGAGCCATGCCATTGTCATTGATTAATTCTTCAGTCAGATAAACAAGAACTGCCAGTTTATTGAGTTTGAGTGTTGTTTCTCCAAGCTTAGGAGAAGTGCCTGTCAGGGGATCACCTTCTCCTACCCAGTAGGCACGTAAACCATCGGCGCGTGAGCCATCGGCACGACTGGTCTCTGAATCTGTGGGAAATGTCATATTATTCCCAGCGACCTGATAGTGATCGGTCCGGCTGAAAATGTCGTTTTGATAAATGCGCGTCAGAATTTCCTGATGAAATTCCGGCAAAATGGCGATTCCTCCGTCAGCGCCGACAATTTCTGACATTCCTTGGATTGCCTTACACATACCCCATGATTTTTTTGTTTTAGAGATGACCTCACTTCGGTCCTTAAAACCACATCGAATAAATTCACCAAATGATTGAAATTCCGAAAATGGCTTATATCCCGCAGGAAACCTTCGCGTATTTTTGGAATGGGATTTATTTAATGAGATCTGATTCGTTTGGCCCTCATCAGTTTCCCAGTAACTGGATAATCGCCCCTGCTCATCATGATGAATCCCGCTCATATCTGGAGTGTTTAACTGGTCAACACTTTTCGTCAGATTTTCAATGTTTGATGAGAGAGACTTCACTTTTTCTTCCAGTGTTTCAGACATAAAAATGCCCTTTCTACAAATAGTATTTATCTTTCGACAACTCAGTCATTTCCCAGAGATTCTGGACATTCTTCTTTCCGCGACATGCATTTCATCGAATTTTTTCAGGCAGGTAAAAGATCAGATAATTTTTGCTGTAACTCTTTGACTGCTTGAGAGAGCTCTTCAACGTTCCGCTCAATTATTGGTTTATTGAAAGCGGGCTGACTTTGATGAACGGTTCTCTCTTGTTTTAAAATTTCCATTACTCCTTGCCGTTGTTGAGGGGTTAAATTTTGTGCCTGGAACGATGAATTCAAACTTCTGTACTGGTTAGTGTCTTGCAGGTGGCCACCCTTTTCGGAGTCCAGACAGGAATTTGCAAGTTGCCTGACCAGCTTATTTGCAAAACCACTCGTGCGAATTTCATCTTCACTTTCGACTCGACACTTCAAGTGGGCATAATTCTCTTTAAATAACTTCTCTACAGATCTTTGTTCTGCCTCGAGAGATCGCAAAAATGTTTTCAAGTACGATTTGACATGTTCGTTCTCTAACACGACAGCTGTCGAATCCACACCTGCCATCAGTTCCAGAATTGAAACTCGAATGGTTTTTAAGACTTGTGCCCCGAATGGAATCAATTCACTGGGATATACCGGGGGAGCCGAAACGTAATGACTTTTGTTGATTACTTTCGTCTGCTCTCCATCATTGCCGTTTCCAGATGGTTTTGCCTTTTTCTCTTTTACCGATTTATTATTGTGACAAATGTGATCATTCATTTTTCCCTTCTCGTGTTCTGGTTCTGGACGTTCCTCGAGAGTACATTCCGTTGACAGTTGCTTCTCTGGATGTGTCCAGCCAGGCAGCGTATGATTTTTGGGAGGCAGAACTGCTTTCAATGATTTCAAAAGTGGCTCCGTGATTTTGCGTCCTTCAATCGTCCCTCGATCGATGGTTCGTGCAATTGCATCGGGATTCACTCCTAATGCTCCCCACGACCATTCAATTAATTCCCATTCTTCAAGAACTATTCCAATTCCATCATTCGACGTTTTACGAGTAAACGATTTGAGCGGAACTGCTCGAACTGATGTTGCTCTAACCAAGCCTTCAGCAATGAGATGAAAAATCTGCACAGACTCCAGGCATTTCTCCGTGAAGTAAGAAGTTGCTGAAATATGTTCTTCTTCGACTTCTAATGCCAAGCCGCCGTCGGGATGTTGGCATTTGGCAATCGGACGTGTGATTTCTCCTAGCCCATGCTCCCAGAGTACGACCGGGTTCTTGCGGAAATTCTCAAGTTGGACGCCTTGAGGGACGATAATATCGCCTTCACGATCCTCACGCGGAGTGTTGATGATTGCACGTGCCGACATTAATCGTTCGTCAACCATTGGCTGTGCCTGGCACGTTAAGGAAAGATCAGAGGGCTTTCCGGCAATGCTGCAGAAAGTGCCAATTTTTTTCTGCCGATTTTTGAGAGTAGCCAGTAGTGAGTCAGGTATTGTTTTTGTATTCACAGTCTGCCCCGGAAAGAAACAAAATAATGTTTGCGACGGGGCAGTGTTTTAAGGTTCGGCACCTGTAGGTCAAGCTGATACAAACCGATTTTTGATTTTTTGTTGCCGAAGAACTTCTTGATCTTCAGCTGTTTCTTATCTGAAAGCGGTCGCTAGAGTCTGCTGCTGAGAATTTTGTGCTAATTTCCCAACGTTGAAAAGCACAAATGATTGCAGAGAGAAGAGCAGACCGGTTTAAAGCAGAAAATCTGATATTACTTCAGATAGCAAAATACGAGTTTCGCATTTGTTTCTCTGCAATTTGAGATTTTAAATTACTGAGTTGAGGTACTCGGGAAAGAGACTTCTTGAAACTGGCAAAAGAGTCGTGCTTTTTTGCCTGGGAGAAGCGGCATACTCAGGCTGCTTTGCGAGCTGGGCCCAAACCTTCAGTAGAATGTGATTTTGTTTGCCCCACCTCTGATGGAACTTGCTTCGAACTACTTTGAGGTTCTGAACTGATTCGATTTGAATAGATGATATCGATGAATTCTGGAAAATTATTCCACTCACCTGGGTTCTGATTCCAGATCGCTGCAATTTTACTAAAAAATGTCATTTCATATTGGGCGATTACCAGACTCTGAATTGTATCATTTGGTTCCAGATCGGAAGCATTCCACTGCCGAGGACATAAATCGTAGGCGGCTTCTCCATTCCGACCATTGCTGGGAATATCATATAGAATTGCCAGTTCATTGGAATCATTCAACTTCGCAGGAAAACTGCGGCAAGTATGAGGACGACTTCCATAAATACTACAGCGACCTAAGCCTTTAGGATGTTCCTCATCGGGGACACATTCTGTCAGAAAACGGCACTTGGTCGTTCCCGGAAATGAGACGCTCGGAATGTGTTTTAAACAAATTACAAAAGGAACAGCAGGATCATCCGCAAAATAGAAATGGGGAGCAAGATTACGCGAAATCAAGCCTTCGGAATCTTCCCAACGACAGGCAAAATCCCAAAACGCCTTATTCTCATGGTGAGTAAAGCGATGAATGTCTGCACCAGAAATCGGGACTGCGAAAGATCGACAACACCCAGAATGGCAGGAATCACAAATACCCATTAATTTGCTTACTCTTTGAGGAAGTCCTGGAGTTTTTGTTTTGTGATTTAAAATCAGAACCAAATATTAAAGTAGCCAACGGCGCCACTATAGTAAAATCAAACCACAAAACCCTGCCTGCGTTATCGTCATAACCGTCAAACTCACTTGAGTCAATTTCCAAAAACAAGGCTTCACTTTAATATGCCAAGAGGATCAAGAAAGAATTCTTAAGATACGTCACACAAAGGACTTGACCGCATTTGCCAGCCTCTGCATACCCTCCTGAATCCCTGCCAGATTTTGTACACCAAACGTCAGACGCATGTGATTTTTTTGAATCGAAGGCTGTTCCTTCTCTCCCCGTCCCGTATCAACGGCATAGCATAACTCGCCGGGGACATACATGACCTTATCTTCGTGAATCGCTTTCTGGAATAAGGGGCTGTTGAATCCCGTTTCAATTCCGTCAGGCAATGTCATCCAGACATATAATCCCCCCCTCGGGTGAACCCAATGTACATTGGGAATATTTGAAAAATGAAGATCGGCTGCTTGAAGCATGCAATCCCGTTTCTCGCGATAAACGGTTCTTAAATATTCCACATGGTCGTAGTAGAGATTTTCGCGCAAGGCCGTGGCTAAAATGTGCTGACTGAAATTTGTAGAGCCAAAATCATCGTTACCCTTCTTATCTCGAATCGCTGCACAAACTTCATCCGGAGCAACACCAAAGCCAACTCTTAAACCCGGCGAAAAACTCTTAGAGAACGTTTGAGTCAGAATCACTGTCTCTCCCGTTGTATCAAAACTTCTGATACTGGGAACTACTGGACCATCGTAGCATAATTCACGATACGCCAAATCCTCCAAAACAAAGATCCTCTGTTCCCTGGACCAGGATCGCGCTATTTCCACAACCTGTTTACGGCGATCCAATGCAAGAGAAACACCAGATGGATTTTCATAGTCACTGACAAGATAAATCATTTTGACTCGACTTAATTGTCCTTGTGAATCCAGCATTGCAAGCGTCGCTTCAAGTGAATCCATACGCATTCCAAATTCATCTGTTTCCACAGAAACGATGCGCGCTCCCAGGCCCTGCAAGACTCCAAGAAAAACAAAATAGGTCGGAGCTGCGACCAGACAGATATCACCTGGATCAAGCAATACCTCTCCCAGTAACGAGAGGTACTGCTGAGAACCAGTGGTCACGATCATGTTATCTACAGTGATCCCTAATGCTTCGGCTGATTTTTGTTCGAGTCGGGATAAATGTTTCAGCAAGAGCGTCCGTAACGCTAACGATCCTGCGGTCGTCCCATATTGCAGCGCCTCTTTCGCAGTCCTGGGATCTGCAAAGAGATGATCAAACGCCTGCTTTGTGAGACCAGCTGGCAAACTCTTTTGATCGACCAACCCTGCAGCTAAGGAGAGTACTCCCGGATTTTCCACGCCTTGCTGCATCAGAAAACTAATCGGTAAGTCGTGGCTCCATGTTCTTTTATTACTGAATTTGATTTTTTTGTTAGTAGACATTGCGTTTTTATTTTTCAAACCTGAACAAAACAATTTTCAACAGTGCCTCTGAAATCAGTCAATCGGTCCTGAATGAAGCATAATGGAGATACTTCTGATTTACTATGTACTTTGATACAACAGAATTGAAATCGTATCCTGATATCAGCATACTGGTGATTGATTCTGCTCGAAAATCTACAGTGGAGGCAAGAGATTGCCATTATCTGTGTAAATTAAGTAGGAAACAGTATATTGAAATCGATACGATTCTATCTGACGCTCATCACTATCTTATTCCTGCAAAGCCCCCTATCAGCGGCAGAAACAATTCCCGACCCACTCCCAGTCAATAAAGGCCTGCATCCAATCGATTGGGTCATCATTGCATTTTATGCGGTCTCAACTATTTTTTTGGGTTGGTACTTCAGCAGGGGGCAAGAAGATACGTCAGAATACTTTGTCGGTAGCGGCCAGATGAACCCCATTCTGATTGGGGTCTCTTTATTCGCAACACTGCTCAGCACAATTACTTATCTCTCAACTCCGGGAGAAATCCTTGGTAAAGGGCCGGTCTATCTGGTCAAAGATTTGGCGATGCCGTTTATCTTTATTATCGTCGGATTTGTCATGCTGCCGGTTTACATGAAACAACGAGTGACCAGTGCCTATGAACTATTGGAAGACAAATTAGGGCTAGGGATTCGCCTGCTGGGTGCGATCATGTTCATCGGCCTTCGCTTAATTTGGATGTCGTTGCTCGTTTTTCTCACGGCTAAAGCGATTACAACAATGCTGAATGTAGACGAAACATGGATCCCCTATATCGTGTTGAGCACTGGTCTAGTCGCAATTATTTACACATCTCTGGGTGGATTACGCGCTGTTGTAATTACTGACTTAATCCAGACGATTCTCTTGTTTGGCGGTGCATTACTGGTGATTGCCACCATTACTTACCATCTGGGTGGTTTTAGCTGGTTTCCGACGGAGTGGAACGAGAATTGGGATACACAGCCGTTTTTCAGTTTTGACCCATCGACAAGAGTCACTTACGTTGGGACATTTTTGTCAATTTTAATCTGGTATGTCGCCACATCGTGTGGCGATCAAGTTTCCGTACAACGTTTCATGTCAACGAAAGATGCCAAGACGGCCCGGAAATCACTAGCCATTCAATTAACTGTCTCCGTTGTCGTTTCACTGACACTCGCCATGGTTGGCTTCGCGCTGCTGGGATACTTCAAAGAATTTCCAAATGAAATTCCAGCAGGAATTGACCTGAAAAAAGATGCTGACAAATTCTTTCCACATTATATCGCTTACCATCTTCCTGTAGGAATTTCAGGCTGTGTTGTCTCAGCCATGTTTGCTGCCGCCATGTCGAGTATTGACTCTGGTGTGAACTCCATCACAGCGGTCGTGATGACAGACTTCTTTGACCGCTTTGATCGCAAGCCTCAAACGGAAAGAGGACATATTCTTTCGGCGAGATTACTGGCATTTGGTATTGGTGCAATCGTAGTGATGGCAAGCTCAGTTATGGGATCAATTCCTGGGAATATTACAGCTGTAACGAATAAAACGGCAAACTTGTTGACCACGCCAATTTTCTGCCTGTTTTTTTTCGCACTGTTTATTCCCTTTGCCAGACCTGCCGGTGTCCTGGTTGGCACAGTACTGGGAACAGCAACTGCTGTTCTGATTGCGTTCTCTGGACCTATTTTTGTCCCTAATTTCAAACCAACTGACTTAGATCCGATTAGCTTTCAATGGATTCCCATTGCTGCAGTCACTGTGAATCTTGCAAGTGGCTCGCTGGTCAGTTATCTCATCGCCAGCTTTGAAAAAAATAGATGAATTCTTCATTGGTTGGAACCCTCCGCCAGTTAATTCCGTGAGTTCGATTTTGTCGAATTCAGAATCGTTTTACCCTCAGACAAAGCAGGAGGGCTGGAGTCGTTATTATCCGGTACGTTGGATGAAGGTTCCTGTTGCTTTTTTTGACTGACTAATTGACCGCCACCTTGTCTGTCTCCCAGAGGAGGCAAGCCGCGAATGGCCCTCAACTCATCGACTTTAATAATCTGCGCTCGTATATCTGTTGCCAGGCGTTTTTCAAGTATATCTGGATCGTCAATGTGCGTGGCTTCGATCTCCACGGTTAAACTCTTACCAAACTGAGGCGCTAAGCGTTCGGTATCATCTTCCGCTAACAAATCCAAAATTGGTTGCACTGTGAGTGAAATGAACTGCTTCAAACTTGCATAAAAAGCGGCGTAACTTCCTCCATCAGAAATCCCGGCGGCAATTCCTGGTACCCCATGCAAAGCTAGAATAGCATCTCTGAATTGTACGAACGATTCATTGTAAGCCATCTCTCTGGGAGTAGCCGTCAGCGAGACCACCTGCTCTCCCGTCGTAAAAATCGCCTTTCCTATTTTTTGTTCCGCCATATTTCTGTTCAAACATGGCAGCTGCTGCTTCGAGCTCTTCTTTCGTCGGATTCATGCCTTTTCCACAGGTCACAACAATAGAAGGATCGGCACCATTATTCATCTGCGCCCAGCGAGCGGCATCAATCTGATTTGCGGAATCAATCCATCTGGCACCTGCACTGACAGGTGATTGTCCATCATCTTTATAGAGCGGATGGGGCCAACGCGTGATTTGCAATTGGAAAAGTGGAATTATTTTACCGGCAACCTGCTGAAATGTCCCTGAATCAATAAAACTGTGTCCCGCAGATTCATGGAAATAACGTATGGATGCTGTCTGAATTTTATATCCCCCTTCTGGTAGTTCGCTGGAGGGAGCAACCGGTGTCGCAATCGCTGTTGGTATGACATACCGTTGGACAGTTTTGCCGAATTTATTGGGTACGTTCCAAACAATACTTGTTCCCGTCAGCTGCAACTGTAAGACACGTTCATAACGAAACGAGGCTCCCGATTGTGTAGGATTTGGCTGTTTTAATATTTTGCATAAGCTATGATCATTGGGGAGAGGTGCTGAAGCACCATATTCACCTGCATATAAACTTTTCGTTTGACCGTATCCAGATTCTTCCTGAATTCTCTGTTGCATTCGTTTTTGTTTTGATCCGTTGACCGAATCATCGTAAACAAACACAGAAGCCTGCATGGCCTGCAGACAAATGGCCCTGACGGCAACGAAAGTCCAACCAGTAAATTGTTCCGATTCCTGGCGATGATCACTACTCCAGGAACCGGGTTGTCCTGCCCCTAAAACAGCACGCAGAGCAACTGCAAACCGATGAGATTTAAAACGTGACACTAGCTGCTTAACTGGATTCCACATAATCGGTCATTCCTGTTCAACTGAAAATTCTTGATTGAATTTTCCACTTGTTTAATTTTCTAAGCCACAATCAGACGGCGTCGACTTTGATCTCGTATTGCACACAAGCAATAGACAACTGCATCTGCCCGATCCGGCGATCGTCCCAGCATCTCACGCAAGGTTTTTCCCATATAGTTTTCGTCTGCCCCGCGGCGGCCTTTGGGAGTGATATAGTACTTTTCCCCGTCATGCCCTGAATAAATTTTTGCGGGCGCGATTAACTCAGCCTTTAATCGTTCGTTATCAGGCAACCCAAACGGCATCATGCGAAAGTCCCCTGCTGGGTCAAGTCGTCTTCCGGCTTCACCATAAAGTTCTGCTCGTTTATTGGCATATTTTTTTGTATTTAGATCACTGGCTGCATTCCCGTGAACTTCAATGACATGCACATTTAACTTTTTCAATGGATCTCCCACTGCATTGCCATAACCACCTCCCCAATCAATGGCGATTGGGACAGCTCCCTGTTTTAAGTTGATTCCATAAATAAGGGCTGTCTCCAAAACCCACTCCATTGTTTGTTGCGTATCAGAGAATTGACACTCATGGATGGCACGAATCCCATATCGTCCTCCCACTGCGAGTACAGAAGTGTCTCCATACCGGGATGCTGCAACGTCCAGCCCAAATCCCTCCACTGGTAAGATGTGATCCAAGATCTTTAAAGCCAGGGAATGATTTCCTTGACTGGCACGCAACCAGAGTTGATTCCATCGTCGCCAGAATCTGATTGGTTTAACCAACCATTCAGGAAGAATCACTTGCTTATCAGGATCTTGATCAGGAAACTTACCGAGTGCATAAACATTTCGAATCAGTGGATCTGAATCATGCAGCAAAGCCATAAATTCATCGTAACAGGTTTGACCCGGAATTTTTGGATGGCATTGATCGAAGTGCGTTTTCTCGATAGAAGTACCATGCGGATAGAAAGTCCCCGCTATTTCAATTCCTCCCATAGGTGCAATCGGCTGCTCAAGACACTTTTCTTTGACATTCGTGCATTCCCAACCACTGACTGTGATACAACGAGTTTTTCCATATTGGTCAAGAATTGTCTGGGTTTTATCGGGTTCGACAATTGGAAATGCATCTCGAAAGGCTCCCGAGAGAGTAGAAGGGTTGGAAAGGGCTAGAAATTTCTTGGCCTGTGTATTTGCCAATTTGTATTTATCTTCCAGGTTTGGTGCCGTCGCTTCATCAAACCAGAATAGAACATGGGGTGAATGAGCACCTCGAAAACCTTCGATGTGCTGTGGATTAGCCAACGTAATTGAATGTTGCTTGTTATCATACACACCAGAGATTTGTAGTGAGCCCGGAGGAATGACCGTCATCTCCCGCCACCATTTATCGACTTCCCCAAAGGCAATTTTTTGTGCCATTTTCATGGAATCGCGGGTAATGATGATTTTGGCATCACTCCAAATATGAAAATAAATACAACAGGCGATACCGGCCGCCGCCCCTTTCCCACACCCTGTATTTCCCTTGACAAAAACACGCCGAATTGTGGGATCAAACAGGGACTCGAGAATATCCCACTGCCATTCATCCAACTGAACTGCGGGCCACTGAAATTTGACATAAGGACGGATTTTTCCAACACGTGCCTGATCAATCGTCTGCTTTAATTCAGTCTTTATCTGTTTTTGCTGAGCACGAGTTCTCTGTTCCCGCTCTAAGTCAAGCATTGAGCCTTTACTAGAGGCTGCCAAACGCTTCACCATCTATTTCTATCAATACTTCTGTAGAAAGAACTTGATGTCATTGGCATGTCGTATCTCTCCTCTCCATCACTCCACTGAGTCTCTAGAGGTAGTTTCAAAACCCAAAATTACGTGAACAGTTTGGTATAGTATTTGTAAGAGTACCTCCCCAGAAAGGAGGTCTCATTATGACCATGACCCGCGTGTCCCGACCTGCCACAGGTCGCAACATAACCGGGTCCAGGACGGAACCAAAACCACAACTCTCGGACGAGCAATGGCTTCTGATCAAAGATCTGTTTCCAGAACCACCGGCAAACGCAGCCGGAGGGCGGCCCAGAGTGGCTGCCCGCGAGTGCCTCGAAGGAATCCTTTGGGTATTAAGGACTGGTGCCCGATGGAAAGATTTACCAACATTTTTACCATCGCCCAGCACCTGCTGGCGTCGTTTCAAGGAATGGACCGAAGACGGTGTGTTCCTGGAAGCGTGGCAGCGATTACTCGAACACCTCGATCGCCGGAAGCTGGTAGTCTGGTCGGAAGCGTTCGGGGATGGCACATTTTGCCCTGCAAAAAAAGGGGCGCCGATGTCGGCAAGACAAAACGGGGAAAGGGAACCAAGCTTATGCTGCTGGTCGACGGGAACGGACTCCCTCTCGCTCTGGATCGTACCAGTGCCTCGCCGGCAGAGGTGAAGTTGATTGAGTCCCTGCTGGACCAGCGCATTTTGCCACGCGACCCTGATCGCCTGATTTATGATCGTGCGGCCGACAGCGATCCCCTGCGCACACAATTGGCGGAACGGAAGATAGAGCTGATCTGTCCGCATCGCAAGAACCGTGTAAAACCAGCGACGCAGGATGGGCGTGCATTGCGGCGATATCAACGCCGTTGGAAAGTCGAACGCACCATCAGTTGGTTGTTCAACTTTCGTCGCCTGGTAGTACGGTATGAAAGATACAGTCATTTGTTTTTAGGATTCGCACAACTCGCGTGCGTGTTCACCTTACTTAATAAGTTATGAAACCACTTCTAATCATTTTGTTTTGCAATTCAGACTGAAAACCACTCATCATCCTTGCCTTTGGCGTGCGCTCGTCAAGATAATTTATGTTTGCTTGTTTCTACCTGAACTGAAAATTGTAAAGTTCACAAATGCCAATCGAATACGTTCTTTATTGGAGCAAGAACATGAAAGTCGCTTTCACTGCCATCGTACTTACCTCTCTCTTGATCCCCATTCACCCTACATTTGCTGAAAATGAGGTGAAAATCATACCAGATGTCGTTTATGGTCATAAATATGGAATGGCTCTGACGTTTGATGTTTACCAGCCTCAAAAACAGGCAAACGGAGCTGCTGTACTGTTTATGGTAAGCGGCGGCTGGTATTCAAAATGGACGGATCCTAAAAACATGCTCGGCTGGTTTAAGCCCTTACTCGATGAAGGGTTTACTGTTTTTTCCGTCAGGCATGGCAGCAGTCCTAAATTTATCATTCCGGAAGTCGTGGATGATGTTCGCCGTAGCGTGCGATTTATTCGACTTCACTCAAATGAATATGGAGTCCGTCCCGATCAGCTCGGCGTCTGGGGGGGAAGTGCCGGTGGCCATTTATCTTTGGTCTTGGGAACAACTTCAGATGAAGGAAACCCAAAAGCAAAGGACAAAGTCTTGCAAAGCAGCGATCGTGTGGCTGCCGTCGTCGCTTACTACCCTCCGACTGATTTACGAGAGTTTGTTGATGAGAAGTCACCTTATTATCACCGCTTTCCAGCGCTCCAGTTTGATGCAGATCTGGCAGATGATTTCTCTCCTTTACTGCATGTTACACAGGATGATCCGCCGACATTGCTCATTCATGGAGATCAGGACCAGCTTGTTCCCATCAGTCACAGCAAAAACATCATGAAACAGTTTCAGACACAAAAGGTGCCTGCAGAGCTACTGATCATTGAAAATGCGGCTCATGGATTTAAGGGGGACGACCATAGCCGGGCCAGTGAAGCTGTTGTGAAATGGTTTAAGCAACACTTGCTGCCGCAATAAATCAATGTACTCGAACCACCTGTGATGGAAGATTAAAACTCCGCATTTTTCGGAGTTCGGGGGAATGGTATGCAATCTCGAATATTGGTCATTGAAGTGATTAATTGAATCAGGCGTTCAAATCCTAAACCAAACCCGGAATGCGGGACAGTACCATATTTACGCAAGTCGGTGTACCACCAATAATCATCCGGATTTAATCCCCCCTCTTTCATCCGATCAATCAGAACATCGTAACGCTCCTCACGCTGGCTTCCGCCAATAATCTCACCAACACCGGGCACAAGCACATCCATGGCACAAACGGTTTTTCCATCATCATTACAGCGCATATAAAACGGTTTGATCGTTCGCGGATAATTGTAAACAATGACCGGCTGTTTGAAATACTCCTCCGTTAAGAATCGTTCGTGCTCTGACTGCATATCACTCCCCCACTCAATGGGATAGTCAAATTTCTTTCCGCTGGACTTCACAATTTCGATTGCTTCCGTATAAGAAATTTGAATGAATTCATGGCTCGTGATATTCGTCAGTGTTTCGAGCGTTGTGTTATCAATTCTCTGATTAAAGAACTCCATGTCTTCTGAACAGTTTTCAAGCACATCACTAATGACCGTCCTGACGAAGCTTTCTGCCAACGCCATATTATCCTGGAGATCGTAAAAGGGCATTTCTGGCTCAATCATCCAAAATTCAGCCAGATGACGAGAGGTATTAGAATTCTCAGCTCTAAAAGTGGGGCCGAAGGTATAGCATTCCCCAATTGACGTTGCAAATATTTCTGCTTCCAATTGCCCGCTAACTGTTAAAGAAGCAGGTTTTCCAAAAAAGTCCTGAGAAAAATCAATCTCTGTTTTGACTTGCGCAAGTCGTTCCAGGTTGAGTGTGGTGACCTGAAACATCTCTCCTGCTCCTTCACAATCACTGGTCGTAATGATGGGAGTTTGAATGTAAACAAATCCGCGCGTCTGAAAAAAACGATGAATCGCGGCTGCCGCCTCATTACGAACTCGTGTAATCGCCCCAAAGGTATTCGTTCGAGGGCGTAAGTGCGCAATCTCTCTCAAAAATTCAAAGCTATGCCGCTTTTTCTGTAGTGGATAAGTATCGGGGTCTGCGGTACCGTATAAAACAAAAGATTCTGCGTGTAATTCAATTCGCTGATTTTTGCCAGGTGATTCATTCACTTTTCCTGTCACGGAAATACTGGCCCCCGTATTAACATCTTTAATTGTAGCCTCATAATCCGGAACGTTTTGATCAATGACAATCTGCAAGTTGGTCATACAACTGCCATCATTTAATTCAACAAATGAAAAACCACTCTTGGAATCGCGGCGTGTTCGAACCCAACCCGAGACCTTGATTGTTTCTCCTGGTTGAGCTGTACTTAATGCTGTTTTTATTTTCGTCCGAATCATACGAAAGGAACTTTCCTGATTTGAATTCGTGACACTGCGACACGATTGATTTTGGGAAATTCAAGACAGCCATCACTTGTTTAGCGAGGGCTGTTCAAAGACTGATTTCTAGTGCACTTACTAGAAAACGGTTTCCTTTTTTAATATGCCGTTTGGAATCTGTAAACTGTAATACTGCGGGCCGGGCAATGATTGTGCTTTTCCAACAGAAATTTCTATTCAACAAGATCGAAAAACAGCACTTTTTGTATCTTTATAAACAAAAAGCCCTCAATCAGCGTTCTCATGAAAGATAGTGTTGCTGGAAAATGGATCTAAAGCTTGTTTGAAATATCATGTCCCAATTTCTGTTAACCCAACACACTTCATCGTAAACCACAATGCCGTGAACGTAAGGTCACTTCACCAAAACGATCTAAAATAGATGCCGAGATTCAAAAACGAATGAGTAATCCTGACTCCCTCCAGCTCAAGAAAATCTCTCCAGAAAGCCTGGCTGATCTAAACGATGAGCTTTCTGCCATGATTCGTGCAGGAATCCCATTAGATGAAGGTTTGCGGAATGCGGCAAAACACTTGAGAAAAGATTCGCGCCAGTTCATAGAACAACTCGCTTTAAGGGTCCAGCAAGGGGAGACTCTGGGAGATGCGATCGACCAGGAGTCGAAAACACTCCCCATCTCATATGTTTCATTAATCAAGTCGGGGCTGAAAATGGGGCGACTTCCAGAAGCCTTGCAGGCCTACACATCCTTTTCTCGCTCTCGCATGGAACTACGCCAGGAACTTGGAAACGCATTATTATATCCCGCTTTTGTACTCATGATGGCGTTTCTACTTTCGCTGTTTGTCTGCTTTATGATATTTCCGCAACTCATGGTCGTAAATAAAATGTTCCAGCTGGAAATTACTCCTCTTATGAGTTCCATTTCAGCCTTGTTTGAATTCTATCAAAGCTGGTATCTACTGATCCCGCTGGTTTTCTGCCTATTATTCATCAGCTGGAAAACCAGTCGATTCTCATTCCTTGTTGCTCGAGAACAAAATGAATCCTTCATAGGAAAACTCTTTTCAACAATCGCTTATGGGTGGATACCAGGATATCAGACATTAGTTCGAGAAATGAATTATTCGACTTTTGCCGAAATGTCGGGCATCCTGCTGACCTATGATGTTCCCCTGCATGAATCTCTCACACTGGCAGCTGAATCCACAGGAAACACAAAAATCATTACGGAATCGCACTCTCTTTCCAGACTCCTGGTACGCGGGACTTCACTCAAAGAAGGAATTCAATCCTGCAAACAGTTCCCAGACTTTATAAAATTGATGATGATGGAAAAGACTCATCAGAATCATCTACCCCAGATTATGTCTGAAATAGCACGGGTCTATCGAGCGCGCGTTTTAAATCGCATTGATTGGATTAAACGAATCATTCCCGTCACACTTCTAATTGTAATAGCCGGTGGTATCACCGCTTGTTATACACTCATTGTGTTTATCCCCTTCGTTGAAATATTAAAAATGTTAGGGAGTCCCACGACCTAATGAATCATTATTCTTATATTTGCACAGATGATAACGGACAGGAAAAACATGGCTTCCTGCAAGCAAAAAATGATGAATCTGCGCGTATAAACCTGATGGAACAAGGCCTGAGAATTGTTCGGTTGGATTTGTGTTCTGGAGAAGAAATCCCCCAGCCTGATACGAATGCTGTATCAGAAAACATTGCATCTTCAAATCATCAACTCTCTGAGTATGGTAAAACAGCGTGGAATCCTGACACTGAATTCCTTGATCACTTACCGAAAATCTCCCAACTCAATGTCCATGGTATGCCGCTTTCAGCAAGCATGCGTACCTTGGCTGAAGAGACCACTTCTAGAAAACTCTCTCATACATTTCAGAGAATAGCCATTGATCTGGAACAGGGCACAACTACAGAAGAAAGCTTCTCTCGGCACTTGAAGCATGTTCCTCAAAATCTGGAATCACTGATTCGAGCAGGCGCCCAAACTGAGCAACTGGAATCGATTATTGAAAATTATATCGAGAGCCAAAGGCTTCTGGTCCAGTCGCGGCATAAAGTTATGACGTCTCTTTTTTATTCATGTGTGTTAGTTTTGGGTACTTTTTCACTCTTTTATTTTCTGATGGTTTCCGTGGTCACAAATTTCCAATCAATTTTTATCGACTTTGGAATAGAATTGCCCACAATCACAATTTTGACGATCAGTATCTCAAATTTTCTTTCTTCCTATGGTTTATCAGCTTTAGCAATCCTGTTATTCAGTTTTGCCGGAATCTGGTTCAGTTTTGACTTGTTCAAAATGCAGGCGATACGTAGGCGCCTCATAAATCATATACCGATTCTTGGCAATATTTTAAATTACACCTCAATTGCATTATTTTGCCGGATGCTGGCTACGATCATCGAAGCCAAAATCAAGCTGCCTGAAGCAATTGAATTAGCCGCCAAAACGACCAAAGACCCGAACCTAATTGCTGGCTGTGTACTATTGAAGCAACGAACGAGGGAAGGATTTGATCTCCTGGAAGCTTCAATTGAAATCCCCCATTTCTCCCAAAATTTCGTACCTATTTTTCAATGGCAAGATCGCCCCGATATTTTCGTTGATTCACTACGTGCCAGTAGTAATATATTTCAAGCCAAAGCAAACATGAAGACAGGGGTGCTTGTATTCACGCTGCAGCCACTTGTGCTAATTGGAATCATAGTCAGCATTGGCCTGCCGATCGTAGCAATCTATCTCCCTTTAATAAAGCTACTCAATGATCTCTCATAACTAATTTTTTCGTCAGAAAGTTGCTTCAATCGTGGATGTACTCGGTCTTATTATTAGTTTGGCATTCTTTGTCTATTTTCCTATCGCAGGAATTTCTTCGATTCTTCTTGCGCGCAGAATTAATGATTTTGGACATCAGGGCGTCAACCCACTACTTAAAACCTGTTGGACTTCCTTTACGATGTTCATGATGGGTTGCAGTGTCATTTTAATTGGCTGCAGTTTTTTCTCTCTGAGCACCAGTCAGTATTCTGGTGTAGGAGCAATATTTCTCATTATTCCCATTACACTCTTGCTCTCACTTACCATTTATCTGGAATATCTGTGCTATCTCTCTACGTCTGCGCTTAACCAGGGAGATGAACATGATTTACCCGAGCCACTACGTAATTTGACACATAAAACACATGTCTTAGGATGGATCGTCCTGGGGTTACCTTTGTTGTTATTTGCACCGGGCTTGCTATTAGCAGCTACGGTAGTGTTATCATTTGCCATGGTATTCCTGGTCTTTGTGATTCTTGGCTCGGTGTTAAACATCATGTCCGTTTCGAAACGGGCCAATGAGTCTGAGCTGCTTTGGTTACTCGCACTTTGCGTAGAAAAAAATATCCCGATTGCAGAAGAACTCGATATGTACTCGCTCACTCAAAAACGAAAGTATCGAGAAAAGATCCAACTTTTGAGCAGTCGGCTCTACTCTGGCGAATCACTTTCCGATTCTCTGTCTACAACACCTGGGCTGGTCCCCCAATCGGCAATTGTTGCAGTGCGTATAGGTGAAGAAAGCAATAGTCTGGGAATCGCCCTGCGAGATGCTGCTGTTCAGTCTACCAAGAAACTAAAACACTTATCTGATAACTCTAATCTCACCATCATCTTTCTTTATTTGACAGTTGTAGTGTCGATTCAATTTCTGATTACCGGTTTTATCATGTATTGGATCATTCCAAAATTTAAAAAAATCTTCTTAGATTTTGGAACCGAACTTCCCTCGGTCACACTTGGACTCATGAATGTCAGTGATTATTTCGTTGCCTACTTTTATTTATTTTTACCGCTATTTTCTCTCCCCATTATCGCATTGGTCCTGACACAAGTCGGCAATTACTATGGGTGGTATAATTTGCGAATCCCCTTCTTCACAGAATGGTTCCCGCGTTTAAATACTCCTCATTGTCTGAGACAGATTGCGCAGTCAGTTTCCGTTCAAAAACCTCCTCAAATTGCTCTGGAGTCGATCTCAACATTTCACCTCTGGGCGGACGTCAGAATGCGCACTCAATCCGTGAATGAACGAATCAAACAGGGAGAAAATACCTGGGAATCCCTGCAGAATGCCAAGGTAATCAATGAAACTGAAGCTGCTTTGTGCTCCACTGCCGAACGAATGGATAATCTTCCCTATGTGTTGAGAACGCTGGCAGAATCCATAGAACTTCGTAGAGCCAGAAAATTAAGAGTTCTATTGGAGTTCCTGAAGCCGATCATTATTTCATTCCTGGCTATTCTGGTCGGATATTTTGTAATTGCACTATATATGCCTCTTGTCAAATTAATTTATGACCTTGTTTGAACTCTATTTATTATGAATATCCATCGTCACAAGATAGCTCCCCAACACACTTGTTGGAACAAGCGAAGTGGTTTTACGATTTTTGAAGCCTTGATCTCGATGATTCTTGTCAGTGCCACTGTGGCTATTTCCATACCAACCCTCAAGGTGGTCAACCTGCAAAGAAAATCAATCAATGCGAAATTGATCGCGACAACTACATTAGCCAACCTTGGAGAAAGAATTGTTGCTGAAAATTCATGGGATGACCTCACTTCAGAGAAAATGGCTGAATACGAAGCTGAGATTCCCGGTCAATTAAATTTGAAAGAACCTCGATTAAGTATGAAGCTGGTACAAACAGAAAATGATCCGGCAGTGCGTCAGGTGCGAATTCGTCTCTCTTGGGAAAATCCCTATGGTGAATCTGTCGATCCGTTACTCCTTTCCCTGTGGTTCTATCGTGAAGGGAGTTCTGATGAATAAACGCAAACCAGCAAACTCAAAATCACAGAAAACATTGATCAAAAACATAAAGGTCATTCCCAGAGGTGTCTCACTCATTGAAATGTTGCTGTTGATCTCGCTGATGTCAGTGATCTTTACTGTATCAATTACAACTCTGGGATTTCTCATGCGTGTGGAAATGAAAGGGACTGCTCGAATCCAGGAGACTCTCAGTTTTCAGAAAATGTCTCGCCAATTTCGAGCGGATGCCGGAACTGCACATAGGTCTGTACTCATCACGGGGAACAGTAACAACTCCGATCAACTCAAGCTTGAAATTGAGCCAGACACATCAATCACCTATACCAAACACAAGACGAAAAATTCGATTCTCAGGTTGAAACAACAATCCGAGAAAACCATCGCAAGTGATGAATTCCGCATCCCCGTCGAACTTCTCCAATTCCAGATTGAGAAGGTAAACCAACGGGAGCTTGTTACCATGCTGCTCCAATTTACCCCTGAAGAAATTCATGAGAATCAGACCGTAAAAAAAACTAACACCATTTTGAAAGTGGAGTCCCTCGTTTCTCAGAAGTACTCTCTTCAAAATCGTATTAAAACAAATAACTCGAATTGATAGAGAAGATGAAACAAAAAACAGTCATTCCCGGGTCAAATATATGTGAGCAACGCCAGTCCCGTTGGATTCAGCGGCGAGGAACGATTGTCCTGATTCCAATGCTCTGTCTGGTGTTGTCACTGGCAGTGATTGGAGGACTATTAAAACAGACCTCGATAGAGCTCAAACAGCTGAAAAAAGAGCAATATCTGACACAGGCTAATTGGCTTGCAGATGCCGCAGCACAACGCGCCGTCAGGAAATTGCGCGAAGAACAAAATTATACCGGAGAAACATGGACCCTCTTACCAGAAGAGATTGGCGGAAAATTCCCCGGAAGCATCGTGATCGAAATAAACCGGAGTCCTCAGAATAATCAGTCAATCACCATTCGAACCCTCGCCAGCTATCCATCAAAAGGACTGGAGCGGGTCCGAGTTATTCGTGAATGGCCTTCTAAGTTAAGTAATACGATATCCAAAAACTAAGTCTCCTTCTGAAAAGAACAAAACCGCAGCGAAGGAATCATCATGGAACAAATTGATCTACCATCACCCTCAAAGCAGCAGGACTTAACCAGAGGTTTTACTTTGATCGAGTTACTGGTTGTGATTGCCATCATTGCCATTTTAATTGCCCTGCTCCTGCCCGCAGTTCAACAGGCACGCGAAGCAGCACGCAGATCCTCTTGTAAAAATAATTTGATGCAAGTCAACGTAGCACTACAAAATTATGAGATGGCTCACAATGTTTTGCCTAGTGGCACGGTAAATCCTACAGGCCCCATTCTGAATGAAGCGAAAGGGTATCATGTCAGTTGGATTTTACAAATTCTGCCTTACCTTGATGAGCAAACCGCGTTTAATAAATTTGATTTCAATAAAAGCGTGTATGATCCGGTAAATAAACAGATCGCCGACTATCGAATTCCGACCTTAAGATGCCCTTCCAATCCAAATCAGGGGCATTGCTATGCAGGAATGCACCATGATATTGAAGCTCCTATTGACTCAAATAATAATGGCATTTTATTTTTGAACAGCAGTGTGAGTTATGATGACATTCCCGATGGAAGTTCCAAGACACTCTTTATCGGTGAGCTTACGGAAGGCAATGAGCTAGGCTGGGTTTCAGGAACGCGTTCGACTTTACGAAATGCCGGTACTGCCATAAATCTCAATAATGCCAAATTATTTTCAGGCCGCGCTGCCTTTGAAAATCGCTTTCCTTCAGAAGATTCTGAATCTGATACCGAAACCCCGAACAAAGAGGCCGAATCACCAGAAGGGAATAATCAACTTCTCCAAGTCGGTGGATTTTCGAGTTATCACACAGGGGGGGCGCATTTTGGAATTGGTGATGGATCAGTTCGATTTCTCAGTGAAAACATCAGTGTTCCACTCTATCAAGCCTTAGCAAATCGACACGATGGGCAACTCGTTTCTGATTATTAAATGAGGTCAGCTCATCCTTGGGAACTCGCTGTAATGTCTAAGACCCTCAGGAATTGAGATTTTCGATGAGATTAAAACACCACAAGCACCTGACACGATCCGGATTTGTTCTGATTGAGCTTCTCGCCGTCTTAATGATTATCATGATTCTGATTGCGCTTTTACTTCCCGCAGTCCAACAGGCGCGTGAAGCTGCTCGAAGTACCAGTTGTAAAAATAATCTGGCTCAAATTGGTGTCGCATTACAAAACTATCAGATGGCACACTTGTTGTTACCCCCTGGTACAGTCAATCCGAAAGGCCCTATCCTCAATCAACCGAAAGGCTATCATGTTGGATGGGCAATTCAGATCCTCCCATTATTGGACGAAAAAGCCGCATTTCGCAGCCATAACTTCAAATTTGGTGTCTACAATTCTACAAATCGACTCACCGCGAACTATATCTTGCGATGTTTTCAATGCCCTTCCAGTGCTCGAGGTGGTTTTAACTACGTCGGTTGCCATAATGATTTAGAGACACCTATTGATGTCGACAACAACGGCGTTTTGTTTCTGAACAGCAGCATCCGAGAAAAAAACCTGAAAGATGGTCGTTCTTACACAATTTTTGTGGGAGAGGCCCTTGATGGCGGTTTTTTAGGATGGACATCTGGAACTTCCTCCACGCTTCGAAATACGGGAACTAAAATCAACTTCGTGAATCCAAATCAAAGTGCATTCGCTCAAGCCTATCGATACGGAAACTATGGAGAATATCGTTTTGAAGATCAAGCTGATGACATGCTTGACGACCTTAATTCCCAACCAGAAGATTTAAATTCGGAAGGAATTGCAAACACTCCCGAGGAACAAAAGCGTCTGCTTCAAGTTGGAGGCTTTTCCAGCGCTCATACAGGGGGTGCCCATTTTTGCCTGGGTGATGGTTCAACTCGCTTCATCAGTGAAAATACGGATTTCCAAATTTTGAGAAATCTCGCAAATCGCCATGATGGCAATCTGATTGGAGAGTATTAGGTTGCCAACATGAAAATGAAGACGCGAAATTTCAAACTGAAATGGGTCATCTATTTCTCGGTGGTCAGCTTTGTTTTTCCTCAATTCGTAGAGGCCATTGAAATACATGACATCCGATGGGGATTCAACAATCGGCCCGTTGCTTATAAAATTAATCCAGTCACGCTTTTGGTTGAAAATACCTCGCCAACACCATTTGAAGGTGATATCAAATTTCAACAAGTATCATTTCGTGGCCAGCGAATCGGAATTACTCTGTCAGCGACAACTTATATTGCACCATTTGAAAAAAAGTCGCTGCAGTTCTACCCGTATATCGCAGAGTCTGCAAACAATTGGGAAGCGAGCTGGGAAGATAAAAACAATCAACATGTTCAATCATTTCTATCACCCCGCCCAACAACCAATGATGTCCTCATACAGTTAGTACAGCCAGATAGCCTGGACCGAATCATCCCCGGCATCAAACAGTACCCCGAAGACCTGTTCCCCCCCTTGCTGGGGGCTGTCGACTCGTTAGATGGAGTTATTCTGGATCATGTTCCTAGGTGGGAAAAATCGCGCAGAACAACCTTCCTGCAATGGATCTTTTCAGGTGGAATTGTTCATATCTTTGAAAATTCGAATGGAGACCTCCCACTCTTCCCGGAATCGTATTCTCCCTTAAATGAAATTGCAACTCCGGTATTCTATGGGAATGGAGCCGTTTACCGTTATCAAACTAAATTGAGCGATCTTTCAAATTCAGACCTGAAACGATTGATAGACAGAAATACTCGCGTTTCCCAAAACCGACCGACAAGTGAAAAGGATACTTCTTCTCCTCAGTCACTCAAGTCTACAGACATAAAATTCTCGGAAACTGTAACTCATTTTTCAATGGCCAGTGACGAAGAAATTCTTGCCACATTGACCGAGATCAGCAAGCCCAAACAAATTTGGTATTTCATTTTCTTACTCTCATTTTTTTACTTGATTGTTGCCGGTCCAGGTTATTATCTGGTCATGAAATTCTCAAAGAAGCATTCTACTTATTACGGAGTGTATCTAGTTGGAACGATCCTGTTTTGTTTGATTTTCTTAGTGATTGGTCACCATAGCACAAACCGCACATCTCAAATTCACTCTTTGGTTATCGCTAACATTATGCCTGATAACGAAATTGATCTCACATCCTGGGCAAGTCTTGGAATGGTACTGGGAGGAGATTTCGATATCGCATATTCTGGAGACACACACATTTATTCGGCATGCCAACCCTATTCGAAAGTCAACGGTATTGTTACCTGTGGCACTGAAGGGCAAATGCAAGTTGATATTCCACCTAATTCATCCTGTACCGTCTTCCATCGCGGAAAGACCACGGAAACAATCTTTAATGTGAAGGTCAGTTCGTTTCTAACAAATGAAACAGGAGTGGAGCATATCTCATTGGAGACTGATGATAAATTTCCACGAGAGGTCGAACAAATTTATTTTCTGTTTGGTGCAAAATTGTATGAATTAAAAAAGGAAAATGAGCGACTAGAATTTCAAGGCAGTTCTAAAAACCTTTTCACCGTACTTAATACAAATCCACTTATGGAGATTAATTTTTTCACGCCAAACAGGCTTTTACCTTTCATCAACCCTCGAAACCCCAAAAAAGATTTTGCCTTAAAAAAACTCTTTCCCATCTTACTGCAACGTGCGATGCGGTTGTCAGCCAAAGATATTAACCGCAGATATCGTTATCCTGAAAATCGTGGTAAGCTATTTGTTCTAAGTAAAATCCCAGATAATCTATTTCCGAAAACACCTGACATTTCACGAAAAAATGGCTTGGTATTGTATTCACTTGAAGTTCTATTTACTGGCCAGACTGATTGACTCACTTCTTACTATACTGAAAGATGCCCGGGATGTTTCAAGGGTCATTGATTTTTGCCAGTTTTGCATTAAAGAAAGACATTCGTCTCAAACGAACACACATTTTCCGCTTCGTCTGTATCGGCCTCGTGTTCATTATTTTGTTTTCATCATGGTTAACCAGTTCCAAGATCAGTTCACCTGGACTCGATTTTTTCACAAAAATTGTGTGGCTCAATTTCTGGCTGATCACATTAGCAGGCATCGGATTCTTCTCAACCGCCATCACTGAAGAAAAAGAGGAAGAAACTCTTCCGTTGCTCAAGTTAGCCGGGATTGATTCACTGGGTCTCCTTCTGGGGAAATCTACAGTCAGATCATTAAGAATAATTTTGATCTTAATAAGCCAACTTCCGTTTTTAATGCTCGCTATCGCTTTAGGAGGAATCACTCCATTACAGATTGGCGCCACAATAGTAGCAATGATTGCTTACGTGATTTTGATTGCCAATTTTTCATTGCTCTGTTCGGTATATTCTAGACGCTCAGGCGAAGCAATTATCCTTGTCCTGATCGGCTTGTTTATTCTTTTCTTGGCTCCCACGATTTTAACAAAGATATCGGTGAACCTTCAGGCACGTGGATACCTTGCTGCTGACGAACTGATTCCCCAATTCATCAAAGCGTACCAGCAGTTCGCTCACGAAATTTCAGTCACCGAACGCATTAAAACAATTCTGAGCACTGGATACTCGGGATCTGTGTTCAATACACAAGTCGTTGGCAATTCATTGCTTGGGCTCATCTGCTTCATTACAGCCTGGTTCTTCTTTGAACGTTTCACTATGACAAACCATGTCAAAAAAGAGAGGAAAATGTCACAAAATGGTGAACAGATTCAGAGAAAATCCCGCCCTGGTAAACTGGCATTCCTCTGGAAAGAATTTCATTTCGTAACGGGTGGCAAAAGAGTCCTGATTATCAAGTCAATTCTATACATTTCGGTGATACTCTTTGTAGTAGGGGGAGGGTTATTTTTAGATCAGCATTCAAAGATGAGTTTTCTTTTTTCATTTTCCTGGAACGAGTTAATACACACCTCACTCTTACTGATGCTGGTCGGATTAGTCGCGGAATGCACCATCTATACCTCTCGTCTTTTTCGTGAAGAACGAAAACTGAAAATGCTCCCATTAATCACGATTCTACCTCATTCATTCATACGTATTGTCTATGAAAAAATCTTCGGATGCATGAGTGCCCTTATTCCAGTTGGCATGGCAATCGGATTCTTGATATTGATTGCACCAGACAGTTTTACAAATTTTTTCAACTCTGGTATCAACTCGCTCTTACTGCTATTCGGTATTCAATTCATACTTTTTCTGCACTTACTGGCTTTCTACTCACTCATTGTCAGATGGGGGGCACTTGCTTTTGCGATCGGCACGATGATTCTGGTTGAATCCGTTGCAACCCCCTTCCTCCAAATTCTTTTTGTATTGTTTCATGTGGCGATTGGTGAGGCTGGAATTATTTTGCCTGTATTTTATTTGAGCTTAATTAGCTGTTTTATTTTACAACTTCTGATTGCAAAACGCTTACGGCAAATTGCTGCTGAAGAATAATTGACTATCTTGTTGAATTATCCTTTAGAGAAAGCTGTCTTTAAGTACCGCCCCGTTAGCTGGACTGCTTCAAATGCCCGATCGTATAAATCAGCACGTCTGAAAAAGCCATGAATCATATCTTCAAAATTGATATGTTCGACATTTCCTCCTGATCGCCGCATCAGTTCGACATACTGGACTGCTTCAGAATAAAGGGGATCATAACCCGCTGTGATCACAATTGCATCTGGCAAACCACTCAGGTCTTTGCAGCGCAGCGGAGATGCATAAATTTCACGTCCTGCTGACTCATTCGGAAGATATTGTTCCCAGAACCATTCCATCGCGCGTTTGGTGAGAAAGTAGTCGATCCCGTATTTTTGATACGATTCTGTATCGAACCGATAATTCGTTACAGGATAGACAAGCATTTGATAGATAAGATTCAGACGATTGGGTTGCCTGGCTCTAATCGCGACTGCTGTTGCGAGATTACCTCCTGCACTGTCACCACCGACAGCAATTCTTGTCGGATCAATTTCTAATTCGCCTGCATGGTCTGAGATCCATTCAGTAGCTGCATAAGCATCTTCAAAGGGTACAGGGTAAGGATGTTCCGGAGCCATTCGATAATCAACAGATATGACTTTACAGCCTGCAGAACCTGCCAGATCCTGGCACAGACCATCATAAGCATCCAATGTTCCCATGACCCATCCACCCCCATGAAAGTAAACCAGTGCGGGGAATGCCGCAGGTGAATTCGCTTCGGATTCCTCTGGTGTGTAAATTCGAACCGGTAATTCTGTCTGATTGACAGGGAGTTTAAGGTCTTCAATTTTTTGAGCGGGAAAATGAGGTTCTGGTGAAGGAGAAAGCGTCGACCTGATAAGCTCTGGAGTCATTTCATCAAACGAGGGTAAGTCAACTTTTGCAACTTCTTCAAGGTATTGGACCACTTGGGGATGGACTGGCATTTGAGTTTCCTAGGAGGGATTTATCTGCTTGATTCAACTTATAAATACATTTGGTTATCTATCACTGAGAACGTGACGAGCCAATTATAACGGATAAACACATTTTTCTAAAAACAGTCTGTCTTTTCATTTCAAAAAACATCTTACAATCTGCAGTTTGGAATTTTCTTGACCTATTGTAATCAATAGAGCCCCTATGTGTTAATTCGTGATTCTGCATCAAGTTTAACATTTATTTAATCCCATTGTGCTATTTTCGCAGGGAAGTAAAGCCATGACCCCCAATCCCATTCGCGTCTTAATCGTTGACGATTCAGCTGTCATTCGAGGCTTGATTTCAAAATCACTTGAACAAGATCCTGAAATTATCGTTGCGGGAACTGCAATGAACGGGGAACGTGCACTAAGCTGGATGGCTTCCAATCCAGTTGATGTCGTCATTCTCGACGTCGAAATGCCGGTCATGGACGGGCTCACTGCCTTACAAAAAATCCAGAAAGATTTTCCAGCTGTACCAGCCATCATGGCCAGTGGATTAACCAGCAAGGGGGCGGAAACCACAGTAAAAGCACTTTCACTTGGTGCTGTGGGCTGTGTTGCAAAGCCTCAAACTGCCAGTGCTGCAGAAAGTATTCGTGTGCTTTCCCGAGAGCTGGTGATGATGATCAAAGCAGTGGGACCTAAAAACAGCTCTTCCCCTGCCCAGACTCGTCCTGGAACATCTAACCAGATCAGTCAACAAACGCAAACTCGGCAAAAAGATATCTCGGGTAAGCAGTTGTTTACAAAAAACATCAAGTTTTTTAAACAACCCGAAGTTTTAGTGATTGGTACAAGCACAGGCGGGCCGAAAGCACTGGCTGAGCTCTTACCTCAAATTCCAGTGGACTTTCCAATTCCAATTCTCATCGTTCAACACATGCCACCAGGATTTACTGAGATCCTGGCACAACATATCCAAAAAGATAGTGGTCGGACATGTGTGGAAGCAAAACACAATGAGCCGCTGGAATCTCACAAAACGTATGTTGCGCCCGGTGGTAGTCACCTACTGATTGGCGAAAAAAATGGCCAAAAAGTTACTTTAATCAACCAAGATCCTCCTGAGCATTTCTGCAGACCATCCGTAAACCCCTTATTCAGGTCAGCTGCTGAGCATTTTGGAAACTCGACCTTGGCGGTAATGCTGACTGGAATGGGCGAAGATGGAATCGAAGGTACACACGACATTGCTCGAGCTGGTGGAACGATCATTGCTCAAGATGAAGCATCCAGTGTCGTCTGGGGAATGCCGGCTGCAGTCGCCTGTGCGGGCTTAGCAGATAAAGTACTTCCGCTGTCCGAAATAGCAGCAGAAATCAAGTCGCAGTGCCTGGTACGTGCATAGACTCTTCAGCTGATAACTGTCCAAAACCAGCCTCACCCAAGCGTGAAATACCGCCACAATCGACACCCCTGTAACGACCGGAGAATTTCAGAAAATCGCTCCAAAAGTCGATTTGTCGATTCTTCTATGGGTTTGCTTAAGAGAAGTTCGATACTTTAAAATGACCTGATATTGGCTGTTTCTTATTTAGTGCTAGCCAGAAATTATCAGATTCACGACTATGTTACCTCTCAAGAGAAAGCAGCTTTGAATCTATCTGGTTGGAAGTGAAGCAAATACGATCTTCTACTTAGATTTCACTCTTGCCGATTTGAAAGAGTAGCTCTAGATCGCTGCAGCTTTTCAATTAGAAGACCAGATTTTGTTGATCGCCAGTATCGTTCACCCCCCTCTGAACGGTGCTGGCGTTTTTTGTAGATCGACTGAATTCCTGAGTGTGTAACACTTTAAGGGCCACATTCCGATCCGAGGTCTCTTCCACCAGAACATTCCCGCTCTCAAACAGAATCCACTCGTCTGTTAACTTCGCTGTAACCCTCACTCTCCACATTTAGTGAAACCCAATCTCAAAATCTTGAACCGATAAATCCATCTATTCCCCTCATGATTTATTTTTCAAGATACAGTTTGCTGGAGGGATATGCCTTCATGGCCAGATGGGGTTTGGTCCACTTTTCACGAATTTATTTTTGTAAATGAAGCCTAAGCCACTTCATTTGTCACATTAACCTCTCTCAAAATCCGACGTAGCAATAAATCCATGCAGAAACATAAGCCATTTGCACGAATTGCAACGAAATTGAGAAAATGGCCGATCGGGGACAGGCTCAAATTCGCATTCGGCTTATTGGTATTAGTACAAGTCATAAGTGGAATTGTCACTCTATTTCAGTTTTCTAAGATCAATCAAGATATTTCACAGCTGGTGACTGTGGAAGAGCCTCTTGAAGAATCGGTTCTTGAAATGGAAATCAAAGCAGGTGAAATTGCGCGAGCCGTGCTTGATTACGTGAGAGATCGAAATCAGAAACACCTTACAAAATTAATTCTTTCCCGTGATGGTTTTGCCGAGAACTATTCTCAATACCAAAAACTTGCTCAGTCAGATGAAGAGCGTTATCTCAGTACGGAAATCGCTCAACGATATTCAGACTATAACCAAATGTCTGGCGCAATCATTCGGTTAGCAGACCAGAGAAATGCTGCACTAAAAGTATTTGTGAATCACGTGAACCACATTAATCAGCTGATCGATAATGAGCGTGTGAAATCGAACAATGATCATTCTGATGAGGGAATAAAAAAAGCAGATGCTTCTCATAACATGGAAAAATATCTGAATATCGCGTTTGGTTCGATTGAAGAATATATCGTTCAACGAAATCAAAGTTTACTATCCCGAATCTTTGAAGCAGAACAAAACTTCAAATTCTTTGAAGGCAAATATCTTGAAGCCATTTCGAATCATGTCGAGAGACAACGCATCAAAGAAATCGATTTGGAGTTTGCCCAAGCAACCTCTTACGGAAATCAAGTCGTAAATTTCACGGATAATATTGATCAACTTCTTGGAAACTTTGAGCACAAACTTGATTCAATTGATGACCTGCTTCACGATCAGGTTCATCCCCTGATTCATGCCAATACAGTGAGCGCAACCCACGACGCAGATTCATCTATTCAATCTGCCAAGATGGTGGTTAGCATCCTGGCGATTCTTGGAACGATCTTCGGTCTGTTTTCAGTCTGGATTATATCTCGTGGAATAGTCGCACCGATTTTAGAACTCTCTGAAGGTGCAGCGCTCATAGCAGCCGGTAATGTAAAACATCGAATCCAGGTAGATTCACAAGATGAAATAGGGCGTCTAGCGGATACATTTAATCATATGGTTGAAGACCTTGTCATTGCGCATCAAGAGGCAGAAAAAGCCAGTGATATCAAAAGTGCCTTCCTGGCTAATATGAGTCATGAAATCCGTACTCCGATGACCGCCATCCTCGGATTTGCAGAAATCATGCGTCAGAAAAATCATGACGCGGAAACGATGCGATATATCGACACCATTAAAAAAAATGGTGAATATTTACTCGAACTGATCAATGATATTCTTGATGTATCTAAAATTGAAGCAGATAAACTTGATGTTGAAGCCATTCAATGTTCCCTGATCGAATTGATAGAAGATGTCAAAACCCTCATGGAAATTCGAGCTCTGGATAAGGGACTTGAATTAAGCATCATCATTGATGGAAAAATCCCCAGTTGGATTCAAAGCGATCCCATCCGACTTCGTCAGATTCTGATCAACCTGTTAAGCAACGCAATAAAATTTACGAAACAGGGAACCGTTCAATTAGTTATTCGAGCAATTGATTCAAACTCTGAAGCCCCTGGCTTACAGTTTGATGTGATTGACACTGGAATCGGAATGACGGAAGAGCAGCTCTCGCGCTTATTTCAGCCATTTGTGCAAGCGGATTCTTCAACAACGCGTAAATATGGAGGGACAGGTCTGGGACTTACGATTTGCAAACGACTGACTAATATTTTAGGTGGGGAGATCTTTGTAAACAGTGAATATGGAACAGGATCTACGTTCACTGTCACTGTCAAGATTGGAAAAGTCACTGATGTCGAGTTTGTAGACCAGCTAACATTCAAATCGGAATATAATGAAAGCTTAGCGAATACAAATAGTAAAATCGATTTTGAGATGGACTACAACATCTTGCTGGCAGAAGATGGGCTTGATAATCAGAAATTAATTCGTTTTTTATTGACAAAAGCAGGTTGTCAAGTAACGCTAGCCGATAACGGAAACAGAGCCGTTCACCTGGCCTTGGAAGCCACGGAGAAAGGTCAGCCATTCGATGTTATCCTGATGGATATGCAAATGCCGGAACTGGATGGATATGCGGCTACCAAACAACTTCGATCCAAAAGTTATCATCATCCAATCATTGCCTTGACTGCTCATACAATGAGTGAAGTACGTGAAGAATGTCTTGCTGCAGGCTGTAATCATTTTGCAACGAAACCAATTAACCGAAGCCAGTTCTTTGCAACGATTCACGAATGTATCACGGAGTATCGCCAACAGGTAGATACGCTTTACTAAATCAAGACACTGCAGCGCGTTCCAATCGATTATTGATCGTTCTCCCTAATCCATTTTCCGGCATGCGTAACGCAATAATCTGATCGACGCCTGCTGCATCCAGATTTCTTAATGCGGTAAATAATCTTGCTGCAGCAATCTTTAAATCACCGGCAGGAGACAGGATCTCCTGAGCCGAGAACTGATGTCCTTTTAAAAATGTCTCCTCGAGCGGGAATAAACTCAGTAATCCCTTGCGTCCATCCGTTGGTACATCATTGAGTTGATCAGCGATCATTAAACGTGTTCGTGGCGCATAGTGTTTTGGCAGCATTCCGGGACTGAGGTGTGAGTTACTTTCTGCATAATCTTCGATCTGCGCAAGCCTGACAGGGCCAACACATTGTTCAATCTCTTCAAGCGAAATTCCCCCTGGTCTAAGTAAAACAGGAATCTCGCCAGTACATTGAATGACAGTAGACTCTACGCCTACTGTACATGCCCCTCCATCTAGGATGAGTTTGATCTCATTTCCCAGTTGCTCAGCCACATGACTGGCCTGAGTCGGACTTAGACAGCCAAATTTATTTGCACTGGGAGCTGCAATTGGGAGTTCTGACGCTACCAGTAACTGTTGTGCGATGGGATGAGCTGGAATACGAATGGCTACCGAATCTAATCCTGAGGTAACCAGATCAGGAATTCGTTTTCTTTTGGGCAAGACCAGTGTCAGTGGACCTGGCCAAAACTGTTCAGCGAGTTTTTCTGCCTGTTCCGATAATCCGTATGTGAGCTCATCCAGTTGCTTGATATGGGATATATGTACAATCAAGGGATCGAAGTGAGGTCTTTGCTTAACTTCAAAAATTCGGGCAACGGCTTCGGGGTTCAGCGCATTTGCTCCCAAGCCATAGACCGTCTCTGTTGCAAAAGCAACCACTTCTCCCTGTCGAATCAGATCGGCTCCGGCTCTAATATTCTGTGTAATCTCGCAATTCATCTTAAGTCTTTAAATCATCTTTGATTAAATGTACCATGATTTTTCTGTACCGATCATAACCCGGTATGAATCAAAAAGACTCTCGCATCATACTCGTCTTGATACCCGGGGCAACCGGTAAAGCACATTGCCTTGTATCAGACCAGATAGAATACGAGAGTCTTGATTTTATCAGGAACGAGTAAATACTCGATTCACAAAGGAGTTGAAATTAACCTGAAAATTGAAATCGGACTGGATTTCCCTGCTGACGTGCTGGCAAATTGTTTACAAGTTCCCCAGGTCTTTGGCTTAAAATGGCACTGACACCTGCTTTAAGGTCTCGATCCAGCGGGCCAATTTCTTCCAGTTCCCGTTCGGACATGTTGACTTGAACATCAGGAGTGACTCCTGCACCGGCCATTTCACGACCAGTAGGCGAATAAAATTTGGCAGTCGTTAACCAGAAAGTTCCTGAAACGGATTGAAGAGGAAAGTGTGTCTGAACTGTTCCTTTGCCATAAGTCTTCCTGCCGATAATCAAACCACGTCGGTTTTCCTGTACAGCGGCTGCAAATATTTCACTGGCACTGGCACTGTCACCGTCCACTAACACAACAAGAGGCATTTTCCAGGTTTGTGCATGAGTGGCTGACTCAACAGAATTATCGCCTTGGTTTCGCCCCCGGGTAGAAACAATTTGACCAGATGGAACAAATCGATTCGAGATCGAAATTGCTTCGGTGAGTAAACCTCCTGGGTTTCCACGTAAATCAAATACCAGAGACTTCATACCTTGACGATGCAGGTTCCACAAAGCCTGGTCCAATTCCTGAACGGCCCCTTCACCAAATTTCTCCAATCGAATCAAGCCGATTTTCTGTTGTGCATCAACCATTTTTACTTCACTGATGTTTGTAATACGAATAGATTGACGGCTGAGATTCACTATGGCATCTCTGTCTCCCCTGCGAACATCGAGGGAAACACTGGAACCAGCGGGTCCAGTAATCAAGCTTGCCACTTCATCCAGAGATAGCCCCCTGAACGACCGTTGATTGGCTCCTACAATCACATCTCCACGCTGTAACCCTGCTTTTTCCGCAGATCCGCCTTTGAGGGTTCGCAAGATCACAGCTCCTTCGCGATGCGTCTTCAATTGTACTCCCACTCCCACAATGTTATTACCTCCTGCATCAACACGAGGCCCTGACATACTGGGGGTAAATTCGAAACGGGAATGCTTATCGAGCGCTTCTAACGAACCATATGTGAACTCAGAAATGACCGCAGTAGCTGGCAGTTGCAGCTGACTTCCTGCAATATCAGCTGCCTGACGCATCACCGTTACCGCTTCTTGAGCATTTCGCGCGGGATTCTGGTTCATCAATTGCTGCCAACTTCTTTGTGCCATTTGAATCCGTTCAGGAGATACTGAAATACGATTAACACTCATAAACTGCTGATTCTCGACAGCAATTATCAGGTTCTGTAGTGATTTTTTTGTCCGCACATCATAGGAAGGAGGTTGAACATGGCGCGAGTCAATCATTCGATTCACTTCCAGATAAAAAGAATAGGCTCTTTGCGAATCAAGATTCTGTAGTGTCGTAACTACAGAAGGGCTTGAGTATCGCTGTGATATTTTATTCCTCAATTCCTGATTCGGATCAACTGGAGTTTGATTGGGAAATCTAGTCTCATATCGATCTCGATCATATTGTGGTAAAGATCGCTGACGTAATTCCCGAATTAACTCTCTTAGTTTCTGGCTATCATAGTCATCTTCAAAAGAATCCCGGTTTTGGCGCTTGGGAGACGAGTAGGGTCTTTCTCTTGAATCGTTTTCATATCGGTTTCGAGGACGATCATACTGCTGATCGTTTCCATATAACAATTTTTCTAATCTTGCCTGGTAATCATCCGCTCCTGACTCCTCTCTTACTGGTCGCTGCCGCTGATGGCGCCGCTCTCTGGAGTATGCTGGGGGAAACAGGTCTTCAAGTGAGTGATTATTATTTTGATCGTATGAGCGACGGTTATGATTATCCTGATATGATTGATACTCATCAGCATGCGCAAGTGTGGTGCATCCAGACAGAAAAACAGCGGTCATCAGTATGACCATTCCCCATACAAAAAGACGAGCTGAATTTATGGTTTCGTTTTGACTAATTTTAAATTGTGATCGGTTCATGATCCCCTCCGAAATAAGTCGCCTGGCGACTCTTAAGTCCGGCTCATCAACTTCCTTTGTGATGGCTTAACGGAAACTGTTGAATGAAAATAATTAACGGCACACATAATATGTCCCGTCGTACTTTTAGTTATTAAGCACACTGAGCATTTAGTGTCTGTTCGGTTTGAGTTGCGGTCGCAGAATCCATCACATCAGATTTGCTCTCTTCCTCAATGAGTTCACCTCGAACCACGCGAACGTGTTCAGGAGCATCGATCCCGATTTTGATGGCCCCTTTGCCCGTTTTCAAAATCTTAATCACAATATTGTCACCAATTTGAATGACTTCATCCCGTTTTCTTGTTAAAACTAACATCACAAAATCTCCTTTTATTGCTGACCACCAATATTCATTCTCAACCAAAGTCATATTGATGTCATCTTGTTATTGATAAGTGGCTGAATCAGATACATAGCATTCGGTGTGCCAATCAAGATCCAGAATTCTCTACATCGTCCTATATCCTTATATATCAATGCCTATTGTCTTATCGACTACATTCTCAGGACCCTAAACATCAATGCGGTGAGTGTAACATTGACAACATGCTGGTAAACGCCCCCAAAATTACAATGGATCAAACAATTACACGTCCATTTTATGATTACACTTTATTGATTCCAGACCACCAAATAACCGTCAGACTCAACGCAAAACGGCGACTCGCCCGCAGACAACCCAGTCTAACAATTAACTCAACACCTTCTACAGAAAAGCTATATTCTCATTTCGATGACACTGTTTGAATTCGTAACGATGGCTGCTGCCTTGAGCATGCTCTTGACGTAAATCACAAAACCTGTAAACTTCGCCGCCTGGGATGGGGGGATTACAGTTAGATGTTGCCTGACTAAGGTTGTACTACTCCCCCATTAACAGCAAATCAGATCTTAAAAGATGCGTCTGCTATCAAAACGGGCCTCAAGTACCAGTCATCGTTTGATGACCATCCTGTTATCAAAGTCAACAGAGTGTCGTCATGGAAGACATTGGTTAATCAAGCCGTAGAATTCACGAGAAAGGATTGTGTGAATGTATTCCCGCTCCAGCCACACTACTTGGAATCAAAAAAAACGTAAGGGCTTCTTGCCCTGGACCTCAAATCATTTCATTGCACTTATGGTTTTGGGGGTCACAACAACCTGTTTCAGCATCAGTGCTCCCGCACAATCTTCCAATGACAACAACAGCAAGTTGGTAAACGACCTGCTACGTCTGTTGGAAAAATCGGAATTAGCAACACGGGATCGGGAATATAAGCCTTCAGGCTTGGATCTTCCACCAACACCTCAGTTGAACACTTCACGAATCAACGTTAATGAAGTGAAAGACATTCTAGAAAAATTCTCTGCAGACAGCTCTGCTCTGGCAATCAGCCTGAACCGAGTTATGTACCAAGTACCTGGAGTCAGAGAGTATATGGCTGACGTTCTTAAAGTGAGAGCACGGTCATCAATTCTGGCAGATAGAATTCGTCGCGATAGCGACTTAAATATGATCGCCGCAGAATATGGTGAGATTGATCAATTGTGGAGAGTGGTCTCACTTCAGTTAGAGCAAGTACGAGGCTTGGATCGAAACTCGAAAAATTTGATCGCAAGCATGAATGAGTCTGATCGTAAATTAGGCAACCTGTTACAAACTGGTCCTCAACTAAAACGAACAGAACTCTTAAGACAAACCTCTGCTCTTGCAAATGCACTGAGCATTTTAGTTCAAGATATTGAAATTGAACTCTCTCGTGAACCCAAAAGATATGAACTGGTTCGAGAGGGACAACAGGTTGAGCAAAGAATGGTGCAGGTCTCTAACCTGATCATTGATCGGCAGAGTTATGATGCCATCAAACGCGAATATCTGGCTTTTCGTGATTCCTGGAATTCATTTGCCACACATTTACGCCCCTATCATAACCGAATCCTAAACCGCGGAATCCAAAGAGTGGTTCAACAGGATCGGTCGATTCAAGAGCTGCTTTGGTTACCGCAGGATGGTGCCAATCTCCAGGAAATTGCTCATTTGACTGAATCACTCAAACGAGATGTTGACGAATTTTTTCGCAGAGCAACACTTCGACTCCTGATCAGTTTACCCCCCGCAAACTACATCTCTACTTCAGATGAATTTTACGGAACGGTAGAAAACCTGATTGACACAGTCAATCACAACGAATCAACCAGTGATTTAATCACTTCATTTACTTACATAGAACAGTCTTGGAAAGATTTTTCAGCCCTATTCCACACGGTGGAAAGCCCGGCAGCCCTACAACTGCTGGACAAAGTGGATAATTCAATCAACGCACTGCGTGTTGCACTGCGAATTGAACAACCATCTGACACTATTGATCTGGCCAAGCTCGTTGTATCACTGGAAACACAAAGTACACAGCTTTCCATCATTGCCGAACAATGGCTATCAACAGAATCACCTTCTTTTAGACGATCAACACAAAATGCGATCCGAGAATTTTCGGATACTGCCCACGAACTCCATCGCATTCTTTTAGCACAACCTGTTTCGATGGCGCTCATCCGCACCAAGAGTTCCGAGCTTTTCGAACGCTGGTTCCAAGTACATGATAAAATATCTCGATGCGAAACTCGTGAAAAATATCAGCTGCAGGAAGCTGCTGTTCGTATCACGCAAATGTTGATGGATTTGCGTTACGCAACAAAGTAAGAAAGATTGTGCCAAAGTAATTTCAAGGCCCTCAGTTTTGAGGGCCTTGTTCTTGCGCAATACAAAACTCAACAGGTTTATATTGAATTCAATCTACTATTATCATTTAATGCAAAGAGATTTATTTAGAGATTCACATCAGTCGAGGACAAATCGGGCCTAAAATGAATGCTTCTAGTCCTTTGGAAGACGATCCACAATACAGTCAATCTAATCCATCCGATCAAAACGTGACCGATTGGGTCGATTACATTATGGCTTATTTTGTTGCAATTCAGCGTTACCTGCGAATTACTTTTGTGCCACTCCACACTGATCGCAAAGAAGCAATTGAAAAACGAAGCACGCAGTTTTTACCTTTAGCGGGCTTTAGCTTAGGCCTAATTCTAACTTTAATGCTGGCTCTTACCCAATTCATTTGGCCTTTGGGAATCGCCGTTCTCTTAGTTGGCTCGATAGAATTGATATTGTTTAGAACTTTTGTTCCTGAATCAATTCCTCAATGCCGAGAACTTCTAATCTCTAAAAAAACAGCTTCTGCGTCTGGGAATATTTTTGTTCTGACAATCGTTTTCATGTTGTTACGCGTGGGGCTGTTCTACCAACTTCTCGCTGAATCCATATCATTACTTACCCCCTGCATTCTGATTTTGATTTCGATTTCATTGGGTACCTGGATCATCCCTTTTTCTATCAGCGTTGCTGTATCACACGATGAAACGGCGAGATGGATCAACCCCAACCGCCCTTTGACCAAGAAGCAATTATGCTATGGTAGTTTATTTTTAATTCCGTTATTCCTGTTGGGAACATGGGCCTCATTGGGATATTTAGCACCTGCACTGATCGCTACTGCACTGCTGACATACTGGATCATGAGGAAGCTCGAAGATCACGATGTCGAAGTGACAGACACACACATCGAAGGCCTTGCGGCACTCTTTCAGGTGGTCTTTCTATTAGTCTGTTCGATCGATTTTTCGTTTCTCAAACAATTATCCAGTTAATTTTCACAGCATGTTCAGCGAGGATTAATATCCCTCTGCCTCAACTCTGCCCGCATTAAACCGCGATTAAATTCTCTGAGTTCTTTTAATTTAAAACCTTGGTTTTCCAGCATCTCCGCGGGATCAAGGAGTTTCTGAGTTTGAAGCTGTGCTACGAATTTAAAAAAAAGATACATCATCTTCACCCATGCCAGTGCCCGGATACGTTGAATGATACCACCAGAAATCTGAAAATCAGCATATAGCCAGACCGCGTTTGTTTTACATGAGGCTGCTATTTTCAAGATACACTTATTGAGCAAAGGCTTGTCAAACACATCCAGAAAGAAATTCGTTACAACCAAATCATAATTTTGATCAGGCATTTCCTGGACTGATAAATCACAAAGGTGAAACTGCACTCGACTAGGCGCGTCTTTAGAAAACCTCTGCACACGTTTTTGTGCTAATTCCAACATTGTCTGACTGGAGTCAATGTAATGAATTTGTTCACAGTCAGATTGTTGAATCAGTTCCAGCAAGAATTGACCATTCCCCTCACCCACTAATGCAATTTTTTTCACGGGGGGTAAGTTTGAAATGAACGCAGTCCTGCAACGTTGCATCTGCTTGTTAAAGACGATTTTTTCCAGTCGTTCAAAATAAGGAGCGACTCGATTGAAATTCATGCCATCATGCTCAAAAAAATCCATGGGGTGAATAATGCCAAATCAGCTAGAACAGGTTTCAACTGTCGGCTGACAAGACAAAGATCAATAATCAGCAGTAAGACAGAACTTGCAAGCAGAGACAATTCGAATACCGGAAACCGATTCATGAAAATCGCGGTGCAACAAACTATTATCTGGATAGCGATAAACCACGTCAGCAGGGACTGAAATCGATGAATCCAATCTGGGCGCCTGGTAAAAAAAGTTACTTCTCCCACCTGCTGATCTGAGAGAAATTCACAGCGAGAAATCAAAAGACAATTCAAACTACACAAACACGAAAAGCAAACAAAAGTCCAGACAAAATAGAAACTCCAGTCAGTAACTTGAATCAGAACAAAAAAGTGTGTCGCAGAGGAAAAAAACAAACCAACCAACAGTTCTCTGGGGAGCAAGCCTCTTGCCAGATTGGGAAAATAAAAACAGCATAGGTAATAGAGTGACAGCAACGCCAGTAAACAAACGCCCCAAATAATTTCGGTTCTGCCCAAATTGAGCCCCAGATAGAGAATGGAATAAACTGCAACCAGCCCCCAGACACACATCAAAGGTTTGAAATGCATTGAAGTAAACAGATGACGGGGAGCCGTACAAGGCTTAACTGGCGTTCGAATGCTATCCAGTAATCGATCCCCTGCATAAGATAACCAGGTAACACTAAATAACACGAGATACTGTTGGAAACCAATCCTGCTGGAGAAGACTGTAGACAGACACCATAGCCAGATGACTCCCACAAATGGAGCATCAAGGCTCAACGAATTGACGAGCAAAAGCGTCTGTTCAAGAAATCCTCTAGTCCCACTTCCGGAAAGTGAATTGACAGGCGGGCAGGAAATGCTGGTTGCATCTGTACGTTCAACGGTTCTGAATGGCATTTCACTTAACACCTGATTAATAAAGAACTTTTGATTGAATTCATCTCTGGTTATTCCTGACGATCCTGTAAAACATCACGACAGGCTCGTGGAATCAATCATGAAAGTCAACCAGATTCTCAAGCTATTGTGGTATAATGTACTGAAATTTAGCTAAGGCTGGGTCAGATTCAGATGTTGAACCAGATACAAGTCTTCGAATAGAGTATAATCACTAATCAATGTTTCGCCAAAAGTAGAGTAGGCTGTTAGTCAGACTGCTTTCGTCCCTATCAGGAATGCAATCATGCCGTTAAAAACGGGTACTGTCGAAGAGCCAAAACTCGATTTAACACCTATGATCGATATTGTCTTTCTACTGATTATTTTTTTTATGGTCGGCACGCAATTCACTGAAATGGAACGACAATATGATATTAAGCTCCCCACTGTCACTGATGCAAAACCGCTTACCAACCTGCCTGACGATATTATTGTAAATGTTCAGCAGAATGGAGATATTACTCTGAATGGAGAAAAGAAAAACCTGGAAGAGCTGGAATCCACATTAGCTACTGCAAAAGAAAATTTTCCAGGCCAGTCTGTCGTGATCAGGGGGGATTCAACTGGTCCTTATCAGAACGTGATGAATATCCTTGAGATTTGTCACCGGGTCAAAATACGTTCTGTCTCTTTGGCAAATCGATTGAGAGACGAATAAACAACATGACCGATCGAATTCATAATTTAATAGAAAGAATTCTCGCTGGTCGCGATATTTCATTCGACCAGGTCTTATGGGGCATATTAATCCTGGCCGCCATTTTTGCATCGATTCATTTGCTTTCGATGCTCGTGACCCGCTGGGGAGACAGTAATGCCTCGTCGAAAGCGCTGCTTTTTTCAATCATAGTCCATCTATCTTTATCATTGGGAGTTGTAACTTTCTGGCCTGATTACGCCCCTAAATCATTGGCTAAAAGTAAACCCGATCAGGACAACATTGAAATTAAACAAATCCTGGCCGAGAGCACTGAAACCATAAAAAATAAGCAAACAGGAAATACTCCCGTTTGGGAAAAACTCTCGACTCCTGAAAAACAAGAATTATCTCGAATTGATTTGACCCGGCCGGAATTTTCACCTTTGATGGCCCCTCCTGAAAAAGAACGGCCTCAGGAAATTTCCGAAATGCCGATGCCAGACGTTGTCTCCAAAACCGATCTGCCCATCACTCCTTCCAAAGTGGAGGTTCAGAGTACGAGCCAAAAGCGGATTCAGGCTCAGGCGCCGCTTGAAATTACTGACGTCACTGCCGAGTCTCGTGCGGAAGTCTCTGTACCTTCGACGTCAAAAGTACGCAGCAAAATGATACGCACCGGGCAAGCCAACCAGAAAATTGAACGTCAATCGGCCCAAGGAGCCGTAGATCGAATTCAACCCACATTTAGTAACGAACAAAAAACGCTTGCTTTGAATGCGCAAACTGATCCTAAATCAACACTGGAACGCAATGCTGCAGAAAATATGATTCGCAAGCGAACCGGCCCTGCCCCTTCAAGTCTGAAAATGGAGACGACGGGTGTTGAGTCCACAACCTCTGCTGAAGCCAGTGCGAATGTCGCGCCCACTGAACCACGGTTCACAAGAAGAAAATCTCGCACCATGCGTTCCATTTCAGAGGGAAACATTCGACGCTCTGCACCAGAAACACCAGCAGGCAAGGCGAATCCCAACACCGAACGTCTCTTGGCAGACCGCAGTCGTCTTCCTCTCACAATCAATCGCGAGGGATTGCGACCGGATGCATCTCGTCCTAATTTTAATGCAGTTGCCAATCGCACAAAAGCAAATATTCCAGCGACGTATCGATTGAGAAATTTATCAAAACGGAAAGAAATTGCTCAAAAATTTGGCGGAACAGAAGAGTCTGAGAGGGCAGTCGAATTAAGTTTAAAATGGTTGGCAACCCACCAGGAGCAGGCTGGTTTCTGGGACGCAGATCGATATGGGGCAGGCAAAGTCAGAATCGACGAACAGGGAATCGACCGACGCAATGCCGGAGCTCGGGCTGATGCGGGATTAACTGCTTTGTCAATCCTGGCTTTTCTGGGCGCAGGATACACGCAGGAAGAAGGTCAATATTCTGATAACATTAATCGTGCGATTCAATGGATGATTAATCAACAACGCCCCAATGGTTTTCTTGGTGGAGAGGCAACACACTATGCTCGCATGTACTCACACGCTATGGCAACCTACTCTCTTGCCGAAGCCTATGGATTACAAAGTAATCCAAAATCCAACCCCAAACTCCGAGAAGCGGTTGCACGTGCGGTGGCCTATATCGTAGAAAACCAGAACCCCTATGATGGTGGTTGGCGATACGTCAAAGGTCAAAAAAGCGATATGAGCATGTTTGGCTGGCAATTGATGGCTTTAAAAAGTGCAGAAATTGCAGGAATCCCGATTCCCTCGGAGACAAAGCAATTGATGGTGAAATTCCTGAAAGAGCGAAGTCTTGGGAAAAACAATGGTTTAGCAACATACCGTATGGTTGAACCATCAACTCCGCCTACTCCTGCGATGACTGCCGAATCATTATTTTGCAAGCAAATACTAGGAATCAGAAGAGATAACCCTTCCTGTACCGAAGCAGTCGAGTTTATCTCTGAACGTCCACCGCGTCGTGCAGAATATAATCTATATTATTGGTATTATGGAACATTAGCCATGTATCAATACGGTGGTAATCCGTGGCGAGAATGGAATGAAGACCTGCGTGAGTTATTAATTTCCGAACAGGTAATGCATGGCCCCAATGCCGGAAGCTGGAACCCGCGTCCGCCGTGGGGACCATATGGGGGGCGGCTTTACTCAACAACACTGAGTACTCTCTGTCTGGAAGTTTACTATCGTTTTCTACCGCTCTACCAGATGGGAGGCCGGTATGATGATGCCTCTCGGTAATCTTTGGCGGATTGGCTAAACCACTAATCTGACCATCTGCTTCTTTGAAAAATCAATCTCATCTGGTTGTGACTATGTCTCACTTTAAGATGAATATTAAGCTTACCTCATTTAAGCCAATTCGAATCAGGCTATTTTGTATAGAAAGAATTAATCGATGCATGCTTCGCCCCAAGCATATGAAGAACTAATCACGCGACTCAAAAAAACCGCTTTATTGTCATCCTGTTCTGCCGTCCTGGAATGGGATGAGCAAACTTATCTCCCTCCTGCTGGAGCAGAGCACCGGGCCAACCAACTTGCATTAATGGCAGGAATCATTCACGAGCAGACTACTAATCCTGAAATTAGAAATTTGCTTCAGGAACTGGAAGAAAACTCAAATTTTGCTGAAGACTCGCTCGAACAGGCGAATATCAGAGAAGCTCGTCATGAATATGATCGGGCAACAAAACTTCCACGTCGTCTGGTCGAAGAACTCTCAAGAGTTGCAACGCTTTCACACCATGCCTGGGTAGACGCCAGAAAAGCAAACCAGTTTCACGATTTTCTGCCATGGCTCAAACAAATGATCGACCTGAAACGAGAAGAGGCTGCTGCCATCGGTTATGAAGGAGGTCAAGCCTATGATGCCTTACTTGATGGATATGAACCTGGGACAACATCTGAGATGATTGAGCAAGCGTTTGTGCCTCTGCGGAATGAACTAGTGGCTTTAGTATCGGAGATTAAAGATTCTGGTATCACACCCGACATTTCGATTTTGACACGAAAGTATCCTATTGAAAAACAACGCGAATTCAGCATTACTGCAGCAGAAAAAATCGGATTTGATTTTAATGCCGGACGGTTGGATATCGCAGCTCACCCTTTTTGCAGTGGATTCGGTCCCGGAGATTGTCGGCTCACAACACGGTATGACGAACACCACTTTCCCGGTGCCTTCTTTGGAACCCTGCATGAAGCCGGACATGGAATTTATGAGCAAGGACTGAATCAGGAAGATTTTGGGACCCCTGTGGGTAGTTTCACTTCGTTGGGGATTCATGAATCACAATCAAGAATGTGGGAAAATCTGGTTGGACGAAGCCGCGCGTTCTGGAATCACTTTTATCAACCTGCACAAACACAGTTTCCCGAAGCTCTATCCAATGTAAAGCAGGAAGAGTTTTATCGTGCAATTAATGATGTGCGTCCTTCTTTCATACGTGTCGAAGCAGACGAAGTGACTTATAACCTGCATATCATGCTGCGTTTTGAATTGGAAAAGTCACTGATTTCAGGTGATTTGGACCCAGCGGCTTTAGAAGCTGTCTGGAATGAAAAGTTCTTCGAGTATTTTGGAATCATTCCTGACACACCAGCCAATGGATGCCTGCAGGACGTTCATTGGAGTGCCGGACTAATTGGCTATTTCCCGACTTATGCCTTGGGAAATATGTATGCCGCACATTTCTATAATGCAGCTGAGAAAGAATTAGGAGATCTCAATTCATTGATTACTAAGGGAGAATTTACTCCTCTTAAAGAATGGTTAAACCAAAACATACACAAACGAGGCAAATTATTCAGAGCGAATCAACTAGTAAAAGTCGTTACAGGAGAATCGCTCTCTCATGAACCTTTGATTGACCAGTTACAGAATAAATATAGTGAACTCTATAATCTATAATGCAATATCCTCTTTTGAAATAAACGCGTTTTTCAGAAAGAACTTTCATGGCCAATCAAAGTATGAAAAAAGATTTTCTATTGGCACTGGTACTGGTGGTTGCTGGTACAATTATTTTTACGGTGTTGTTTGGCTTTCGTCTGCAAACACCTCCACTAGAGGAAAGTGGTGGTCGTGCACAGCTGAAAGTGGGGGAGATTGCCCCTCCAATTCAAGCCGCTGGCTGGGTGAATGGCAATCCTGTCCAGAACCAGAGTTTGAAGGGGAAAGTGATTGTCGTTGATGCCTGGGCAACCTGGTGTGGCCCTTGCCGGCAACAAGCACCACATATCGTCAAGACCTACCAGAAATTTAAAGATCAGAAAGTCGCGTTTGTTGGTCTCACTTCCGATGGAGAAGACCTGCTGCCAGAAATTCGAGAGTGGCTGAAAGAAACGGGTATTTCCTGGCCAAACGGCTATGGCGCAATTGAATCGCTGATTGCATTCAAAGCAGATACAATCCCTCAAGTCTGGGTCATCGGCACAGATGGCAGAGTTGTATGGAACGTGGACTCAGAATTGACAGAATCTTTAGAAGAGGGGATCAGCCGGGCTTTAAAACAAGCAGAGTAATTTTGAACCACACAACATCGTCTTACTGATGCTCGCTTATAGAAATAATCCTCTAGATCTTGAGATGATAAGGAACAATGATGGGCCAAAATCTGATTCATCTGACTGTGAATGGAATCGAAATGCGCGTATTCGTTGAAGGTTCCGGCTCTCCCCTGCTCCTTGTGCATGGATTTCCTCTCAATCATCGGATGTGGCAATCGCAAATTGAATATTTTAAGAATGAGTTCACCGTCATCGCCCCGGATTTACGAGGCTTCGGAGCAACAGAAATCACGCGTGGAACGGTTACCATGAAGCAGCATGCCGAAGATTTAAACATGCTCTTGAATGAACTGAATCTCGAAGAACGTGTTCTTTTTTGTGGGCTGTCAATGGGAGGATATATTGCCTGGGAATTCTGGAAACATTTCCCAGAGCGTCTGCGTGCGTTGATTCTTTGCGATACACGTGCTACCTCAGATACAGAGGAAGGAATCAACAATCGATTGAAAATGGTTGATCTTGTGCTGAAACATGGACCAGAATCGATTTCCTCATCTATGATTCCGAATTTAATCAGCGAAGCTTCCCAACGAAATCACCCTGACATTGCAAAAAATATGATTCAAATGATTGAATCAACTGATCGAGAAGGGATTGCCGCCAGCCAGCGAGGCATGGCAGAACGGGAAGATTATTCATCGGAAATCGGTGGTATCCAAGTTCCCACCTTATGCATTGTCGGCAGTGAAGATCAATTGACTCCTCCCGAAGTGATGAAAAATATGAGTACTCAAATACCCAACTCAAAATATACCGAAATACCTGGCGTTGGCCATATGGCCCCCATGGAAGCACCTGCTGAAGTAAATCAGGAAATACACCAGTTTCTTATGTCTTGCGATCAGAGTTAACTTTCATTAGAACATTGCTGCTTTCATAAATCTTGTTTTTGATTTCTTAAAACAACATCAAACAAAACGATCAGACCTGAGATAGATACAAAGGATGAAATATGGCTAAAAATCACTCTCAACGTTTCCTGGAAATCGTTGACGATGCAAAAACGCGAGTTCTTGAATGTACCATTCATGATGTCAAAACACGAACAGAACAAGGAGAAGAGTTCCTGCTGATTGATGTGCGAGAAGATCATGAATTCGGCGCAGGCAGAATACCCGGAGCGAAGCATCTTAGCAAAGGGGTCATTGAACGCGATGTAGAGCAGTTAATCCCGGACACTTCGACACTCTTGATACTCTACTGTGGTGGTGGATTTCGTTCCGCTCTGGCAGCAGACAATCTGCAAAAAATGGGGTACACGCAAGTAATCTCTATGGATGGAGGATACAGTGGGTGGAAAGCCGCGGGTTACGAAATTGAAACCGAGTCATAACCATGGCTGCTCAACAGTAAGGTAAGAGTATAAGTAGTGGCTTCCCTTAAACTCCTCAATAAAAAAGCACTGTATCTTACTCAGATACAGTGCTTATTTTTTATCAAACTGCGGAAGCGAACTATCCGCCCAGCTCCCAATTATAGCTGCCTAATTCCAGTACGAGGAACACGATCCCTAAGGTCAAGGCCATTAAGGAAACGAACAGTAATCCTACATAAACATTCGGGCCACCCGATTCTCCTGCGGCAGCTTTCCCTTTTGATTTAGAGCTTCGAGTTGACATGGTCACCTTTCTCAATCACACCATTCTTAGCGGCGTCTATAACAGTCCCGACAGCTTTATCAGGATCTACATATACAAGTTCTATCTTTCCGAGGTACTTGGGCCGATTCCCATTCTCTTTCGTACCAAAACGATAAACGAATAATTGATGGCCTTTACTGAGACCATCATCACTTCCCAGTGACACTTCGACAAACTTGGTACCATTTCGTTTATCTTTTTTCGTATTGATAATCAAACCTTCTACTGCGGGTGGCGGTGATTGCATACCAGCAATAGCAGGATCTTTGGGATCAATTCCCAGGTTAGCAACGATTTTATTCAAATACTTAAGCTCGTCCAGAACCGTATTGTGTTTGGCAACCAGATTCTTTTCGCGGATCGATTGAGTGAAGACCGTATCTTCCAGATTTTTTATCTTGCCTCGTAACGAGTTGACTGTATCATGCAGCGTTTTATTCACAACTCGCTGTCGATCTGACTCCTGTCGTCGAAATTTGGCTTCTTCGCCAGTCGTTTCAGCCTGGGCTACTGCAGTGTCTCTTTCAGCACGTACCGTTTCCAACTGACTCTGATTGGTCTTGAATTGCTTCTGCAGAGCGTCATTTGCGACTTTCTCTGTTTGCGCCTGACTAAGTGCGTCATTAATTTCCTGAGTTGCTTTTGTTTTATAGTTACTATACTCAGACTCTAGTTCGTTCATGCTTTTTTGCAGACTGGCTACATTGTCCTGAAGTTTCTGACTCTTTGCGCGCCAATTGCTCTGAGCTGTATAAACAGCTCCTGCAAAGCCCATGAAACAGACACTGAGCACTACTTGAACGACGACCAGTACTTTGCCGACAAACGACATCTAATCGCTCCTGATACTAATTTGAACTGACAAGTTGGTTGTATTTTGATTTCATCTAAATTCGGAATTTGGAATCGATCACTTTTTAGTGGCTACCTTCGGCGGATTGGAATCGTCAACCGCTTTCTCCAGTGACTCTTTTTGTCTCTGTAGACGCTGTACTTTCCCTTCGATTCTGGCAATATAGTCACGTAGCGTTTTTTGTTGTTCTTGTGTTAAATATTTCTCGTTACGTATTTCCTCAATCTGATCCTGCAGACGAAATACATCAGCCCTGCGTTCAGAGGCTTCCTGATTGACTTCTAAGGTCTGTTGGCTGATCTTGATGCCTTCATTCGCAAGTTGCGCAATTGCCATATCCAGTGCTGAAATTTTTGCATTCAAATCTGCGGCTTTTAAATCCATGGCTTCGCGATCAAGCTGGTTGATCCTGGTCCAATTCTCAATCGCCTTTTGCAACGGGGGAATCGATTTTGTTAACTGATCGATCTTTTCATTCTGTTTTCGAATTTTATCCTTTTGTGCGGCTACTATTACTTTTGCTAAAACAGGGGACGATGAGACCTGCTCACCACCTCTTCTAGTTTTAACAGACCAGGTTGGATTTTCTCCCGGCTGAAGTTCAAATAAATAGTCCGTCATTGATTCCGCTTCTTTTTCCCAATTAGGGCCTCCAACAGAACTGACTGCGGCAAATCCCATAAAAGCGATGCTAGTAAAAAGCACTAGCACTAACAGGATTTTACTGAAACGGGTCATTGATGCATTCCTGGATTTGATATAGAGAGGCAAATCGGCTCTATGGGTATCTATTTCTTATTTTATTATGCGTTAACTTTTGACTTTTATCTATTCACTTCATTCTTGCGAGAATAGAAGATGTGAGATTTTTGAAAAACTCCGGTTCAGAGATTTGATGACTCTCGCCTTATGATCCCGGCATTTCAGCTGAGACCTCTTCAAAGTGAGAGTAATTCGCACCAATGTGATACCTGAAATACTACCGGCAACCTGTGCGCAAACACAACCTATTTTATGAAATCGGTCATTTCCTAATTATAATTACGCCTAAAAACCATAGTCAAACTGAATTTCAGCTAACTGTTTGGTATTTAACTGTTTGACCTTTGTAACTTGGTTGGTAGACACAATCCCTACCTCCAGAAAATTTGACATAACATCAACTCTATCCCAATCATTAAATACAGGTTTCCAGTAATTTTCTGAAGGTGGTGCTGGATCTCGAGATAACAAGCATGGTAGCTTGCACCGTAAAAAAGTGGTCAATTGAACCCTTGTTTGATGCCGGTGTATAAAGAAGATTATCTGTATTTATTAACTTGCGATGAAGCAAACCTGTTTCACTGGAAATACTTATTAAATCCCGTACTTTGGTCCGAATTGAGATAGGTAAAATCAGACTGCATTGGTATTTTGAAAGTAAGTTTAGAGATTTATTGCTAAATGAAAGCGATAAATTTTATGTCAGTATTCGCTACTGAAACACTGAGCTAAAGTAGGGCCTCCCGATACCCGTGTATCGAGATTAGTTGGAGATTGGTTTATGGCTACTGAAGAAGTTCCTTATCACATTACCGCCGTCAACAACCATCTCAAGGTTCAACTTCTCCCGGAACTGAATGATTCTGCATGGACTGATCTGGAAACACTGGGAGACTCTTTATTACTGGAACTCAAAGATCAGAAAAACCCATCGGTCATCATCGATTTAACAGCACTCACCTATATCAGTAGTTCACTGGTTGCCGTTGTAATTCAAGTCTGGAAGCTGGTTGACGAACAGGATGGAAAAACGGCGATTCTCAATACCAGCGACATGGTCGAAGAAGTCCTTAATATATCCGGCCTCAAAAAAGTGTGGTGTATCGTTCCGACTGAAAAAGAAGCGATCACCTACTTAAACCAGGCATTAAAAGAAGAGCGAATTGAACGTCGGCGCACATTTTCGATGCCCATTTTGCTGGGGATCGTGGCCCTGCTATCTGCTGCCGCCTGTTTCACGCTCTATATCAGTGACTCGCTTACTCTAAATCCGAAAATCACTTTGATCGCTACGATTTCGTTTTCTGTAGCGGGAATCCTGCTGGGAGCGACGGCCCTGAAAGATCGCAGAAAAAATTTGCGAATCATGGGATGGGTGGTGCTTTTCTGCAGTCTTATTCTGGGGGGGATTGGTCTTTTCAAGATGATTTAAGAGCAATCGATCTCTTTTTCCAGTTAATATGAATTCTACTAGGGAACTATTGTTAGGACAGAAAGAATCAATTTCATGTCAGACAAGCCAGCAAATATGGAAAATAAAAAAGAAGGGCGCCAGCAGGCTCTACAGGCAGAACTTAGAGAACTGGTTGATGTTGTAGGCCCGGGGCCACTTGTCGATCTGTTGATGGAACGAGCATTTCAGTTACAGGCAACCGACATCCACTTAGACCCGCTTGAGAATGGGCTTCGGCTTCGCTTGAGAGTGGACGGCATGCTGCATGATATTATACAGCTTCCCAAAGAGGCGGCAGCATCCGTGATCTCTCGACTCAAGTTGGCTGCCAATATGGATATTACCGAACGGCGGCTTGCTCAGGATGGTCATATTAACAATGAAACACTTCAAAACCGCCGCGATATACGTGTAGGATCCGGGCCAACCATTCATGGCGAGCGATTAGTTTTGAGACTGATGCCCGATCACAAACGTTTCACAGAGTTTAGTGAGTTAGGACTGAGCTCCCCTCAAACTACTGAAATTACTAAATATTGCAGTGCTCCCTACGGAATGATCCTGAGTGTTGGTCCAGTCGGTTCAGGTAAGAGTACGACAATCTACAGTTGTCTGGACTACCTGAACCAGCCGGAAATGAGTCTCGCCACAATTGAAGACCCGGTTGAGCGCAGAATTGAGGGAGTGAATCAGATCCAGATTGACCCCAAAATTGGTTTTAGCTTTGCTGAAGCATTAAGAGGAGTTTTACGTCAGGATCCAAATGTGATTATGGTAGGGGAAATCCGTGACTCTGAAACAGCCCATATTGCAGTCAGAGCAGGGCTCACCGGAATCCGAGTCCTTTCGACACTGCACTCTAATGATGCCGTCGCAGCGATTGATGTCTTCAGAGAATTTGGAATTCCGTCTATGTTCATCACAGACAGTCTGCAGGGAATTATTTCTCAGCGCCTGGTAAGATGCATCTGCGAAAAATGCCGCACACCTCTTCAGCCCGATGCTGGCGCCTGCGAATACCTGGGAATTAGTCCAGACCAATTATCAGAGTATAAAATCGCCCATGGAGAAGGTTGCGAACACTGCTTCCAAACTGGTTACCTCGGTCGAACTGGAATTTTTGAAACGTTGGGAATCCGGGGAGAATTACGGGATGCAATCCTCACCGGTGCTTCACAGTCTGAAATCCTGAAACTGGCATCAGAACTTGGAATGACTACAATGGAAGAGTCAGGAAAAGCTAAGGTATTACAGGGAGTTACGACTGTCCAAGAGCTTCATCGCGTTCTGGTTTAATACGGGATCTGAAAACCACCTGTCAGATTTCCTCTACCTCAGGAAGCCTCTATCAAGCCCTTTAGCTTTCTGTACACCATGTTTTAGTTTTTCATTTTAACGGCCGGTTTGTCGACGATCTATTTGTTCTTGGGAAAAAAGAATTCAATTACTGTAGATTCCGTATATAATCGAACGTATGTAATAATATAAAGAAGACCTGTCGGGCCATCCTCATTACCGCGTCATATGGTTGGATGCTGGATCGTGCCTCATGAAATTGAAGAAATCAGAACTACCTGGTAAAGCTGTCTCTCAAACGCTCCAGACCGGTTCTTCCCTATCGGCGACGATTTCTATGTCGAATCAAATCAAGCCCGCTGTTCAAATCATATCGGATTCATTTCAAGCAACCCGATTCAAAGAACGGGATTCATCCACACAGTCCGGTACAGATTCAAAGGAAGTTGAGGAACCGACCCTTTCTCCCAAAGAACGAATTATGCTTTGTCTGGCCAGCTTTATGGCAACGGGATATCTGGTTTCATTCCTGTTTCACTCCACACTCCTGACGGTTATGGCGATTGTCATTGTTGGTGGAATTCAGGGAAATGATGACTTCTCAACACTGGCCAGTCTCGATGATGAAGACAGTTTTGCCTTAAATGGACCACTAGACACTCGCATCGAAGAAGAAGCCGGAGGTAAAACAACGGAATTTAATGTTCTGCAACCGGTCAAAACCATGACTGGAGAGAATGAATCGACCCTGAAAGAAATTGAAGCAGACGTCTCTGCACACCTTGGCAAAGGTGAAGGAGAAGCAGATGGAGACGGAACGGGAGCAGGGGGTGGTGAATTCAAATTTAAGCCAATGGGAAATGCCGTTACTGTTGGAAGCTTCACCGCCTGGACTGTCCCCAAAGATCCAGATCTCAATGAAGACTATCTGATTATTATTCAAGTCAAGCTGCCTTACACTTATAAATCAAGCCGATATCGCGCTTCGGACCTTTCAGGGCTTGTCGTCGGAACCGATAATCACCGCCAGGCGATCCCCTGGGATGTTAGATGGCCGAACTCCACTTTTACTTCGAACGCGAATGGTGAAATCAGGCCGGTAGCCAAAAAAGATTACTTGCCAGTCAAGAATCGAGTCTCGCAATTGATCGTTAAGGTCCCTGGCTCGAAGATCCCAGCTACACGCGACACGATCAAGCTTCAGTCAAAAGTTCTCAAAGAAAAGCATACCCTGGAGATTATTTTTTAAATGGAACTTCGATTATCGCTCTTCCGACAACTCTCCTTTAACGGCTGAAATCCAACCTTTCTGATAAATCTCTCCAAAGCTGGCCCAATGGGCGGGATCATCTGTTAAATTTCCCGGGCAACAAGGGCAGGGCAGATTTGGTTGTTCGGGGAAAGCAGGCGGCGCATTTATTTCAGGTGACAACCACATCGCGTCACATTCATCACAGAGAATCACAGCGTCCCCTGCCTTGTTGCAGATGCGAACTCCCAGGCTTCCCTGTTCACAAAAAGGGCAAGTTCCCACATAAAACATACGATCAAATCCTGCCTTGGTAAACTTATAACGGAAACGCAGTAATGACGCTGGTCCCTTCCAGAACCAATCGAATTTTATAAGCGGCTGGCTTTCCCTGCTGATTTCCAACCTGCCCACCAACAAACCCAATCTGTCGCCTCATATCTACGGTATAGACGACTCGTTTCCCCTCTTTTTTTACCTGAACGTTCCTGCCACCTTTGAGTGCCTGAAGATACGCTTCGTCGATCAATGCCAGGACTTTTTTCCTCTCCCCATTTCCGATAAAAACACCATGTTTACCCGGACGATTTGGCTGATCTTCTGCATGCCGCATAATATGAATTAAGCGATGTTTTTCCCTGCTGCCTGGACCATATTTTAGACCAGCAACAGACTCCCAGACTTTGCCACCCAGATCGCGCAGCTGCCCCAATTCGGGCTGCGATTTGCCAGTGGTTTTGGAAGCTTCTACTGGTGGTGGTCTGTTCGAATTCGCAGGGGTCTGTTTTGTTTTAGCAGGAGAGGAATTAGCCGTTTGTATCCTGGTTGATACATCATTGGGTGCTGGCTGATTCGGTTGAGTTGCCGGATGGTCAATCTGGTCCTGCTTATCCGATAGTGGTCGATCGGCCTGTTTTAAAGGGGGAAGCGTGTTTTGACCAGTCAATTCTCCTGAATGGGAGCCCGATTCCTGTTTCGACCCCAATTTAACTTGATGATCCGTCTCCTGCTTCTGCGTCTGTTGCCATTGCATTCCAAAATAAATCGCTAGAAAAACAATTATCGCGATTGTCCAGCTTGAGGATCGCGCGTTTGTCCCCGATGTTTTTAGATCTGGCTGATTCATTCTGAGAATCTCATTTCTATTCAGAGAGTGATTTCTGATAACGATTATAAATCTCTGTCAGATGTTTCACCTTCTCTGGGTTTTTCGTAGCAAGATTATGCTTTTCACCTAAATCTTTAGAGAGGTCGACCAGAAATAGTTGATCGGCTTTCGTTAGTTTCCCTTGCTGGCTGGTATCACGCGGGTTTCCTAATAATTTCCAATTCCCTTCACGAACGGCCCAGCTCTTACCGATCTGCCAATAAAAATCAGCATGCGGGCTTTGTGCCTGTTTTGAATCAATGACCGCTTTCAGACTTTTCCCATCCAGCCGGCGTTGGGGCAGAGTAGCTCCCGTTAATTCGGCAATCGTTGGCAACCAGTCACAGCCTGTAGACAGTTGATGACGCTCTTCACCCTCGGCAATCGTTCCAGGCCAGGAGATCATCGCGGGAACACGAATCCCGCCTTCGAATAAGCTGAATTTTGCACCACGATACGGCCCGGCACTTCCGCCTCCTCCAAAGGTTCGTTCTTCTTGGGAATGACCATGATCAGATTGAAAAATCACAATGGTATTTTCGCGAAGTTGACATTCATCAAGCGTTTTCAAAACTGCGCCAATGCAATCATCCATCGTTGAAACAAAGGCTGCATACTTGTCACGAGGAGAGGGTAGATGGGCATATTGCTTGCGCCATTGATCGGTTCCCTGCAGCGGATAGTGTGGTACGTTGATTGCCCAATAGAGAAAAAATGGTTTGTCTCGAGATGCTTTGATATAGTCCTGGCACTGCTGCACCATTAAATTGGGGAAAAATTTTCCATCTCGCCAGATCTCTTTTCCGTTTTCCCAGAGGTCGTGTCGATTGGGACCGTTCCAGTAAAAGAAATGTGAATAGTTATCGATACACCCCCCCATATGACCAAAGGAAGTATCAAAACCTTGTCCATTCGGCATCGTTTCGGGAGTATACCCCAAATGCCATTTTCCCACATGTGCTGTTTGATATCCTGCCAGCTTCATCATTTCGGCAATCGTAACCTGTTCTGCAGGCATTCCTTCTTTCCCGTGTTTCGAAGATACATTGCCCGGTACTCCCGCACGTCGAGGGAAACGCCCTGTCAATAAACCTGCGCGAGAAGGAGAACAAACTGGTGCAGCAGCATAAAACTGGGTAAATCGAATTCCCCGCTTGGCGATTGAATCCATGTGAGGCGTGATCAGGTCTTTCGCGCCATAACAATTCAGGTCAACCGAGCCTTGATCATCCGTAAAGATGATGATCACATTCGGTTGCTTCGAAGGCGCTGCCTCAACTCCACTGCTGTAGAACAAAATTATGCAGAAAAATGTCGCTAAGACGCACAAGAGAGAACAGCTTTGCACAGATCTGATCTTTTTTTCGCAACTGGTCAACATACTGTATCCTGTTTTTTATGTGAAAAGTGGGCGGAATGAGAAACGATAGCAAATCGCAGCCATTAGCTTTTGGGAGTCGCATCCCATGCGCTCTGGAAGACTTTTTCACCATGAACGGTATATGGGTTTTGCATACTCTCCTGATACACGGTGAGTCCTGCGGTCACACAATGCGCACCAGCAAGTGCTGCATCTGCCATTTGCCGACCATTGCGAATTGCCGCTGCGATGATCTCAGAATCATATTCATGTCGTTCCAGCATCTCGGCAACTTCCAGAATAAACGTCGCGGTCGAATCACCGTATGTTTCTTTCCATCCAATGAAAGGACTGATAAAAGACGCACCGGCACGAGCAGCATGCCAGGCTTGTGCAACAGAAAATATTAATGTCGCATTCGTTCGAATTCCCCGTTTGGTCAGTTCACGAATTGCTTTAAACCCATCTTCACTGGCGCCGACTTTAATGACAAAATTGGGAGACATTTTGGAAAGCAACAGACCCTGTTCCACTATCTGTTCCCAATCAGTGATATGCGGGTCAACTTCCACACTGACCGGTTTTTCGGTACCAGCAAACAACTCCGCAATTTCTTCAATCACTTTTAAAAAAGGCTTGCCTGAATTTTTCACATGTTTCGGGTTCGTTGTGAGTCCATCCAGGTCCCAATATTCTAAGCTGTGTTTGATTTCATCGGTGATAGCACTATCCAGAAACAATTTCATTGTGACTTCCTTTAGTCAAGATATTATGACTTTAAAAACGCGTGCGTCGATCTTGAGCGTGAACTCAGCAAAGAACCTTAAAAGTTCAATGCCTGTATTATTAATTCATCTATTTTCAATATACGATGTAGACATTTTGTATTATGCTAGAGCACGAATCTTCAATGCTGCTTGAATTCGATCAGCATTAAATCATGCCTCAAAGTAGAAGTACTCTCAACACCATGCCAACTCAATTTCCCGATTATCTGAAAATCACTCGTGAGAATTTAGCAAAAGATACAGCCGTCAATCTAACCATTGTCAAAGACATGCCAGATGTCGCTCAACATATGGCAACAGCAATACTGGGAATTATTGAAGCGGCAAAACAAAAGGGACATCCTGCGACACTGATTGTTCCCGTCGGCCCTGTTGACCAATATCCTATTCTGGCCGAAATGCTGAATGAAAGGCAATACTCGATTCGAGACGTCATGCTAATTAATATGGACGAGTATCTGACAAACGATGATCAATGGGTCGACATCTCCCATCCACTCAGCTTCCGTGGCTATATGAACCGCAAGTTTTATGATTTATTGAATCCAGATCTAGCGCCCTTACCGGAAAATCGTATCTGCCCTGATCCCGATAACGTCGGCGCGATTCAACAATTGATTGATCAACGGGGCGGTGTCGACGCCTGTTTTGGAGGAATTGGCATTAACGGGCATATCGCTTTTAATGAGCCTCCGGAATCAGAAGAGAACGTTTCTGTTGACGAATTCGCATCGCTCCCGACTCGAAACCTGGACTTAACCCGCGAAACAAGAACGATCAATTCCGTCACTGTTGGTGGCGAAATTTCAATTATTCCCTGGCGTGCCGTGACCATCGGTATGAAAGAAATCCTGGGAGCGCGAGAACAGCATTTTTACTGCAATCGTATCTGGCAGAGTTCCGTCGCTCGGAGAGTCCTGCATGGTCCGATCACCAGTGCCTGTCCGGCCTCGCTATTAAGAACACACTCGAATGTCTCTCTGACGGTTGCTGATTATGTGGCTGAACTGCCAGACATTCGACTTCGCTAGTTTCCACTTTGTTCCTTTACTATTGAATTCTTCCAAATAATGAAACTCAATTTCGAACAAGAACGCCTGCTGGCAGTCGTCGCTCATCCTGATGACGCAGAACTGTTGTGCGCGGGAACTTTAGCACGAGCTCACCAGCAAGGAGCAGCTGTTGGAATTTGCGTACTTTGCCAGGGAGATAAAGGGCAGCCTGACCCTCCGATTCAGAATTTGGCCGAGGTTCGTCGGCAGGAGATGCATTCGGCCGCAAGGTTATTGGGCGCAGATCTCTTTTTCGGTAAAAATCCAGACGGTGCGCTGTTTGATAGTTTAGAGCAACGTCGGCAGTTGACAGAAATCATTCGGCAATTTTCCCCAACTCTCGTACTGGCGCATTCCCAATCAGACTATCACGCTGATCATCGAGCCGCGTCAGTCATCACGGAAGCAGCAACCTGGTTTAGTGCCTCTGCAGGTAACCAGACACAATCACCGGCATTAAAACAACCGCCTGCACTCTGGTGGATGGATACCGTGAATATGGCGCAATTTGAACCACATTTCCTGATTGATGTCAGTGAGTACGTCGATACAAAACTGGCGATGCTTGACTGCCATCAAAGCCAACTGCAACGTGGCAAAGACACCAGTTTTTCGCCTCTACAAGATTTGATGCTTCAGCAATGTACTGCCCGGGGAGCTCAATCTGGTGTTTCCGCCGCAGAAGCCTTTCAAAGCCATACCGCCTGGAAACGTTGTACTGCCTGGTAAATATTCACGAAAGGGTCTGTGAAGTAAATTCAGACCAGGCCGAAGCGTCTTGCCTCGTTTTTTCGTCCTGGTCCGACATAACGAAAACTGGCAGTTACGCGACCGGAGCTGGAAGAAATTTGATGCATTCGTTTTTGTTCAAAACCGATTTGTCGTTGCACGGTAGAAGGGGGACGGATCATTTTCCAGAGTTTTGATTTCGCCCGATGATGAATCATGGCGGGATGTCCCGTAATGCTGGTGTATGCTTTTTTACAACAATAGAGAGACGCCACAAATTCGCTCAGCGCATTCCCGATGCCCACTCCTTGAAAATCGGGTAAACAGACCGTCCGATGTTCTCGAAAGGAAGGAGAAGTTTTGTGTGGAAAATGAATGACCGCCGTGAAAGCAGCAGGCTGGCCTTCAACTAACGCAAGAAAACAGTTCGCAGATTGTTGAATCGATGAATCTAAATAGTGATATTTGCGGAAAAGTTCCCACGCACTTCGATGCACATTAATAATCTCAAGTGAGATTGAGGGCCGTGATTGCCTTTCGCACCTCCATTGAAATTGATCAATGTCTGGCTGATAAATCCAGTCGGGATCAAGCCAGTCAAGAATATCGTAATGGCAGGAAAGAGCGACAAATTTCTGTTGTCGTTTGCGGACTGTTTTTGCCACCGCACTGCTGCCAATTTTGGCTACACTTCGATCCACTACCGAAGTAAATTCATCAACCACAGCCAATCCCGGCTGTTCTGCCAATGCCCTAGCAAGCGTTACCCTGAATTGCTCGCCGTTGGAGAGCACATGATAGGGTCTTAACCAGCTTGGCGGAGAAGAGAATCCGACCGAAGAAAGCAGGGCAGTGATCTCTTTGATTCCCATCTCTTTGGGAAAACCGTCAACAATGCTTTTTCTTTGATACCAGTTGAAATGATCAACGAATTCGTTTTTAAACAGATCCCTGGCAATGGTGGTCTTGCCGCATCCGGAAGGGCCTACAATCAATCCGATATTCCAATCATGTTTTTCTAGCGGAAGATTGACCGTCCAATCCACTCGACTTTTCTTTTCAACTGAAAGGCCGAACATTCCTTCCAGCTGGATGACACGCGGACTACGAATGACTGGCGACTCTTTTACGATATCCACGCGCGACATTGCAGACCCTCTTTTTTAAAGCGTTTCAACAGCGATACCTGTTCGGATTCCGACTGGCAATCGATCAGAACGCTGAAAGAGTCCAGCAAAAGATGCGATTCATCTTCACCTTTAGTCATTTCTAAAAGCTCGGACACATTACTCGAAAGCTGGTCCAATAGTTCCTGAAGATCGTCAGACACATCCGGAATCGAATTGATCAAGTTATTCAATGCTGCCTGATCCGTATTTGCCATTGATGTCACAGAATCAAACGTCGCCAGAATTTGATTCGCTTCAGATTTTGTCACATCCAAGATCAGACAAGGTACTTTTTCCTCTTGCGCGATCTCAGCCCGTAAATGGCCGTCGATCAGTTCGTAAGTTCCATTTTTACAATCTCGAACCAGACAAGCGGAAGTAAACCCAACTTCTTTCAGAATGGCGCGTAAGGCAGCATGCTGAGGTTCGTTATGGATTCGCCAGTTCTTTGGATTCTGCTTGAGTAGTGAAGCCTTGATTCGTTTGAAGCTTTTGATGCGATCTTTTAATTTCATTTTTAATCCGATTTCTTTTTCTACATACAATCCAGACAACGGTTCGCCCCGTACCGTTGTCGAATTTGATCTTTGTGATAATCACCTTTAAAAATTGGAGTGCCGCAACGAGCACAAGAAGAAATCGGTTCGTGTCTAACCAGAACAGAGCTGACTACTAAATCAGGGAATTCAGCTTCTACCAGTTTCGCCGCCAACACATGTGTCTGCGCTTCTCGATCAAGGCGTTTGACAGGCCGTTGATTCTTTTCTTGAGCTAAATAAACGATAAAATGAGGCATTTTACTTTCCTTTTCTGTTCTGGATCGTTTGTTTTCAAAACAACATTCAGAGATCATTCTAAAAGGAATTCACCGTTTGTCTTGGGGTGCATTCAGGCATCGGTGCTCAATCGGAACTAAAGAAAACAGTCTTATTTTTCCAGCCCTATTTCATACTGAGTGTCTGTATCGATGTTTGGATCAGCTACTGGTGCCGGCCTATTCTTCAATGCGTCAGCGATTAGCCAGCCACCAACAGGCACTCCTACACCAGTTGCAATTAAACCAGCTCCTAAGGCCAGTTTTGCGAGTGTCCCCGCTGTGTTTCCCTGTGCTGGCATGTATTGATGCACTACGCTGTTGTCATCCCCAATGTGCATGTCTTCGCCCTCTGGACGATTGTTATCAACGATCTCTTTCCCAAGCAGCTTTTCGCGCGTGGCCATCGTCAGCGAATCCACGTTGTTAAACCGTCTCGCCGCCTGCCTCAGGTTCTCCGCTCGCTCCCCCACTTTCACGCTCCAGAAGTGTTTCGCCATCCTCTCCTTCCAGCTCAGTTCCGCTGTCACTTTCTCTCCTCCATGATTGAACAAGCTCGCCGAACGTCCCACTCTGGAACGCCCGGTCTAGCTCGTTATTCTGATTAATCAAGCGATCATGAAATTCGTTACTCTGCCTGATCAGTTCTTCCAGCGGGTCAACCATTACGCTGGCGCAGGCCCACCGGGAGATACCTTGGCCTGTACTTCACGAATGCCAACGGCTTCATCGAGAGTCACCATGCGTTTGTTTTCCAGGTAATCGTAGTCAACAACCTTTTGAACAGTCACGAAGTTGTTTTGTGCGACGGTTCCTGTCTGCATGAGTTGTGTCAGCATGTGATTCGCTACATTGTCGGATAAATCCACAGCCATCTCCTTGTTTCCTTCTCCCTCAACAGGGATTTCTACATCTAAAATATCGCCGTCCGGCATTACTTAGCCTCACTTTGTTTAACGGCCTTAAAACGAAGCTTGATAGGATCACCAAGCGGGTAGGTTTCTTTTGCAATTGCTTTCCCATCTGCATTCATGATCCAGACAGGAATCTGAGTCCTATTTAATTTGTCAATCTCGGCTTTCAGCTTTCCGATTTCGACTTCTAATACTGCTATCTGATCACTGTTGTCAGGAGCCGGAACCACGGGGAGGGTGGGTGGCGGTTCCGGCCCCAAGACAGGAGGAATACAATCACAACAGGGCATCCGCCCATAGATGCTCACGACCCGCCGACGAATCAGCGTGCAGTCCGTGTAGATCGTCTGTTGTGTGTCATGCCCTTTGATAATGCCTACTACCTGACCGTTTACGAGAATTGGCCCGCCTGAATCGCCCTTGGCCACCACCTTTGAGAAGTAGCGACCGCCTCGGGTAACTCGGATCTTTGCCCGCAAGGCCCGCAGGTTGTAGATTCCGTTTGAATAACCGTAGGCGACCGCGCTGACTCCGTGTGCAGGCTGTGACTCTGCAAGACTGAAACACTTAGGCGCGTTGATGTTCGCTGTTTCTATGATCGCATAGTCGATTGAATTTCGGTATTCCTTGTGAATCACCCGAGCGCCCCACCATTTACCGCCATAGCCCACATGAACAGTCTTTGCTTTATTCACGTTGTGGGCCGCTGTAATGTAAACTGATCGGTCTTCAACGTTACCGATATAGGCACAGGCTCCAGTCCCGGTTAACTGCCGACATCCGGTTGGCGTACATTCGGTTTCCGTCACGCGGACTGCCAAAGCCTGAGCCTGCACAATTGAAGCTGTCAGGAGCACAAATAGAATTGTTATTGTTCGCATTTGGCATTACCCCGAATTTCATCTGATAGGCTTTCGGCCATCTCATTGACTTGCTTATCGCTATATCTAGTGAAGTCGATCAGCTCATGGCCACTTATGTCTCTTACCTTGTTGATAAATCGTTCTGAATTCATGCGTTTAAGTTTCTCGCAAAGCCCGTCCAGCAAGATGCATCCAAGTTTGCAAATACAGACTATGAGCGAGAGTATCACGATCAACTGAGCTATATGAGTCACCATTTGATGTACCTGTCAAAAAATAACAAAACATAGTGCCAGGGATTCAGGGGAACCTTCCCCTCTGCCCAGTTAAACGCTGCCACTCCAAACAACCGCACGCGACGGTAATAAACGTTTGCCATGAACTTACCCAGATCACAGCGCCTCAAATTGCGATAAAACGACGCGTCAGCAAGTTGTCGATCCTTCTTGCATCCACCCCGCTGATATGCGAAGTCGTGAAAATGACACGCTGGCCGGATATCAACACCTCCCCACAGATCTGGTGAGAAGTTACACCCATTCGAAATGAAATAGTCAGGCGGTACCGGCCCTTCCATCAGTTCAATCAGTTTTTGAGGCAAGTCTGAAGTTTTGAACGCATTCATCAATTTTCCCCGAACACCCTGTCTTCTAAACGGCTGATTCGTCTCTCATGCGAATTCACCATTTCAATCAGTAGCTCTTTGTTGGCATCCAGCTTTTCGTCTATTTCGATGAGTTGATGGCCATGTTCCACCAGGGTCTTTGCAGTCCAGGTAATCGCGCCGACTCCTCCTGCTATAATCGGAGAGAAAATACAGGCAATAACCCATGCTGGAATGAACAATCCTTTTCGAACGGTTTCAGGCATTTTGGTCTCAGTTGAATTAGAAGAAGTAATTGATGTCTGTGGCTGCTAATCTTCGCGAATGGCGAGAGTGGGACAATATAAAAGTGCGCAAAAAAAACACCTGGCGTTACTCAGAACGACAGGTGTTTAAAAATCAGTAGATAAAGTGATCATGGTCAGGCTGGGACCAGAAAGATCCGGAGCGAAGACTATCCTAATTCCTCGTTTATTATTGGAAATTCGCTGATAGGAAGCTGTTTGCTTTTTACTTCATGCAGTCTTCTCCATCCCCTGCTGACCAGCTTTTCACGCACTAAGGTTTCAGCAGGATCAAGCTCACGTTTATCAAATGGCCCATCGACTAACATCGAATCGAAGCCCTCATCTACTATAAACTGTGCCAGGACGGGATTGCACCTGATATGGTGCTCGGGCTGTGATTGCAATTCATCCTCGTTCACTTCACCAATGATGTATCGCAGATAGAGGCCGCTGTCCTCGATGTTCTCTACTTCTAAGCCGCAGACCACACACAGATATCCCTGGTCACATTTTGCCATTGCGCTCACTTACAAATTCAAATCACTGGAATCGGTCCATTCTGACCGTTATTGATGATCATGTCATCTGCAAGGATTCTAATTGGAAATCGAGTGTCAGGGGAATCGGGATTACGATGTTTTTAAGTAATTCTTTAAGTTGGCGATCTCTTCGAGAAGAACTTCGAGAAATTCTGACGCCGCCTGTTTGTTATCGGCTTTGACAATTTCTCTTACTGACTCTCTGACCTTTTGCGTAGGAGAATATAAATCAAGCGATACCTCACTTTCAGAGGAATGAATCACATTGAGAGACATGTCATCCAGTTCCTGTTTCAACTCTTTTTGATCAAGGGGCTTAAACATGATTTTGGAAAAACCCAATTCACTCGCGAGTTTTAGCCGTTGTACATTTCGATCTTGAGAATTTTTCTCAGGCCTGACTGCCGTCATTAAAATAAATTGGGGAGGAGAGACAGTCCCACTATCCGAATAGCGTTCAACAAGTTGTGCTTTTTGGAATAAATCGATCCCATCCATCCCACTCATCACAAGATCTGTCAGAACTACGTGGACCTCATTGTCCATTTGCAGTATCTGCAGGGCTTCAAATCCGGACGAGGCAGTCGTCGCAGTAAAACCGATTTTCTCTACTAGCCGTGCGTAATAGTGACAAGAATATCCAATATCATCGACAACAAGAACTTTCATAGACACGCCCGGGGTTCTGAGGAGTTATTTGCAGTCTCGTTTGTCAATCTCACAGAGTAGTAGAGATATACACGCAAATTCTAAATGATCTAATTTTCAATTATTTAAATGTGGATCAAGGATCATGATCGGCATTTCGAGGTTTTTCACTGTATCATAAATGCCGAATATTCACTCAATTGGCTAAGAAAAGAGTTCATCGCCATTGGGTTTTAATCATTGAACAATACACATTTGTCACCACCTTTCCTTGTCACCAAGGTCTATTCAATTTGTGGAAGATCAATGCCAGATACATCCTTGACCTCTTAAAGCCACACCAAAAGCATCTGGAATTGAAAAGAGAGCAGACGGGATTTCACGCCTCCTTCTGTTTTTGACTTGCCCAAAAATCATTGGCATCCACAATGACATTACTCCCAAATTTAAAATACGGGATCCCTGATTCTTTCAGGAGTTCTTTGAAGTTTTTCTCTGTCATTCCAAAAAGCTGTGCCCAAATCTTACTACTGAATTTCCCTGTTTGTGGAAACGCACCAGGCGACCGCACCAGATTTTGAACCAGCTCAAAAGCAAATTTATCAGACTCCGTGAATTTGGTTGATTCCGTCATGAGATCAAACCTTACCAGAATTTTCATCGCACTCTGTTTCTAACACTGAACTCAAAGCGCGTACTTTTTACGCAGCTGGGTTTCATTCAGGTAAAACAAGCAGTTCAAATTGGAGCTGGCAGGATCCAATTTTCACATGAATTGGGAAAGAAACAACGCGATAAAAAGCTCAGCGACACCTACAGCGGTCGCTACGCGGCTGCCCCCAGGCAGATATGGAATCGTGGTCACACCACTCCAAAACAACAAAAATCAGTTTAACACCCTCGAGTGAACAAAGCAATATACATCCCTATTTTTTTCTGGAGAAGTCTTAATCTATTTATCTCAATAAATGCCTTATTTCATAGGTAATAACGGGTTTTCCCGCTTCACATTCCTACATCTAGAAAATCCGGTAATAATCGATGCACTCTGTATGTTATTGGATTCGATAGTTCTTCGCCGCTCTCAAATTAACGACACCTCTGAAGTGATTTTCCTGTTCACTCACGACTCTTTTCATCACTCCCTCTTAAGTGTTGTGGCTCCCCATTTCCCGCCTCGCAAGCCCCATTGTACTCACTCGGAATCTAAATTCGTCCCCAATCAGAATCGCTCGCTTTTCTCCTCCGACAAAGCAAATTCTTCAAGTCGGCAGGGCTTGAGTGGCAGGCTCAATACTTTCGGCTTAGAATGAGAACGTTCTGAATTACGCTCGCCATTCATGAAAGACGACTCCATGTCAGATCAAAATCAGTCTGATCGCGATGAAGAAATAGTGCCTGATGAGGTTATTCCCCACCAATCGCTGCCTCCTCTTAAATACCGCGATCTTCCGCCGGCGATCTCCTGGAGAAAAATGATTGGCCCCAGCATCATGCTGGCAGGACTCTCATTAGGTTCTGGAGAATTTGTTCTCTGGCCTTATATCACGTATAAAACCGGGTTCGTCTTCTTTTGGGCCTGCTTGCTCGGAGTGATGACGCAGTTTTTCATGAACATGGAAATCGAACGCTGGACCCTGGTCACAGGGGAGAGTGCAATTACCGGTTTCTGCCGCCTGAATAAAAACTGGGCCTGGATCATGCTGCTCTTGAATATTATTCCCTGGGCGTGGCCGGGCTGGGCAACCGGCGCAGGAACAATGTTGAGTTGGACCTTTTTAGGCCCTGAGACCATTGCCAGCGTTCAAGTAGAGCCTGCACCCTCCCTCTTCTCATTAGAAGGCCTGCCAGATAATGCCAGTTATTCTGCTGAAACAGCCACTCTAAAATGGCGCGGTAGAATGAATGAATCGGAACGTGATACTTTGAGTACCGCATTCGCGCAAAACCAAATTACAGACCAGTCGGCTGAACTGTTCGACAAAATTAACCAGGGATACGACCTGCAATACGAGGCTAAGTACAGTTCGTTTTTGGGAATCGCCGGGCTACTTCTGGTTGGAATTGTTCTCACAACCGGACCGGTGGTTTACAACACCGTTGAAAAGATCCAGATTTTTCTTGTTGGAATGATCTTCCTCATCGCGGTAATTCTGGGAGTCTATCTAATACAACCTTATGCCGTTACTTCCATGCTTCAAGGAGCAATCAGCATTGGAAAGATGCCCGAGGCCTCGAGTGGATTATCCACAATGGCTCTGCTGGGTGCATTAGCATTTGCCGGTGCGGGTGGGACGATGAACCTGGGACAAAGTAACTTCATCAAAGATAAAGGTTACGGAATGGGTAAATACATTGGACGTATTACCAGCCCGATTACCGGTCAGGAGGAAGCCGTCAGTGAAGTCGGTTATCATTTTAAACATACCACTGAAAACCAGACTCGCTGGCACCAGTGGTGGCGAGCAGCGAATATCGAGCACTTCCTCAGTTTCTTTCTCACTTGTCTGGCCTGCCTGGTTCTCTTGTCTCTGATTTCCTATTCCCTGTTTTATGATGAAAACGGACAGCTAAAAGAAGGTGTGTCCCAGTTTGGTACCGGCCTGAACTTTATCTGGGGCCAGGCTACACTGTTGGAAGACCGCCTTGGCGGAACATTCAAGTTGCTCTTTCTACTGATGGGTGCGGCAATTTTACTCACAACCGAACTGGGTGTTCTCGATGCAACGGCGCGAATTTCTGCCGACATCCTGAAAGTAAATTACTTACGAAACAACGAACACTGGTCGTTGAGTAAACTATATTATGTCTTTCTCTGGGGTGAAATTTTACTCGGTTCTGCAATTCTGTTGTATGGTTCGATCAATCCTCAGTTCAGACAGCCTTTGTTTTTGATTGAGACTTCTGCTGCAATGAACGGCGGTGTCATGTTTTTATATTCGATGATATTGCTGTATATGAATTCAAAGATTCTTAGTCGTAGCATCAGCACCAGCCCTCTTCGCTTTGTGGTAATGGTCTGGGCAGCAGCTTTCTTTGGCTATTTCAGTCTGCAGGCATTTCAAGTGCAGATCATCCCTTATTTTAAATCTCTTTTCTCTTTGTGATCGAAAGACATGCTTTTAAATACCCAAAACAAACTCGTTCTTCGTGAAACCATGCTTCGACCAGTCTCAGCAGCGATCGTTTCTTGTCTTTTGCTGTTCTGCACTTTGTCAGAATCCAAGGGCGAAACCTACTACGTCAATAATCAAACTGGCAACGATACTAACGATGGACTATCACCGGATTCGGCTGTAGCCACTATCGCCATGGCCATCCAACTCTCCAAAACGAGTGACCGACTGGAACTCAAAAACACTGGAATCGCTTATCGAGAGCCCATGCTATTTCGCCGGCTTGGTGGTCTGCCAAACCGCCCCTTTGAGGTGGAAGGTAATGGTGCGGTCTTGTCCGGGTTAAAAGAGATTGATGCATCGCGATGGCAAACGATGAAAGACAACCTCTATGTCCTGACACTTAAGAGTACGCCGTATGGCAATCCTTATCTGGTTGCACAAGGGAAACGACTGGATGCGGCCAAAAATCTGGAATCAATCGAACCAGAACAGCATTTCTGGGACCGGAAGACAAACAAAGTATACCTGCTTTGTGCTGCACAGAAACGACCTGCCGATTATCAGCTGGAAGCGACTCTTACAACCAGTGGTTTCACACTTGGAAGTGCCAGCTATATCACTTGCCGAAATCTGATCTGCGAACACTTTTCCAATGATGGTTTCAATATCCATGGCGACTGCCGGGGGATTCGACTGGAAAATGTGATTGCGCGACATAACGGCGATGATGGCATCTCAATCCATGAGACGGGCGGGTTAATGGTACAAAATGCTTATGTTCATAATAATTTTTATGGCATCCAGGATGTGAATGCATCCCGTTCTGTCTATAACGGCGTGCTTGCAGAACAAAACCAGGTGGGTGTCAGCCTAGTAGGTGGTTATCACTCACTGGTCGACTGCCAGATCCGAAACAGCGTTCAAAAAGAAATTGACATTGCCGGCTCGAATCCCAGGCATCTGATTGGTGCTGAGCAGAACCTGCTCTGCAAAACGATCCTTTTTGCCCAGAACGTATCTCTGTTTGGAGATGGAAACCGAGTAGCACTCAGCGTTCGCAATGGAGCCTCATTGATCATGGAACAGTCCGTGATCAATGGGTCCGACCTCGGCCTTTTTGTAGATCAAAACAGCCACTGTCACTTATCCCTGACCACCATCACCGACTGCCACGAGATACTCAAATCAGAATCAAAAGACTCTTTTTTCGACTTCAATATCTATGGAACAGGGCAAATCAGCTGGCTGGGGACTGTTTTTCAACCCGCTCAGTGGACTGAATACCTTCAAATCTCAAAACGAGATCAGAACTCGAAAATGGGGATGGTCATGGTCGCAGAAGATGGCATCGTCAGTATCCCCGCTAATTCAACCGCCTCTGGGATGATGAAAAAAGTCGGTCCCTCTGCTCCTTTTACATTTTCCCTACCACAGAATTAATATCCCCGTTCTTCATTTCGCTTCGAATTTTCTATGAAAACGAAAGCATACATGACTCTCAATTTCCGATCATCGATTATTTTGCGAGTGTCTGAAGTCATGCTGTAACAATATTTAATAAAGGGATTGCCACATTTTCAGCGATTTTACATAATACAGGCGATTTGGAGAGGACTACCAAATTCCAGTTCTCATCCCCCTTAACCTACCAGTAACAAGATTTCGACTTCTGGTCGTTTTAACATAATTTGCCTGGAAATTCTTCTCATCGAAAGAAATCGACATGCCCATTTTTCATGATAACTCCGAAACGATCGGCCATACTCCTCTGGTGAAAATCAACCACTTAACCGAGGGACTCAAGGCGACAGTGCTTGCAAAAATTGAAGGACGAAATCCCGCTTATAGTGTCAAGTGCCGAATCGGTGCCAACATGATCTGGGACGCTGAAAAAAGTGGTAAATTAAAACCCGGGATGCAGGTCGTTGAACCAACCAGCGGTAATACAGGTATTGCACTCTCATTTGTTTGTGCAGCACGCGGTTACAAATTAACACTGACAATGCCCGATTCCATGTCCGTAGAACGTCGTTTGATGCTGAAAGGATTCGGTGCCAATCTGGTACTGACGCCTGGCGCTGATGGAATGAAGGGAGCGATTCAAAAAGCGGAAGAATTAGCTGCCAGCCCTGAATTCTATATGCCTCAGCAATTTGAAAATCCTGCTAATCCAGAAATTCATTTTAAGACAACTGGTCCGGAAATCATCAAAGATACTGAAGGAAAAGTGGATTATTTTGTAGCCGGTGTGGGAACTGGTGGAACAATCACAGGTGTCTCACGATTTTTGAAAGAGGAACAAGGACTCTATGTAAAATCGGTCGCTGTTGAACCAACCAGCAGTCCTGTTCTTTCTGGAGGAGAGCCAGGCAAACATAAGATCCAGGGGATTGGTGCTGGATTCATTCCAGCCAACTGCGATACTTCACTTATAGACGAAGTAATCCAGGTAACCGACGACGAAGCATTTGAGATGGCGAGCAAAATAGCGCGTCAGGAAGGAATCACGTGTGGAATCAGCTGTGGCGCGGCAATGCATGCTGCCCTGGAAATTGCCAAACGCCCTGAAGCAGAAGGAAAAACAATTGTCGTAATCCTGCCTGATTCAGGAGAGCGGTACCTGTCTACACCACTGTTTGATGATGCTCGTTGAAAACACATAAATGCGACAAGTGATTGTCAATACATAAGTTCGGAACAGATCATCTCCAGAGACCGGATCCAGAAAGTACTGAGACCTAAGATCGTAACTCTAATCAGTGGCAGGCAGCTGTCTGTGGCGGTATTCTTCAGTACAACAGTCGATTCATTGAACCTGATATATTGTCTGGTGTCACTTCGAAGAACATCGTCGTTTCTGACTGGCAGCCAGCCTCTGTTCAAATCACCATAAATCTTTTGGATATTAATACTATGCGTTTTGAAACCAAGTGCGTTCATACCGGAGTTGACAAAGACGGCACTTTTAACAGCTGCACAACCCCGATCTATACCACCTCAACGTTTTACTGGGATAGTCTGGAAAGCCACAAAGGCTTTGACTATACACGTAGTGGAAACCCAACTCGGAGTGCAATGGAAGAGAATATCGCCGCTTTAGAAGGTGGCATTTCGTGCCGGGCAACTGCGACAGGAATGGCCGCAATCACTCTGGTAATGCATCTGTTCAAACCCGGCGACCATATCATTGCGGGAGACGACATTTATGGTGGAACCTATCGCTTATTTGCCGATGTGTTTACAAAATGGGGAATCACTTTTTCTTTCATAAAAATGAGCGATACTGAAACTGTGAAATCAGCGATCACTCCGGAAACGAAAGCGATCTGGATCGAGACGCCCAGTAATCCTCTGTTAAATCTGGTTGATATTCAAGCTGTTACGAAAATTGCATCGGCAGCGGATTCCGACATCATCACCATTGCTGACAATACTTTTTGTTCCCCTTATCTTCAAAGACCGATTGAATTCGGCGTCGACATTGTTTTACATTCAACCACAAAATATTTGAATGGTCACTCAGACGTGGTCGGCGGTTGTGTGGTCTCACGTACTGAAGAACTGGCCGAACGTGTTGCCTATAATTCAAATGCACTCGGTTTAGGCTGTTCTCCCTTTGACGCCTGGCTGGTTTTACGAGGTATTAAAACATTAGCCCCCCGGATGGAAGCACATCAACGTGGTGCGATTGCCTTGGCACGCATGCTGGAGACACATCCCAAAGTGGAACGTGTCTACTATCCAGGCTTGGAATCTCACCCACATCATGATTTGGCCAAACGTCAACAGGACGGCTTTGGAGGCATGCTGAGCTTTGATGTGAAGGATGGGCGTCCGGTTGCCGAAAAAGTGATGCTGAACTCGAAATTGTTCCTGCTGGCGGAATCTCTGGGTGGCGTCGAGTCTCTGATTGAATATCCGGAAAGTATGAGCCACGCTTCCATGACTCAGGAAGCACGACGCGCAGCCGGTATCACTGAAAAAACGGTCCGGGTTTCCGTAGGAATCGAAAGCCCTGAAGATCTTGTTGCTGACCTGAAACAGGCGTTAGACAGCTGATTCGGAGACAGTATTGCTATTCTCAACTGTCGGGATCTATTGTTTACTGCGTCAAGTACCACTGATCCAGGCAGGGGGAGTACGCATTTTCTCTCAGAAGAGCGTACTAAGCGCGTGCAATATGCGTTTCTTTTATGATATGATGCCCTATTGAATTTCAGGCAAATTCAACCGATGTAACTCTACTTCGATCCTGTACGAAAAAACTGTTTTCATATAGAGCTACAAGTCCACTAATACAACATTCTGAAAACAAAGAAGGCCGAGGTTATGAGTATCGATTCATACGATCCTTGCCCCTGCAATAGCGGAAAGAAATATAAATTTTGCTGCCATTCCATTGGCGACGAAATCAGTAAAATTTCACATCTGCATGAAACGCACCAGACAGCAACGGCACTCCAGTTACTGGATCGGCTCAAAAAAAATCATCCGGACCAGCCTTTGAGCTACATCACAGAAGCTCAAATTCTGATGGCAGAACGGCGATTTGAAGATGCCTTAAAGCCTTTGGAACAATGCCTGGAACATGACCCGGATCATCCAGCTGCCCATTCGTTGCTTGCCACTTCGACCTTTCTTGCTCTGGGTTATAAGCAAGCACAAAAAACTATCTATACTGCGTTGCAAAAATGTGCCGCCATTGATGTCAGTCTGGCAACGCCTTTAGCAATCAGCATTGCGATCGCACTTCAGATGCGCGGTTTTTTCCTGGCGGCACGCGAACACTTTGCCCTGGCAATGCGCGTCGCATCTCAGGAGTATAAGCAGAATCTGTTTATGAACCTGCTGGAATTTGATGGGGATGATCAAATTCCTTATCAATTTCGTGGGGTGCACATTCTGGAACGGTGCCCCATTGAAAATGGTGATCAGCAGGAAACATTTGAAAAAGCACAGCGACTCGCCAATCTGGGTTGCTATCGATTAGCTGCAAGTTTATTCAAACAACTTGCCGAAGCAACGAATCAACCCACCCTGTGGAAAAATGCGGCATTTTGCTATGCCTGGGCCACGGACGAAATTCAAGCTGCCGAACTGTTCCATAAAGCTGCGACTATCGAAGATGATTTTGCAGAATCAGTCGAACTGGAAACACTGGCACAATTGCTTGATTTAAATAATACAGGCGATGTCGTTGAATCGGTTGAGCAAGTTTATGAACTCGATTCCCTTTCCAAATTCCTGACAATCCTGGAACAACATCCTCAACTCTTACGGGGAAATGTTCCTCCTCCAGAACAAGAACAGGAATTGGACGAACGCACTCCCGTCGCATACTTTCAGATTATCGATACACCGATTGATATGGAATCAAAGGGAGAGGATATCACTCTAGAGAATGTTCATGTTGTAATTGGTGACATCGATGTTTTTGATGCGGACAGGCAGCTGGGACAACCGGGCCTCGTTCGCCTGTATGCATATGAAGGGGACCAACTCACAACGGCGGAGAAATTGTTTGACGAAGCCTTGGGTGAGCAAGGTAAAAAAGAATGTGGTTTAAAAGTCGTTGAACAAGATGACGAAATTTCCAGTAACCCACTTTCTCCTATTCCTGCTGAGCAATGGCCTCTGTTTTTCCGGTGGAGTTTTCCACAAAAAATGCCCATTATCAAACGGAGAGAACTCGAAGCACAACAGTGGAAGAAACTAATTTCGGAAACCTGGTCAAACACCAAATTAGCCGGCCTGGATCATAAAACCCCACAGGAGGCTGCGGGCAATGAGGAACGGAAGGTTGCACTAACGGCTGCCGCTTATGTCCTTGATGCCCAGGTATTGGCACTGGGACATTTTCTGAATTTCGATGAACTCGATCCCAGTCTGGGTATTTTTGAGCTGCCTGTTTTAAGTGTGAATGAATCCTCACATTTTAACACTTGCTCTTCCATGACTCAAAATCGAATTCCCGTCAAAGAACTCACTGACTCGCAGTTAATGTATGTTTTTAACCGTGCGTTACTCATCCGGCACCCTCGCTTCCTTTATGACGTATTAATCGAAATTCTGAATCGTGACGAATGTAAAAAAGAAGTCGATCTGGATCGCGTCTATTCAACATTGACCGAAATTTGCCACAAACGAAACCAACGTGAAGAAATGCTTTCCTGGATTCATCAGGGGCAGGAAAATGCCAGGGAGCAATCCGAGAATGCTTTCGAGAGTGAGCTTCAATGGAAAATGCGAGAACTCTCATTCCGTTTAGAAGACACTACAGATCCGAACCTCTCAGATTTTATGAAACAAATCTGGGATCAATACGGCAAAAAGACACCACAGATCAAAGAATATCTCAAAGCGTTCGCTCAAGCATTCGATCTGGATTTACCCTGGATGAAAGCAGCAACACTTTTAGATCAGGGAGGAGTTCCAGGCCAGACAACTGCCGAAGGCATCTGGGCACCGGGAGAAGACACACCGGATAGTGAATCTGACTCCGGACAGAAACTTTGGTTACCCGGACAATCCTGATCAAACATTTAAGTGCGACACACTGAAGTTGCACTTCACTAATATCAGCAATTCTAGACATATCGTACAGGAAAGCGCATCTATCAGTGGATACCATCAATCAGTTTTCCAATTCAGAAGCTGTGATGCAACGTGCGCTTGATCTGGCCAGTCTGGGCACAGGGTCTGTTGAACCCAATCCTGCTGTCGGGGCAGTCATTGTTGATGAAAATCTGAACTTGATCGGTGAAGGGTATCATCAACAGCACGGTGGGCCTCATGCCGAAATCCATGCTTTAACTATGGCAGGAACACGGGCAAAAGGAGCCACGATTTATGTCACCCTGGAACCCTGTTGTCATCAGGGAAAAACAGGACCATGCTCTCAGGCAATTATCAAGGCGGGGATTAAAAAAGCCGTGATAGCGATGCGCGACCCTGCACCACATGTTGACGGTGGTGGAATTGCCGAGTTGCAACAAGCTGGAATTGAAGTCGAACTGGGACTACTGGAATCTGCTGCCCAAAAGCTGGTGCGTCCTATTGTAAAGCGTGTCACCACAGGTTTACCCTGGGTTCATGCGAAATGGGCTATGACGCTGGATGGAAAACTAGCGACTCGAACCGGCCACTCACAGTGGATTTCGAATGAACTTTCGCGTGAACTGGTCCACCAACTTCGTGGCCGCATGGATGCCATCATCGTCGGCCAGCAGACGGCAGAAAAAGACGACCCGCTACTCACAGCGCGGCCTGCAGGACCTAGAACACCCGCGCGCATTGTAGTTGATTCTCAAGCGGCGCTCTCCTGTCAGTCAAAACTGGTTCAGTCAATTGATGAAGCGCCTGTGATGGTTATCGCTCATGACTCGGCTCCGACAAACAATATCAAACAGCTGGAACAAGTGGGCGTCGAAGTCTTACTGTTTTCAAACCCCACATTACAAACGGCTCAGCCAGATCTCAAGCAATGCCTGTTGGAATTAGGCCGCAAAGAGATGACGAATATTCTGATCGAAGGCGGGGGAAGTCTGCTGGGCTCTTGCTTTGATGCTCGGCTGATCGATGAAGTTCACGTCTTCATAGCGCCTAAGATCGTGGGCGGTAAAACAGCGATCACCCCACTTGCGGGCCAGGGACTCGATACGATTCCGCAATTCCAAAACATCACAGAATGCCAGATTCGAACTCTGGATTCTGATATCTATGTGCAAGGCCAGATTCAATATCAAGCCTAGTGCAATGAGCGTGAGAGGGTATCTAGCAAGGTTCGTAGTTCAGGACGCTGCCTGATCACACCGACGAGAGCATATTTGCTCAAATTGCTGCCATACATTTGCCGGTTCAGCGTGGGTCGCACTTCCTGTTTGAAATAACGATCCTGACGAAGGCGAATTGCTGCATAGCTGGCAGCCATCGCAACCAGTGCAAAGCCAAGATCCAGATACCAGCCTCCCCATCCAAATTCAAACACTTCATGGATCAGGACACACACCCAGAACCAGACAAGTATCGAAATCCAGATTGGACGGGCAACCAGGGAATTCAGTCTCTCATTGGCATGTACCAGATGCCCATAAAATTCCGGACTGGCCATTTCATCGAGCGGACGCTCTTTCTGGAAATTTTCGCAGATCAATTCCCCATGATTACGCGAAACGATCACTGACTCTCCCTCATCAGGAAGAAAATCAGCCAGATACTCCAGTTCTTCAAAGGGTGTACTCATTCCGTGTCCCTTATCTTAATTTCCACTGCCAATAGAATTTGATTTCTGTTTTGACAGGCTGAAACACTTTGTGTGTATTAAGATCTTGAATTAACAACAGAAAATCATGATTCAAAGAAGCTCATTAAAAAGATCGAATGACCTTTATTATTTTATCTAAATCATTCTCGACGACAATAGGTCCGTTCGAAAAAGGCGCTTTGTTAACACCGTGGCTCGTCAATTTTTCATCCATATGTTCATCAGTCGCAGAATGGTAAGCCACTGTCGCATTGGGATCTTTTAGTTGATGTCCCGTGAGAATACAAACAACGCGATCACTGGAAGCAATGACCCCTTCGCTTTTGAGTAACTTCGCTCCAGCGACACTCGCAGCACTCGCTGGTTCACAACCGAGTCCGCCGGCCCCAACTTGAGCTTTGGCATCCAAGATCTGCTGATCTGTTACTTCGCGAACGACACCATTACATACATCAAGAGCTCGTAACGATTTAGAAAAATTCACCGGACGGTTAATTTCGATGGCACTGGCCAGAGTGGATGCACGTCGGTTTTCCTGGTCCATTTGAGTAAAGAAGTCCGTCGAAGCGGCGCGGTCATAATTTCCGCCATTCCAGCGTATGCCTTCCTGTTCGTAAAGCTGATAGAGCGTGTTAGCACCTTGGGCATTGATTATCGCCAGACGCGGAATCCGGTCGATAAGCCCTAACTCCTTCAGTTCCATAAATGCTTTACCGAACGCACTGGAATTTCCCAGATTTCCACCAGGCACGACAATCCAGTCGGGAACTTCCCAGTTCAGACTTTCCAGCACACGAAACATAATCGATTTCTGACCTTCGAGTCGAAATGGATTCACACTGTTACACAGATAAATTCCTTCTTGATTACAGACTTCGCGAACACGCGCCAGGGCGTCATCAAAGTCCCCCTGAATCTGAACGGTTTTTGCACCATAGTCAAGTGCCTGCGACAATTTTCCGAACGCAATTTTTCCACTACCGACAAACACAACGACTTTGAATTTTTGAGCAACACTGGCATATACGGCCAACGAAGCACTGGTATTCCCTGTGGACGCACACGCTGCGACTTTGGCACCGACCATTACAGCATGAGTGGAAGCGGCCGTCATTCCATTATCTTTGAAACTGCCGGACGGATTCAGGCCTTCGTACTGCAGATAAAGACAGTCATCATTCAGACCGGCATACTGTGCCACGGGGTTCGATGCCTTCAGCATCGTCTGTCCCTCGCCGATCGTAATGATCTGATCATCCTGGGCAAAGGGGAGCAATTCACGAAATCGCCAAACGCCACTGAAATCAATCGGATGATTTCGATTACTCCAGCGTTTTTCAAAGTCGCGCAGAGACTGAGGAACCTGAACCTGATCCCAGTTATACGAAACATCCAGCAATTCCCCACACTTCGGACAACCGGTTAAAACTTCGTCAAGCGAATAGGTTGCTGCACAAGCGGGTGAAATGCATTTCTGGTAAGCAATTTCAGTCGATACAGTAGAAATCGTCGTCTCTCCTCAGTCTCAGGTAAGAATTTATTGATCTATCTTTCAATTATAGGGATTTCTAAAAACAGGCGTTTATTGTCTAGACAGTCACTGGCATTCGCAACTGAAAGTCGATTGATTCAATGTGTTTTTCCCGGAAGAAGCTCCCTTGGGGGAGTCGATCGGGCATCGGTCTCCTTGAAAACTGAATTCTAACGCCTTACATTGATTTGATTAATGGCGATTTCTGTTGATCCACTCCTCAGATTCCTTCAAATTTCAGGCTTTCTTTCTATGTTCAAACTTTCAAAAGTACAGGCTGCATTGGATCAATTTTCCCTCGATGGTTGGTTGTTCTATGATTTTCGTGGAAGCAATGTATTAAGTAGAAGAATCCTGGATATCCCGGATAATGCGATGGGATCGCGCCGCTTCTTCTATTTTGTCCCTCAGTCAGGACAACCAGTCAAACTGGTCCACCGCATCGAATCTGAAGCACTCGACCATCTTCCTGGTGAGAAAATTGTCTATCTGAAATGGCAGGAACTGGAAGCCAGCATTGAAACGATGTTACGTAACGCAAACTCGATCGCGATGGAGTATTCGCCGCGAAATGCCAATCCCTATATCTCCCGCGTTGATGCAGGGACCGTAGAACTGGTGCGCGAATCAGTTGAGTCGATTGTTCCCTCGGGAGATCTGGTCCAGCTCTTCGAGGCCGTCTGGGATAGAGAGCAATGGGAGCTACACCAGAAAGCAGGAGTTGAAACTGATAAAGCATTTGAGATCGCCTGGTCTTTTATTGCCAGTCAGGTTCGAGAGCAGGGGAGTGTCGAAGAAGCCGCGGTCTGCGATATCATCATGCAGCATTTTGACCAGACAGGACTGACAACGTACCATCCCCCAATTGTAGCGCGGGAAGCACATAGTGGCGATCCGCATTATGAAACGGGAACCGGCACTAATACCGCAATTCGAGAAGGTGACTTTGTACTGATTGATTTATGGGCTAAACTTGATGTACCACGCGGAGTCTATAGCGATATGACGCGCGTCGGGTATGTCGGCCAACAAGTGCCAGAAAAATATACACAGATCTTTCAAATTGTGGCTGAAGCGCGTGATGCAGCCATTAATCTGGTTGAACGAGCGTTTGCATCAAACACGCCCCTTCAAGGCTGGGAAGTCGATCAGATATGTCGCGATGTCATAGAGCAAGCCGGCTACGGTTCCGCTTTTGTCCACCGAACAGGTCATAGTATTGGACAAGAGACGCACGGCAACGGTGCCAACATGGATAATCTTGAAACGCATGAGGAACGGCTTGTCTTGCCGCAAACCTGTTTCTCGATCGAACCAGGAATTTATCTTCCCGAATTCGGAGTGCGCAGCGAAGTCAATATATTTATTGATGAACTTCAAAAAGTCCATGTTACTGCAGGAGAGCGCCAGACAGAGATTCTACCAATCATGAGCGAGTTTTAAACAGACGGCTTCAGCCAGAAGAATTACTCCTGATCAATGCGCAACATCTCATCTAAAATGACAGGATGCCAGAGGTCATCGCGCTGCGATTCTTGGATGTAGTTCTTTCTTGCCCAGGTGCGCAGCCGCATCTCCTCAATCACATCGACCGAAGGTCTGTTTGCATCTTGTGCTGAAAAAGAAATTGTAGCTGAAATACCCAACGGTCCGCTCCTCACTAAAATTTTGAGAATGAAGCTCGGCGAACCAGCTTCCTGCAGCCGCACGACCCAATTTGTTAAAGAACAAGCCTGAATGCACTCTTGGAAAACGTTCTCTGGGACAGAAATCCCTAAGAAAGTGAGAGAGTAAATCAGGTCTCTGGTGAAGACCACTCCTGAAATTAATCACCAGAATCGACAAATATTGTACCTAAATCACACTCATTTCAAGCCGAAATTTGGCAACAAAGATCATTAATGACGGAAGGTCAAACCGTTCTTGGAGTTAGAATTTCACTCACTCTCTGGATGAGAACGGCTTTCAGCCCTGTGTCTCTTTATTTTTCTAACGAGATATCGACTGTAGTCCCAATAGGCAGATCGGGCCAGAGGCGCCCGGCGGGCTCGACGTACACTAGAATCATGGTCTCACTCAAACCTGGCTTTTGAATCGCCTGCTCTGAGATTTTGTGAACGATGCCTTTTCCTTTTGTATTTCCCGAAAAGGCGATTTTGACTTCCGTTCCCTCATCAAACAAGCTGATCTTCCGAGAGGGAACCTCCACAATCAGATAGGGATGCTCTTTATCGAACAGTTCTACAATCGGAGTCCCTTTTTGAATGGGATCACCAATTTCGTGCTCGAAATTTCCGACCATGCCGTAGCGTCCGGCCTTCAACTGCAACCCTTCGCGCTGTGACTCCAGTTGTTTGAGTTCACTCTTCACCTGGTCCAAGCGATTCATAATCACTTCGACCCCCATCGCGAGTCGAATTTGATTCGGTAGCTTTTTCTGAATCGCCTTCAGTTCTGCCATCTGCTCTTCACAGAGTTTGACACGTGCAGCAAACACTTCCGCAGAATTACGAGCCGATTCCTGCCGTAACATTGCTGTAATCCGATTTTCATCGGGAAGGCGGCTCTCATAAACCAGAGAACGAAACACTTCTTCATTGGAGCCAGTACTGGAAATGGAATCATAGTCCTGAAGAAAATCCTGCCATGCCAGATTCGTAATCTGGTGGATGTACTGTTCTTTCAAGTACTGTGAAGACTTCAACTTCGCGTTGAAGACTTCCGATTCGATTTCTTTATTTCGTAGTGCCAGTTCGACTTCTGATTTTGCTTTCGACTGCTTGAGCTCTGCTTCGAGGGCCACCAATTCCTGTTGTTTTGCTTTCCAGCTTTTATCCAGAGATTGATCAAACAGAGTCACAATGACCTCATCGCCGGAAACCGTCTGCCCTTCATCCACATGAATGTCCTGAATGACGGCGTCATTTTTCGCGGTAATGATGGCTTTGGGAGCCTGCAGTGAACCGACATAGGTATCAATGCGAATGCCCTTTACCCATTGAGCGCAACCGATCCCGCCTACAAGGGCAGCCATCAGAATGAACAGCGCCCGAAATCCCAGAGAAGAATGGGGTTCGTGCAGATTATTTTGAACTTGATAGTCATCCAATAATTCAGAAGGCATTTCCGGCTGTCCTACAATCATCCAGCTTCACTCAAACGAATTGATCGTGCTACGCAGCGCGTCATTAATCGAATCGGATTCTGACGGACCAGAATTTACCTCAAAACCGGCAAATTCAACACCACCCCTCAGTTTCCTGTCAAACTTTAATGATTACGAAGACTACCCTTACTCAACGATTCACAACACCAGAAAAAGTATACACAAGAACACACTCCGAATCGCAATACTAAGGTATTTCGTAAACCCGATGGACGACTTGACCAAGCACCAGAGACTGTCAATCTGTTTCAGGACAAGGCCACTCATGCTGTCGCAATTCCAGAAATCTTACGCTAGGATGAAGAGACGATTGTTCTCGAACGTTTGGCACCGATGAACAAAACCAGTCCTGTCCAGCATCGATTATCAGTCAAATAGAAAGTGAAACAGGTTTCATGAAACCGATCGTACAAATCTCATTAGATCTGACCAATATTGAAGAAGCTCTGGAAACAGCGGCAATGGCCATGCGCGCGGGTGTTGACTGGCTGGAGGCGGGTACTCCCCTGATTCTGGCAGAAGGCTTGAACTGCGTGCGGGAGCTTCGCAAACAGTTTCCGGAAACACCTATTGTCGCAGATCTGAAAACAATGGATGGAGGCTATCTCGAGGCTGAGATGATGGCCAAGGCAGGTGCTACTCATGTTGTAGTCATGTCACGAGCACATGAAGAAACAATTCACTGTGTTGTCAAAGCAGGAAAAGATCACGGCGTCGAAGTGATGGGAGATAACTTGGCCGACGACATGGTCTCCGCCGCGAAAAAACTCGAAGACCTGGGCTGCGACTATGTGATTCATCATGTCGGTTATGATGAACGTCGAGGAATTGCCGCACGAGGAGAGCGAATGCCCAGCCCGTTGGATCAATTAAGGGATGTTGTCGAAGCCGTCAAGATTCCCGTTCAGGCGGTCGGCGGACTTTCGTTAGAGCAGGCGATTCGGACTCCCGAATATGGAGCACCACTTGTCGTCCTCGGAGCACCGTTGACAATCGACGCCGACTCATTCAAAACAGCGAGCGGGAATCTGGAAGACTCGCTGAGAATGATTTGTGAGAAAGTACATGCTTATGGTGATGTTGCGATCGGAGGTCAAAAATGAGTTCGGCTGAATCAATACAAACCGCAGTTGTGAATTATGCACCGGAAGCAAATTCTGTCGAACTTCAGGATATTCCGGTTCCTGAAATCGGGCCTGATGAAGTACTGCTTGAAGTTTCTGCTGTGGGAGTTTGCGGCAGTGACCTTCATCAATGGACGGCAGACCATAGTTGGCCTGTGAATTATCCCGTTGTATTGGGACACGAATTTGCCGGGACGATCTCCAAGACAGGAAATTTGGTTAAAAACTGGTCTACAGGAGATCGCGTTGTCAGTGAGACGGCGGCCATCATCGATCCAGATAACCCGATGTCACGTGAAGGACGCTATAATCTGGATCCCACCCGAAAAGGGTTTGGATACGGCGTCAATGGCGCAATGACTCAGTTTGTACGCGTTCCTGCACGCTGCCTGCATCGTGTACCTGACAGCCTGCCATTGGAAAAAGCGGCACTTACTGAACCTTGCTGCGTTGCCTATAACGCGGTTGTGATGAATGGAGTCATCCAACCGGGAGATCGAATTGTGGTCTTTGGGCCTGGTCCCATCGGGTTACTTTGTGCAGCCATGGCTCGCTTGCAGGGGGCTGAAGTCGCTGTCGTCGGCCTGGAACGAGACAAAGGCCGCTTGGAAATTGCCGAGCAATATTACGGCTGTCAGCCGATTGTCGAAGGACTTGATGACTGGGTTCAGGAAGTCGATGGACTGGGCGTCAATGGCGTAGTGGATGCAGCCGGCGTTTCGGTGACCTTGAAAAAGTCGCTGGAGATTGTGCGCCCGGGAGGCTGGATCAGTAAAGTTGGCTGGGGGCCTCAACCACTGGGCTTTTCTCTAGATCCACTGGTACAAAAAAACATCCGTCTCCAAGGCAGCTTCAGCCATAACTGGCCAATCTGGGAACGTGTGATTCGATTGCTGACAACGGGCCAGTTGAATATAGAACCCATCATTGGTGGAACCTGGTCTTTGAATGAATGGCACACTGCCTTCGAAACCATGCATTCCGGCGAAATTGTCAAAGCGGTACTCACTCCGTAACACAGGCAGTCTCTGACTGCATTTTCAAATGACATCACTGATTCACCCGATCATACTTTAATTCTGACTTGATGGAACATTCCATGCCAAAACTAGCTGCATTTCCCAAAGCCTTTATGGATGAATTATGCCTTTCCGGCGAGATGACACTGCGACAGTGGATTGATCTGGCTGCAACTCTGGACATTGATGGGTTGGAATTTTATGCCGGCTTCCTGGAAATGAAGGACAAGAACTTTTGGCCGGAAGCCAAAAAAATGGCCACCGACCAGGGGCTCGAAATTCCCATGATGTGTTGTTCTCCCGACTTCACACACCCGGATGAAGCGTTTCGTAACGAGCAAATCGAACATGAAAAATTCTGGATGGAAATGACCGCTGCTCTGGGGGGAAAATACTGTCGCGTCCTCTCAGGTCAAAGACGGCCCGAAGTCTCTCGAGAAGAAGGAATCCAGTACACGGTTTCCTCGATTGAAGCTTGCCTCCCCCTGGCTGAAAAGCTGGGAATCACTCTGATTATCGAAAACCATTACAAAGACAACTACTGGGATTACCCGGAATTTGCTCAGATGGCAGACGTTTTTTGTGACCTTGTCTCACGAATCGATTCGCCCTGGTTCGGAGTCAACTATGATCCCAGTAATACGATTCTGGCAGGCGAAGATCCTTTGGAATTATTGGCGCGAATTAAAGATCGTGTCGTGACCATGCATGCCAGTGATCGCTACCTGATTGAAGGCACCATTGAGGATTTACGCAAAGAAGAAAACAGTCTCGGCTATGCTAGCCGACTCAGCCATGGGGTGATCGGAAAAGGGCTGAATGACTACGACACCATCTTCTCTGAACTGAAAAAAGTCGGCTTTGACAGCTGGATCAGCATCGAGGATGGCGTGAACGGGATGGAAGAACTTCAGGAAAGTGTGACTTTTCTCAGAGCAAAAATGGCACAATATTGGGGATAACGCCGGTTTTAACACCAAATGGCGCAAATTGGCAAAATAGAGAACATGCAAGGTCTTGCATATAGCTAGAAACAGAAGTATTCTATATACATCTGGATTCTAAAAGTCAGGATTGCGTGCCAGCAATCTGTGTATTTGACCAGACATTCAAAAATACTTGCCTCCGTTCCTCCATGTATTGAGTACAATTTGTTGCGTTCCAACGTTTGTACTCTATTGCCTTTTGATATTCATAGAACCGAACTCCTATGTTGGTCCTGATTCGTAATTCAGTGTCTGTCCTGCTCCTGTTCGTAATCACAGCGACTCTATCCGCATGTGGTGGATCAGATACCAGTCCTCGACGCGCAAATTCAAACCCATTTGCGCCTGCTGATAATAATACTACGCCGTCACGAACTCGCTCCACTCAGATGTCACAAACAAGGAATCCGGAAACTAACCCCTCGACGACTGAGACACCAGCAGTCCCAAAAGGGAATTCTGAGAAGAAGCCGAAACCAATAGCGACGCCTGCTCCAGATGCATCAAATCTAATCAGCGAAACAAGAAAAAAAACTCTGGATAGTAAAAATCCCGGAGTCGCAATCATCGTACGGGGAGTCACTGGCAACGAAGCAATGGCGCTACCGGTCCTGCAGCAGACGCTGCGCTCCACACTTTCGAAACCGGTTACTACTGAATTACAGAAACAGGATCCCACAACAGCTTCCGCCAGAAAAGACAATGTTGAGCATTTTGTGCTCGATAAGCAACTGGTCCTTGTCGTGCGTCCCGTTCCTGCAGACCTGTTTGCCTTTGCTCAGAACCTCAAGTGGGGCAAGGTGAAAGAAATCGATTTGCAAAACAGGATCATTACCATTGATACGCAACTGAAAGAACTGAACTCCCTGGCCGTCAGAAACCCGGTAGATGCCACGCAGGAAGACTCTCCTGTAAAAGTATCAGCGAACTCAAACACAATGAAATCGATTGAAGATGCGGCTCCCGCCAAGCCAGCGATGAAACAACCGGAGCCAAAAGTCAAAACATCTGGCAAGGAAATGAACGATCGGGACTTAAAACCACGTCCCGACGAAGAGACCATTGACTGGGCGCTGCGCGTGATTGCAGGCTCCAGCTCTTTTGCCCACGACACTGCCTGCAAACAACTGGCCAGCATGAAGCCTGACAGCAATCATCTTCAGCGTGTTTCTTCCGTACTGGCAGAGACGTTACCTCTAGCCAAAGAAGGCTTCCGCATGAAAGAACATGTGAACGCCATGGCCGTCTGGCAGACCGATGAAGCAATAAGAGCATTTGCCACACTGTTGGAAGATGAAAAATTAATTCTGGTACGCAAAGAAATTATTGGTCTCCTGCCCACAATTCATTCAGAGACCACTGCAGAAGTGCTCATCGGTCGCTTATCGAATCGTGCAGACTTGAAAGATGCTCGCAGGGCACTCAAGATTCTGGGCCAAATTGCAGAAAAACCAGTCATTGAACTTTTGGGCCATCCCGATCCTTCAATGCGAATTGAGGCCTGCAAAATCATGCAAGCGATCGGGACACAGAAATCTATCGAAGCACTGAAAAATCAGGTGGATACAGAAGAATCCGATGTTGTCAAACAACTGATTTCTGAAACACAAACGGGTATTGAACAGAAACTGACTGACAAGGAATAATCGTTCCTTGCCAATGCATTTCTTCATTGACACCAAGAACGCCCGTTAATAGCCGGCTGCAACACCATGTTTGCGGGAATCACTGTGACCGCGTAAACCATCTGGTTGCCGGGAAACAGCTTGACTCGCCGCCAGACCGGAACTCTTTTTCGTCACGTGTCCCAACTGCTTCAGTTTCTCGCCCACCTGTTCAAATAATTTGTTTTCAATCAGTAGATCCTCTGGCACCCATTGATGGTGGAGCCTTGGAGACTCGACGGCCTGCTCCGGATTCATTCCAAATACAATCATGTTGAGTAATACCTGTAGCGTACTGGAAATGATTCTGGGGCCACCCGAAGCGCCTGCAGAAAAAACAGCCTTTCCATCTTTAACAGCAATCGTTGGCGACATGCTGGAAAGTGGTTTTTTGCCGGGCTCAATTTCATTTGCTTTTCCTTGGATCAGACCAAAAGCATTCGGCTTCCCTGAAATAGCTGCAAAATCATCCATTTCGTTGTTCAGTACAATCCCATATTGCGGGACCACAACATAACTGCCAAATGTAAGATTAATGGTTTCAGTACAAGCGACGGCATTACCCGCGGAATCCATCACTGAAAAATGGCTGGTCCCTGCATCATGGGGCGGCAGATAACGCCCGTACTCTTTCAGTGATTTTGTTTTCTTTGCATCAATCCGTGAAGCCAACTGATCTGCATATTTCTTATCTGTTAGCCTTTGAATGGGAACAGGAACGAAATCCGCATCCCCCAGATATTCAGCGCGGTCTGCAAACGCGTGTTTCATGACTTCAACTAATAGATGGATCTGCTGAGGCGAGTGATATTCCAGTTTCCCGAAAGGCTGGTTCAAGAGTTGGTTTTCCAGGGAATGAATCATGTTGAACGATTCAATAATCGCGATACCTCCACTGGAAGGGGGTGGCATCGTGAAAATCGTGTATCCGTTGAAAGTCGTAGAGAGCGGCTTTCGGATCACGGGTTGCGTCTCAACCAAATCTTTGTGAGTCAGAATACCGCCACTCTTTTTGCCGCATGTCGCGATAATGGCGTCGGCAACCGGCCCTTCGTAAAAACCAGCGTGGCCTTTTTCAGCAATTAATTCCAGTGCTTTCAATTGAGGGCTGAAAAAATGGTCTTTCTCACTCCAGGGCTTCCCATGGTTCAAATACTCGTCAACCAGTGCCTGAAATCGCTCCGGATCCATCGTCCCATTTTTAATTCGCTTTAGCATCGCGCTTTGCACTGACCGCATATGCCCATTGATGGGCACGCCTCTACGGGCCATCAGAATCGCCGGCTGCATCACCGTTTTCAGATCCAGTGTCCCATATTCTTTCACAGCGTAGCACAATCCGGCTACGGTGCAGGGGACAGCAACTGCCAACGGTCCCTGACGACTGGCAAGCTGGCGCTGCTTCTCAGTGCCTGGCAAGTTGGCATACATTTCTGGAGTCGCATCAACTGGCGCACGTTCCCGGTAATCAATAACGGTTGATTTCTGCTGTTCTGCATCCCAGATCACCATAAAACCTCCGCCTCCCAAACCACAACTGGCTGGCCTGAGGACGGAAAGTGCGAAGGAAGTTGCAACGGCCGCATCCACAACATTGCCGCCTGCTTTCAAGATGGTCACTCCGGCGGCACTAGCTAAAGGGTGATCTGCGGCAACGACTGCATTCTGATAGGCTGGCTTCTCCTGTACAGTGGGAGGAATTTCAGAATACCCGGGTTGGATCGTCGTCAACAAGACCGACAACACCACAAGCCATAACATACTATTTGTAAATGATTTACGCTTCAGGCAATTCAGTAACATAGCGGGCCTTTTATAACGCTTTTGCAGCAGGCGTTTAAATGTAGTAAAAAACGAAGCAGACAATCTGTTTCTGCCGCTCGAAGTCTGGTTTGACTCTGTTTATACTATGCGACTTGTCTCGATTGATTTCCAGATCGAATACTGGAAATTCCTTTCAGATAGTGCATCCTGAAAGTATCCCTATAATTTAAGGCAGTGGATTCCCCACTTTTGTTCTGCTTTAAAACAGGGTTAAACTCTTCACTGTTTAGAATATTAGCTCAAATACCATGACGCCCAGCAAACTCGAATCTCCCAAAACTGATAAAACATGCCAACTGGTAACACTTGGCTGTAAGGTCAATCAGTACGAAACTCAGCTCGTGAAAGAAGCGCTGGAAAAAAACGGCTATCGTGAGGCGACTGAGACGGAAACCGCAGATCTCTGCGTCGTCAATACCTGTACGGTCACAGCAACAGGTGATTCGAAAGGCCGCAAGCTGATTCGTCAACTCTCGAAGAACAATCCCGGAACAAAAATTCTCGTGATGGGCTGCTATGCCACGCGCGACCCGAAAACGGTTTCTGAATTGCCCAGCGTATTTGAAGTAGTGACCGATAAAAGGGAACTGCCTGATATTCTGGAGCGGCACGGAATCGTGGATATGCCCACTGGGATTTCTGAATTCGAAGGGCGCAAGCGAGCGTACGTGAAAGTGCAGGATGGCTGTATCTTGCGTTGTACCTACTGTATCATTCCGCAGGTACGTCCTGGCTTACAAAGTCGTTCACCAGAAGATATCGAAGAAGAAGTGCGCCGCCTGGTTGGAAACGGCTTTAAGGAAATCGTGCTCACGGGAATTCATGTCGGCCATTTTGGTGTGGATACGACACGTGGTAAATCCGGAAGGCCTCCCTTCCGACTCTGGCACCTGTTTCGGAAGCTGGATCAAATTCCCGGCGACTGGCGAATGCGGCTCTCCAGTGTCGAGACCGCAGAGATCAATGACGATTTTATTTCAGCCGCCGCTGATTGCGAGCACCTTTGCCCCCAGTTTCATCCTTCACTCCAAAGTGGATCAGATACGGTCTTACGACGAATGAAACGCCGCTATTATGTCAGTCGATTTCTGGAAAAACTGCAGATGATGCGGGAACGACTGGACCATCCGTCATTTACGACAGACGTCATCGTTGGGTTCCCCGGTGAGACAGATGCTGAATTTGATGAGACGCTGCGTGCCTGCGAAGAAGCCGCGTTCATGAAAATTCATGTTTTCCCATTCAGTGCCCGTAAAGGGACTCCCGCGGCGACTTACGAAAATCAGGTCTCTCCGGAAATTCGTCAGGAACGCTGCCTGCAACTGGCTGGTCTCGAACGGCAATTAGCACAAAATTTCTATCGTACTTTGATTGATCGTGATCTGGAAGTTTTGGTCGAACGCGAATGTGATGAGCGCCCCGGTTGGGTTCGAGGAACGGACCGCTGGTATGCTCCGGTCCTCTGTCGTGGTTCAAAAGCGGACCTGGGAAATTTTGTGGCAGTGCGCGGGTTGCAAGATCACCGTGAATATCTTGAAGCAAACCGGCTTTCACCACAACAGATCTGAAACTGATTTTGATCACCGTTGATCCCGAATCAGTTGAAGCAATATCAAAATCACCCAAGTTACAGAGAAAGCGTTTGCGTGGCTGTATTAATTGCGATTGAAGGCATTGACGGATCAGGTAAAGGAACACAAGCGAGCCGGCTTCATGCCAGATGCGAGGCAGAAGGAATGGCTTCAAGCCTGATCGGTTTCCCCCGCTACGACCAGACATTATTCGGAAAGTCGATCGGCGATTTCCTGAATGGACGCTTCGGCGCTCTTGATGAAGTCCACTCATTTCTAGCGTCTCTGCTTTATGCAGGAGATCGTTTTGAATCTCGCGATCATATTCTTGAAATGATCAAATCAAATCAGATTGTGATTTTTGATCGCTATATTTCTTCCAATATCGCGCATCAGGGAGCAAAACTTTCCGGAGATGAGCGAACTGAATTCATTCGATGGATCGAGCAGATTGAATATGAAATTTACAATATGCCTCAGTTGGACCTGACGGTTTTGTTGGATTTGCCTGCCGACCATGCACAAAAACTCGTCGCAGAAAAACAGGCTCGCTCCTATACCGATAAGGTCGCCGACCTGCAGGAAGCCGACCAGTCTTATCTGGCAAACGTCAGACAAGTTTATCTTCAACTGGCTGAACAAAATCAGCAATGGCAAAAAATTGACAGTCTACAAGAAGGACAGCTACGGTCGATTGAGGAGATCGGAAACGAAATCTGGTCTCACGTCGCCAGCCTGGTCTAACGAAGCGGAGCACATTCAGTTCTTTGTCCAGCGCCTATTTGAACACAAACGAAAGCTGGTTCAATCTTAATGTAAGTTGAATGAAAAATACACTTGATTCTCTCTCGAAAGAGCCTGTCTAATATCAATATTCATTGATCTTTTGGAAGGGAGAGAAGAATTGTGAAACGCGCTCCAAGCCAACTCACTTTACGGGAAATGTTCTCCGATACGGAGCGACTAGCCTCGGAATTGATTGAGCATCTGGAATTAGGTTTTATTCCCACGAACGAACAATTAATCCGCCTGGTCCGTGAGGTACCAGAAGGAGTTGAGAAACGACGTGTGGAAGACATCAGCGTGCGCAATCAGGTTGCCGAGTTGCTGAAATGCGATCACTTTACTCAAGAGGTTTTTGAGAAGCTGGATGAATATCTGAAAGCCATTGATCTCTCTATCAACAAGATCATTGACGGAGACTGATTCGCACACACTTAAACTGTCGCAGCCCCCAGCGGTGAAAATTCCTCCACCAGCTTTTTAGCGCTGAGCAGACCATCAACGGCCGCTGATACAATCCCGCCCGCATAGCCTGCTCCCTCGCCGACAGGATATAAACCGCGAAAACCTGGAGTCTGATAGGTTTGCCGGTCGCGATCAATGCGGATTGGAGAACTGCCACGCATTTCAGGACCAACTAAAACGGCATTTTCTAAAAATGCCCCCTGCCATTTCTGATTCATTATCGGTAAGCCGTTTTGTATCTGTGAAATCACGACCGGTGGCAGGACCTGATTGAGGTTTGAAGCGACAACACCACGCTGATATGTCCCCTGATATTGAAATCCTGAATCGGTTTTTCGGTTGTTCAGAAAATCAGCAGGACGCTGAATGGGGCAGTAATAATTTTTCTCACCTAACTCGAACGCAATTGCTTCGTACTTTCGTTGAAGTTCGACTCCCGCCAGAGGATGCTCACTTCCAAATTCCTCGGGATAGATCGTCGTCATAATGCCACTATTCGCAAATCCGGTATCATGCCGGGAATTGCTCATGCCATTCGTGCAGAACATATTCGGTTCCGAGATACTGGGCATCACAATCCCCCCGGCACACATACAGAAGGTATAAAGATCGCGTTTGCCTTTAGTGATCATCGTATAATCTGCAGCGCCCAGCAGTGAAAGGTATTCATCACGGCCGTATTTGTGACTGTTTACCTGCTCTTGAGGTTGTTCGATTCTCAACCCCAGCTGAAACGCCTTACGAAACATGGGAACCCCCAGTTCGTAAAGCATCTGATACGTATCACGGGCACTATGACCAATTCCCAGAATCACTTGAGATGTTTTGAGATATCCGGAAGACGTCATGACGCCTTGCACCTGTCCGTTACCAACATCAACACCCTCCAGGCGGCATTCGAATCGGAATTCCCCACCTAATGCATCAATCTTCCGCCGAAAATTTCGGCAGATCATCGGAAGCTTATTACTCCCTAAATGAGGACGATGCTCATACACGATTGAAGGCCGTGCGCCACAATCGACAAACCGTTCCAGAACCCACTGCACATCAGGTCCGCTCAATCGACAAGTCAGTTTACCGTCACTGAAACAGCCGGCGCCACCTTCACCAAACAGGTAGTTATTTTCTCTTTGAAAATCTGCTCCTTTATCAAAGCGTCGGATCTCGGGAACACGTTCTTTGACGGGAAAGCCCCGTTCTATAATTACAGGACGGTAGCCTTTGAGTGCCAGAAAATACCCGGCCAACAACCCGGCAGGTCCTGAACCAACAACGACAGGGCGTTCATCAAGTGGTTGAGTACCGAACTCAGGATCCAGAAACGCAACTTCTGAATATGCTTGAACTGAGGAATCTTCGCGAAAGTTCCTCAGGATTCCTGATTCATCGGGAACCTGGACCTCTGCCGAATAAACAAAACGTAAGTCGTGGCGCGATCGGGCATCCAGACTTTTCCTGATGATTCGAAAACTCTGTACGTCTGCGGTCGGAATCCCCAGTGTTTGCGCAATATGAATTGCCAGTTCCTGTTCAGGAACCTCGACCGGTAAGCGAATATTAGTAACTTTGAGTGACATAGAGCTTAAACCGAATTCGAACGAGCGCAGTAGCAAGGCATGAGATCATGTCGAGCAATGCGTCATGTTATACTGCCAGGGTAAGCGAATGCAATTTTGTCACTTCGAAACAATTAGAAAAGCAGAAAATACTTGAAGCGCTATTATCTCTCCCTGCTCTTCAGGCCGCTTTTCGGAAAGGAATGGTTTCGGGAACTGGCTTTCCGGAAACAATTTGAGCAAGCTGTTGTTCCAGTTCTTCCATTTTCTCCTGGACTAAATCTGTGTAGGAATTCATCTCTTCGCGGGAGATCTCTTCTGGAACATAGATCGGTTCCCCTACCAGATAGTAGACTGTCGAAAATGGCTTCGGAATCCAGATGCTCGTCCAGCTGCCTTGAAATTTCCAGAAGCTGGATGCCGAAAAAGCATTTGGAATGACTGGCCTTCCAGAATGTGATGCAAGGAAAACAATACCTGACTTCATTTTATGATGGGGACCTCGTGGACCGTCCGGAGTAATGACGACGTGCTTACCCTCCGCCAGCGTAATCAGCTTTTTGATCGCACTGGCCCCTCCTCGAGTCGTGGAACCACGAATGGCTCCCATTCCGGCGGCCTTCAACATCGCTTCGATTGTGTCAGCGTCTCGATGCTGACTGATCAATGCCACACTGTTATGTTCGACCGCACAAAAAAGAGGAGGGATGACTGAATCATGCCAGACACTATATAAAAAACGCTCAGCACCGGTATCAGCAAATGGACAACGTTCTAGACTGTCTCCGACAAATTCAAGACGCGTTGTCTTAAATATCATCCGGATGATAAATACAACCATAGAATTGAGGACACTCAAAAGAGCTCGACTCTGAATTTTCAACCGACTACTCCTGTACGGCGGATTCCTAAAGAAGCTTTGTAGAAGAGCGAATTGTAATGATGTTCGATTCTGCGCAAATCCCAATTCTCAAATTCGTTGCCAGCTGCCTCACAGCCACCTGATTCTGCCACTATTTTACGCAAAATACTTATTTTCAATCATTTTTGGCATCCTTTTGGGGTGAAGCCGGCTCCTCGCCGATACGAATGTCAAGTGCATCCATCCGGCGGTACAATTTTGCTCTGGTCAATCCCAGCAGTTTTGCTGCTTCCGTGCGATTATTTTTTGAAAGTGCCAAGGCGTGATTGATTTGTTCTTCTTCAACCTGACGGAGTTTTTCTTCCAGAGTTTGCATCGTGGGAGATAAAGCAGGGCCCAGCGACCGTGCATCCATCCCTGTGTTAAATCGTAATGGCAATGATTCACGGGTAATCAGCGTTTCTGATGTTGCCCGGAATGCAGCCTGAATAATTCTGGATAGTTCATCCAGATTCGCAGGCCAGAAATAATCCAGAAAGAGAGAGAGTACGCCTGGCGCAAAACCACTCACCTGTTTCTGTTGATATCGATTTTCATTTTCCAGAAAATGTTGGGCCAACAGTTCGAGATCCTCTCTTCTCTCGCGTAAAGGAGGGATTTCGATTTCCATTGTTGTGATCTGATAGAAAAATTCTGGCAGAATCCGTTCCTGTTCTAATAGATCTGATAAGGAATACGAACTGGCTGTGATCAATCGTATGTTCTCTTTGTGAGTCGTTGACTGATGATTTTCCAAGATCAGCTCTTGGATATCACGTGTCAAAGATTCAATCTGCGACAAAAAAATCACTCCCGGTTCGAGCGGCATCGCTTCTTCAAAATCTCTTTGAAAGATTTTCTTTATGGTCTGTTTTAACTCCCGGGGTGGTAGTTCGTCACAATTCAGGGGGACAAATAGTTTTCTTCGCTGCTCGCTTTCAAAATGAATGACTCGCGCGAGGTGCTCTTTCCCAGTGCCGGTTTCACCGCTGAAGTGGACCGGCTGCGACGCCCTGATAGCCAACTCCATTTGACGCAGGACGCGCTGCATTGCTTCATTTTTCGCAATTACCGTAGAAAACCGAAACCGATTTCGAAGTGACAGACGCAGGGCCGCTAATTCAGCGTGTAACTGTTGAGAGGGAGAAGCGGCAGGTAAAGTATGAGGCTCTTCAATGTGATCTAGAATCCCCAGAACCAGCTTTGTCTGTTGCTGCTCATCAAGTAAGGGGCTATATCGAATCATACATGGAAATGTTTTCCCGCTCTGTGAAAGCAAGTAACGGGGGACCTCGGCCCTGGTCCCCTTGAAGACTTCAGGAGGGGGGCATAATAAATTGCAGACGGATTCAAATTCATCAGCATCGGCATCCACTGCATAGTCGCAAGTCTGTCCCAGAATATCCTCGGCTGACCACTCCAGAATTTTTTCACAGCCTCGATTAAAGAACAGAATTGTTCGCGACGCATCGACCAAAAACATCGGCGTCTCAAGGACATTCAATCGGGTTTCCAGTCGAGTACGGCGCCCTGATCCTCGCTTCATCCTTACCCGCACCTCCCGTATGTTTTCGGCCCGTCCAATGAATTCCATACTCAAGTTGTGAGGAAACTCTTTTCAGAAAGAGCCACCTTGCTGATTATCTATCTTTGCACACGCCCCGATCCACCACCAGACATTAACGCTTCAATTTCGGAACGCGTTGAGTAGTTAAAATCTCCCTGGATACTGTGTTTCAAACAACTGGCGGCCACCGCATAACGAATGGCTGTTTCCGGTGCAGCAAGCTCCGGGGTATTCAATGCATAAATTAATGCCCCGGCAAAAGAGTCACCCGCGCCGACTCGATCAACAATGTTGCGAATCTGATAGCTGGCATAATTGCCTGCTGCGTCGCAGGGTGCAAATACCGCCTGCTGTTGTCTCTGATCATATAACATAGCTCCCCAGTTATTATGGCTGGCAGAAAGACTCTCGCGCAACGTAATGGCAACCTGTTTGACATTCGGATATTGCTCTATTATCTGCTTTGCAACGGAACGATATCCTTCCACATTCAATTCGCCCGCTTCTACATCTGACTCAGGTGCTCTGATCCCCAACGATAAATCTGCGTCCTCTTCGTTTGCGATCACCAGATCAACATAAGGCACAAGAGACTGCATCGTCTCTCTGGCTAAATCTATCGGTTTCGAATTTGCCTTCCAGTTCCAGAGCTTCTTGCGAAAGTTCAAATCACAGGACACTGTCACATTCCGCTGCTGTGCTTCCTGTAGTGCCTTCAGTGATAACTGAGCAGCCGATTGACTGATGGCAGGAGTAATGCCTGTAATATGAAACCAAGTCGCTCCTTCAAAGACCTGATCCCAGTCAAATAAATCGGGAGTCGCGACAGCAATCGAACTGAATTCACGATCATAGGTGACTGTTCCTCCTCGCTGATTGGCCCCCGTTTCAACGAAATAGATGCCGAACCGTCCCTCTGAACTCCGATGAATCAGACTGGCATCAACGCCTGTTTTCCCCATTTCCTGGATCAGGCAATCTGTAATGGAATTATCAGGAGAGGCTGTCACAAATGCGGATGTGCCACCTTGAAAGGCAATAGAAACCGCGACATTTAGTTCACCCCCACCAAAGGTCGACTCCAGACTGCCTGGAATGGACTGTCTGACTCTGAGATGGTTTTGAGGGGCAAGCCTTAACATCACTTCACCAAAAGTAACGACGCGCACAGTACACCTTCATCATAGAAAACGGGAAAACTGTTGTGGTTAAAATCAGCATTCAGCTTACCCAGGCCAGAAGAATCATTCCAGCATCTCATTCGAAGTAGTTTGTGATGTCATTCTTTTCTTTGCTGCAGTGATCAAAAACGAAGTAGCTTCTGCGTCTGTCTGAAGCTAAAATTTAGATGTCTTAGATTCTCGATTAAATTTTTAATAAAATGAAAGGGTGTGCCAAACAGTTGTCACACCCTTATTTTAGAATTAGACTTAGTATTTGATTTTAAGATGATTTGCGGTTGAGATTATAGTTACAGGTGGCGGCAGTTTCGTCTAGCCCGTTCAGGGACAGAGATGGAGATGGACGGGGTTGCCTGCATGGAACTGCCGCCCCACTGTAACCCTAAGAAATTGCTTCCACTCTTAAATGACCATTCAAAACACATCTGGCTGCCTGCAATTAAAATGCCCTTACGTATAGTAATTGGAGGACTTTGCCTGATAAAGACGCTTATTTGAATTCAGGCACTTAATTCATTTTGACATCGTAGCCCCAAAAAAACTAAATTGCGGGCTGATTATTCAAGACGTATTTTATGAATTAGGAAAAGCTCAGATGAACCAGCAAGAATCAGAAGTGGTTTGCCCCGCCTGTGAAAAAAAAATCACGCCTCAATACGGGATCAATGAATCCCGTCAGATGACCTCACTGGAATTCCAATCCAAGCGTCTTGGCTGCTCGGTTGAATGCCCCCACTGCGGGCATGTTTTTATCTTTAAGGTCTACAACGACGAGAATAAAGTTTTATAAACTTTGTCATTTTCTCGCTTCTGCATTTCACATACTTACAATTCGTCCAAGATTGAAAAGCAATAAGCCGATCACGCAGCAGTAACAGGCAAATGCCATGTTCTTGTCTGTGATGTTCCGGTATCGCGCCAGTGGTTTAGTAAAACAAATCTGCATGACCATTTTTCCGCAGAGGAAAGTGACGATTGCAGACGAAATTGCCAGCATAACAGATAACCCGACATATCCTGCATGCACAACAGCCATTGTCTCTGTTGATGTCCCCTGATGAATTTCAAAAAGCGCCTGCATTGTCTGCCACTTCAATTGAAATACCGAAAAGCCCGGAATTCCCATCAGAACCACCAGCAAGAGAATTGCTGCACATCCCAGAATTCGTTGATCAGAAATCAGTCCCTGTATCTGTTCCGAATATCTGAGCCCTGATCGCTGCCCTCCCACGCTGTCCAGCAGACAGGCTAATCCCAGGAGTGCCAGATAAGCAAACAGAAACTCCGGCGCGCTCTCTTTCATCACATCCAGAATCGAACTTGAATCGGCGCCTGATGACTCATGTCGCCATTTCCAGCAGACGGCTGAGAGCTGTGCTAAAAATACTCCCGCAATTTGCAACACGAACAATACCAGAACCATTTTCAATTCGGACTCTACCAATAAGAGTCCGGCTGTCGCAGAAAGCACAATCAAAGCCAGGAAAAACAAAACCTGTTCGATATACGATACATTGAATACGGCGATAGAGTCGATAAACAGAACTAAAAAAAGTGCTCCAGCGAGAACAGAAGTTATCGCTGACAAGGTCATCAACCAGTAAGGCAATGCCTTCAGAGAATCTCCAAGTCGGATCTGAACAGAAATCGTGACCACTCGAAATACAATACCAGCCACGATAACCACCACCCCTAGCGCGGACATGGACTGATTCAAGATCAGTCCCGGTTCTGGCTGGTTCCGTTTCAAAGCACGATGAATGGATTCCAGATCGCTTGAACCGACAGACGCAGATAATAATACAGCGCCAGAAAAAAGTATGACGATCAACGGCAGTGACGATTTCAAACGTAATAGTGCTTCTGTCTGTTTCTGTTTAGCTCGAATCCAGCTGAGTGCCAGTATCGAAATCAAATAACAAACAAGTTCAAAGCTGAGAATCAGGGTATAGAGATCTTTGAACATCAGAATTTTCGATTACCAATCATGTTCAGAATCCTGGAAGCAGACTCACGCGACAAAAGACTCGGTTATGCATCCTGTTGAAAAGACAACAACACCTTTCCTGATCTGCCTTTTCTCTCTGCCTCGGTAACTGCCTGGGCAAACTGATCCAGAGGAAACATCGCCCCGACTTCTGTTGACAGAATTCCGCTACGAATCAAACGCGTTAGTGTCGAAATCAGTTTTATCTTTGCAGGCAATGACATCGCTTCCATCTCTCTTGCCAGCCAGAAACCTTCAATACTGGCACCACTTCGAATCAGTTCTCGTGACAAAAACTCTAATGGTGCGTTCTCCAGTGACCCATAGAGAATTAACCGCGCCCGTTCTCCCAGTACTTTGACAATGGAAGAAGCTGTCTTGCCCCCAACCGGATCAATGACATACTGTAACGGGGAACTGCCAATCGTCTTCCGGATCTGATCAATCAAGATCCGTTCATTATCATGTTCCGCGTTAAATACGATCACGTGTTTGGCTCCGATCTGCTTGAGCTGATCAGCCTGCTCATGACGCCTGACAACATTTAACGTGGGAAAACCGTAATGATTTCCCAGGCGGATAATCATTTTACCAACAGACGAAGCGGCTGCTGTCTGCAACAGCCACTGTTTTTTTTGAATTCGCAATAGCTGCTTTACCAGAAGATATGCAGTTGCAGGATTCACAAAAAACGTTGCCGCTTCTTCCATGGAGAGTTTAGAAGAAACCGGAATCACAAACTGGCTGGAGACAGCCACTTTTTCTGCCCAGTTCCCTGTCTGCCGGTTGAGCACGATGACCCGCTTCCCTTTAAACAGAGTACCCCGCAAGCCGCCGCCACTGGACTCAACAATACCAACGCCTTCGAAGCCTGGAGTCGCAGGAAGTACAGGCCTCGTTGAATAGCCTCCCCGAATATTCAATAAATCGGAAGGGTTCACAGGGCTGGCCTGCATTCGGACTAGAACTTCTCCCGCTTTGGCAACAGGCGCTTCGACCTCACAAATTTTGAGGACATCTGCCGGTTCTCCAAATTGCTCAAAGCGAATTTCGCGCATCGACTCTTCTTTCACTTACATAGGAAATCTCTGAAGAGAGAGTTTAGCAGGTCAAAGTCGATACAATCAAGCAGGCGCGCAAATGAGAATCGGTCGAGGTTGGGTCTCGCATAAATACGAAAACAATCCCTGCTACCCCACAGGTAACAAGGATTGCTTCTGATCTTCAAAAATGAATCGACTTCGGATTCAATTGCTCACTGAGACTAATTCCGCTTTTTGGAGCTGAAATTAGAGACCCCCGAGGCTGTCTGCGTGGCACGCGCTGGTGCTTTCTGGGCGGTTCCCTGTGGTTGAGGAGCGGAAGACCGCTTCCAGTTGTCAGTCGACCAGTGTGGATAATACTGAACCACACTACTGCCCAGGTCACTCAGAATACCATGGAATTTTTTCGTTGTGATTCTCTGGTTGGGAATTACACGCTGTAGAACAAACCGCCGGTTGCTGGAAATATAAGCGAAAAACTTACCATTTCCCATGCGGTCATTATCAGATAACAAACGCAGCATGGCAGTCCGAGGCACATCAGCGGCACTGCGGGGCAGGGGATCAAGCCAAGCCATGACCCAGACCCATTCGCCGTTCTCACTGAGGACGGCTGACATGGAAAGTTCCCACTCTTCTTTGTTTTGATTGGCTTTAAATTGAAAGTCATACCGCTTTTTTGTTTTGGTTGCAGTTAACCCCATTGCTTTTAACAGATTCCCCAACTGCTCCTCAGAGAGCTGGCCAGGCAACTCGGGGTTAGTAGTCACAGCCGTTTTTGTTGCCTGTGGCTGCTGGGCATGTACTCCGGCTCCTAAAATTGCCATCACCGACAACACAGCCAGAAAACAGCCAACGACGATCCATCCGCGAAACGTGATTTTCATTTTGAAGACACTCCTTTGTCACTTCAATGCTCTTGTATTAACATCTGTCAATGTGTTCTCTGCTCTCATTCCTTTTTGAAGCAGATCGGCTGTTCCGAGTTTATTGAGAGCAGCCCTGGTGTGAATCATTCCACCTTTGAATCAAATTCACCGTCTCTATCGGCAGATTCTGCCGAGTTGAGTTAAGATAGCTCAAATAATCCCTTCAGACAAATTTGAGACCATGTTTCAAACTGATCTGACTCTTGTAACAGTTTTTCCGGTGAGTCAAACCCTGTCATTATAATCGACTCTTCACGGGGTAGAACTTTGGGCAACTCCAGGTCAAAAATGTGAACTATTCCTAAGTGGACCTTTCCGACCTCTGTTTCGTCATCATTAATCAGTCCGACACACTCTTCTGTATACTTCGTATCCATCGCAACTTCTTCATCGATCTCGCGCTGCATTCCTTCCCGGTAAGTCGAACCGGCTTTGGCATCATCTTCCAGCGAAATATGCCCGCCAATTCCGATCGAACGCTTGCTATGCAACCGTTGCTCACCACCTTTGGAGCCACGCGTGTAATAAAAGATCTTCCCCTCATGCCGAAAAATACAATAAGGGATCAGCTGTTTGAAACTGGGGTCTTCTTCCACCGTATCACGAGGCCGAAAACTGATATAATTTGGATCAAACAACGTCTTCAAATAGGGCTCTACCTCAGCGTTAAACCCTTGAAAATAACCCACTTCATGAAAAAGAAGCGTCGGGACTACCATGACGTGTTCCACTTGTTGTTCCGTATCTGACATCGTTGATCCTTCTTTGTACTGCTGATTAAATTAAATTCAGACAAAATTAAGCTTGTTTAGCCGTGAGTTCCCAGTATCTCTCTGACTTCACCCCCAATATCGGGCACACGCATAAGCGTCTCTCCGACAAGGATTCCCCGCACTCCCGCATCCTGCAGCCGCACTACATCCTGCCGAGTCCGGATGCCACTCTCACTAATCAGCAGGCAATCCTCGGGGATTTTCGGACTCATTTGAATTGAGTGATCGAGAGACGTTACAAAGGTCTTCAGATTTCGATTATTAATGCCCAGCATCGGAGGCGATAACTTCAAGGCCCTCTCCAGATTCTCGGGCTCATAAATCTCCACCAGCGCCGACATCCCTAATTCCAGTGCATAGCCATATAAGTCTTCGAGCTGACGGTCATCCAGACACTCGGCAATCAACAGCACACAGTCAGCCCCGGTAACGCGTGCTTCAAGAATCTGATAACGATCGATGATGAAATCTTTTCTCAAAACCGGAATCGAAACAGTCTGTCGGACTGCTTTCAAATAATCCAGATGGCCCTGAAAAAAATGTTCGTCTGTCAATACACTGAGACAGGCGGCTCCCGCTGCTTCATAAATTCGAGCAATTTCGACCGGATGAAAGTCTTCACGAATAACGCCCGCTGAGGGAGACGCCTTTTTCACTTCGGCAATCAGTCCCACCGGGCCATGAGTTCGCAAGGAATCTACAAAATCACGTACAGCAGGTGCAGCCGTCAATTGTTCTGCCAGTTCCTCTACAGGCCGCTGCGCTTTCGCCGCTGCGACTTCTGTCTGTTTATAAGCAATGATTTCTTCGAGAATATTTGCCACGACTGTCTCTACGTACCTTAGCTGAGGGTAATAATCGCAATTTCTGAACCCATAGCATAACTTCCTGAGACACGAAGTACCACAGAGTCCGTAATTCCAACATGAATTCGGCTTGTAATTCCGGTATCTGATCACGAACATGGTCTATAATTAATACCTCTCTCAGATAAAATCGATCCAAATCGGAGTTTCTCAGGTTGATTCCTACGTCGCTGCACCTCTTGCTTTTACTGCTGACGCTGCTGAGCATACGCTACTGGTTCAGGCTGTATCAAACCAGACACATGTCCTCGGTCTTTCAGCTCAATCCCCAGCGCAGCCAACTGGAAATGTCCGCCCCAGTCGTTCTGGCGCTGCTCTGGATTACTCTGCAATTGACGACCATGATAACGAAAGTGGTACAGCCAGAGCCACCTCTTGCCAAACCCATTACCCTGAATGACATTATCGGATCCTGTGTCATTACATTCTCTTTTGGCACCGTTTTGATATTGATTCTGACACTGCTGAACCCGAACAGTATGCAATATCTCGGATTTCGTCTGAATCAAAAAAAAGAGCAGATCCGCGATGGTTCCGTCGGCTTTTTATTAGCGTTGCTCCCGGTTATGGCATTACTTCTGCTGACGCACTCGTTTCGAACCGAAGAGACAATGCACCCCTTTTTTCAGCAGCTGAAAGAACACCCCGAGTTCTCCACCATCAGCTGGATTATAATTTCCGCCGTGGTCGTTGCCCCCTTATTTGAAGAACTGGTTTATCGGGTTCTCTTTCAAAGCTGGCTCGAAAATCTTCTGCCTCCTTACGCCGCAATTCTGATCAGCTCGCTGATTTTCAGCATCGTACACGGCTTTCCTGATTGTATCCCGCTGTTTCCACTTGCCTTCATTCTGGGGACACTCTTTTATTACCGCCGCAGTTACGCCGCAAACGTCATCACACACGCTCTGTTTAATGGCGTCAATCTCGCTCTGGCTTTGGCAAATCAGCCCCCCGCCAGTTGAATCTCGCCTGTCTGCAAAGTGCCCTTTTGTCCATGCTGTCTTTGGGGTTCTCCCGGTTTCAAAAAAAGAGTATCCTTCCCGCCTCTCTCATCCCCTCCTATCCCTTCGGAGACCTCCGAAATGAAACCGTTCCCATTACGCCTTAGTGCGTGGTTCTGTCTCTGCGCCAGTATCTGTTTATCCTGCCAGACGATGAAGTCCAAAATGGATTTGATCTATACCGGAAAAGTCACAGGAGAATTGACTCAGCAATTGGTCGAATCGTATGCCGATTCGTTGAAGGATCCGATCGCCGCAGAACAGACTGATGAATTTACCAAATGGAAAATTCTGTACGCGACAAATCGGCTGCAGGAAACGAATGCCCGCGGTGAAATGGGTTACACAAATGAGTTCGGCACAGCACTCGCTTATGGAACAGGGCAGGTTCGTATTTCCTCAAAGAACCGTAGTGATCTGAAGACAAAAGTCATCCAGACGCTCTGGCAAGGAGCTCCCGCGCCAGAAGGGCAGGTCGAGATAAGTACGTTAACTCCCACAACAGAAACTCCTTTTCTTGAGAGTCTTAATGCGCTGTTGGAACGTTCGCCACAAAAAGATGTGCTCGTGTTCGTCCATGGATTTAACGTGAACTTCCCCAGCGCAGTTACGCGTGCGGCACAAATCGCTAACGACCTCCCATTCAATGGTGCGGTCGTCTGTTACAGTTGGCCTTCACAGGGAGGTGTCGAAAAATATCTACTCGATGGGCAGGTCGCCAACGCCAGCGTCGAACCGATGGTCCAGTTTTTAGAAACCTTGGTCAGTTCCGTCCCCAAGGGAACGAAGATCAACATCATGGTTCACAGTATGGGTAACCGGGTTGTCATGCGCGCCATGAATCGATTACCAGAACACTTTCGACAAACAAAACCATTTCAGAACGTGATCTTGGCCGCCCCCGATGTCGGCGTCTCCGAGTTTAAAGAACTGTCTCCTGCCATTATCGCACAATCAAATCGCGTGACCCTCTATTCCGGATCGGGAGACGTTGCCCTGGTCGCATCCAAGGCAGTGAACCAGGAGCGCAGAGCCGGTGACTCTCGCGAACCACTGATCCTGGAAGGCATCGAAACGATTGATGTCTCGGCCGTCGACACCAGTTTCATGAGCCACTCCTATTATGGCAGTAACCGTGCCGTTCTGAGCGACCTGTTTGCGCTGCTGAAACAAGACAGTTCTGCTGCGGATAGAAAATGGCTCCTCTCAAAAAACTACTCCGGCAGAAACTACTGGGCGTTTGAAAAAGAACCGCCGGAAATCAAAAAAGTACGCTCCACCAGTCTCTGATCTGTAACTTGACAGGTATGATTGGCTAAAAACAGGAATGCATGCTGCCTGGTTCGCTTTTTTTGATGAGGACAAATCATGAAGAACTCAACGTCCCGCTTTTCTGACCGTGTTGAAAATTATGTCAAATACCGACCGGACTACCCCACACAGGTACTGGAGTTCCTCAAATCAGACTGTGGCTTATCATCCGATTCGCTGATCGCAGATGTCGGCTCAGGGACTGGGATCTCGACCCGGCTGTTTCTCGAAAACCAGAACACCGTTTATGCTGTTGAGCCGAATGCGGAAATGAGACAGGCAGCAGAGAAATTCTTCAAAGACAATCCCCAGTTTCACAGCATCAACGCGACGGCTGAAGAAACCCATCTCCCCGAAAATCTCTTTGATTTCGTACTCGCCGGTCAGGCGTTCCACTGGTTTGATCAAAACCAGGCCAAACTGGAATTTCAACGGATTCTCAAGCTACAAGGCTGGGTTGTTCTACTTTGGAATGAACGAAAAGTGGACACGAGCCCGTTCCTGGTCGCTTATGAGAAAATGCTGCGCGACTTCGCCACCGATTATGACGAAGTCAACCACACACAAATTTCGCATGACGACTTTGCGCGATTTTTTGACCCCTACCCAATTAACACACGCACACTACCCAATCATCAAACATTCGATTTTGAAGCACTCAAAGGCAGACTACTCTCATCGTCGTATTGTCCGAATGAGGGACAACCAGGCTACGAATCGATTATAGCGCGATTACAGGAAATCTTTGAAGAATTCCAAACAGAGGGAACGGTCCTGTTTGAATATGATACGACTCTATTTTATGGGCATCTCAAGTAAGGCGTTTCGTGGTTTGATATCCCAAGACGCCTTCGGGTATTCTGCACCATCTCACCTTCAGCGCATAAAGAAAGCCCTTAAGAAGGCGGTGATTTGAGGACGGAAAATCGTATATTTTGCACTTCACAGAAACTGATGAGCGTGCTGGGTCAGAACTCGCAAATCAGGGGGACCTTCTGGATAATGTCCGTCCAGACCAGATTCCTTCTTAAGGGCCAGGCTGGGTTCAGAAAGCAGTCTTTCATCAATGGCTACTGAAAGCCAGATAACTCCGTTTGATTGATTGTCGAACAACTTTCTGAAAGACTGACAATGCATAAGGCGTGCCACTTTGAAGTCGAACATGCATTTTTTCTAAGATCTCAGTCAACTATCACAAAATCCCATTTATTTCTGACTTTTCCAGTCATTTTGCACAGATTTATTAAAGTGGGAAAGCTTTTGTTCGATATCATTTCGACACTGATCCTTGAATTTTCGGCGCCGAAATGTTCTATTACAGATATCGACACCCTGTCGGCGCCGCTTTTCGGCGCTGGTTTAGAGCTTCGACACATAAAGAATCTTTTATTTCCAGCAACATCAATTCTGCTTTTGAAAGCATTTTATGAAAAAGCAAGGGATTCTGGAACGGGCAATCTTATTCACCTGTGGTATCCTGGCAATCATCTATAGCGTAATTGTCCTGGCATTCGTTACCACCAGTCCCGATCTCAGATTGCGCGCGATGCTTGATAGCGTGGAAGCCCAACCGGGGCAAGCCATTCCAGCCGGCATCGAAATAAAAGCAACTCCTGATATCCAAAAAACGGGTTCTTTCCCAGCTCCGCAAGTGGGTGACGTCCTCACCAAAATTGGGGATTACCCCATCCGCACCTTTCATGACTTCTCAAAAGTACTAAGCACTTTACGGGACGATAAACTCCCTCCCGGCAGCCAGCTACAACCCAATTCCGACCCAACGGAATTACCTGTCCCGAATCTCGTCGAAATTCAAGATGACGGGCGATATATCAAAATCGAGTATTGGAATACCGAACAGAAAACTGCTAAATCAGCGTGGATTAAAATCCAGTCGATCCCCTCGGGCGATGTCGCCATCTCACTACTCTGGTTCTCCCTGGAACTGGTCATCCTGGCCATAGGTGCTTTCGCCTACTGGATGCGTCCTTTTGACCGCACCACACGCATTTTCTTCGTGATGGGCATCATCACTCTAGTCGCCTTTATTGGTGGTTATAACTGGTGGATTATTGCAGGCTCTTTAATGCTCAATATCCCCTTTGTCGTTGCTGCAGTCCTGATTCCGGCGATCACATTACACTTTTTTATCACATACCCGCGCGTGATTCCCTGGCTGGCTCAATATCCCGTCGGTTTGCTGCGAACCGTTTATTCGATCCCCGTACTCACAACATTTGTGATTCTTGCATGCCTGGCTTACCTCCGCTGGACCTCTCTGATTGATCCGGGGCAGAAAGATCTGGCACAGATTGAATACCCTCAACTGGTCTTCGAGACGGTGAGTATTCTCCGCTGGACTGTTTACACCTATATCAGTGTTGCGGGCCTCTATTATCTCATGACCTTAGCGGCTCTCTTTTATGGATACTTCAAAAGCCAGAATGCCTACGAACGCAACCAACTGAAATGGATCGCCCTCGCTGGTTTGATTTCAACGGGCCCCGTCGGCTATTCACTCTACCTGGCGGAATTCAATCGGACGCAGTTCGCGCTTGGCGGTGCCGGCATCCCCATGTTTCTGGCCAGCGTATCTTTCATGGTCGCATTCGTGGTAGGAATTATTCGCTACCGATTGATGCTGATCGAACAGATCATCAGCCGCGGGATGCTGTTCTATGTCGTGAGTGCCGGTATTTCGATTGTCTATGCCACCGTTATTTCCATCGGATCACTCGTCGGCACACAACTCAACCGTACCCCCAGTACCAATCAGGCTGTTTCTGTCTTCCTGGTGATGCTGTTTGCCATTTCTCTCCTGCTCTGGTCTCGTGACCGAATCCAGAGACTCATTGACCGGCGTTTCTTCCGTCAGAAATACCAACTTGACAAAGCGCTCAAACGCATGAACCGCGCCGTCGGTCGACTGGGAGACCAACGCTCCATCGCCGATCGTATGCTCACATCCTGCCGTGAAGTTCTGCAGGTCAAGAGTGCCGCGATCTATCTACTAAACCCCGATCGAAACCAGTTCGAACTCTTAACCGGCTTCCACATTGAAAACTCGCCCTCAGCAGTGCCCTGTAGTCCCGAACTACTTGAAGTCCTCGAAGGTGAGCTCGCCTTTCAACGTGTAGCTACCGGACTGCTAAAAGAAGCATCGCCGGCTCAGCAACTGCTCCGCCTGCTCGGATTTGACTTTATCTACAACCTTGAACTGGATGGCGAATTTGCCGGCTTCGTCGCGCTCGGCCAGCGCTCCGCAGGCAGCACCTATTCCGCAGAAGACCTGACGTTTCTCAACGCCATGGGACAGATCACCAGCATCGCATTACACAGCACGAAGATTCACCAAGACCTCAGACGCCTGAACGAAGAAATGCGCATCAAGGTTGAAAAAATCGACGATCAGCGCAGACTTGTTTCAATCCTGCAGGCGGAACTGACCAACTCACAGGAAATCTCTGAACCCTCGAATCCGAACGATCTGCAACGCGGCCTGATCAAAGGCAACAGCCCTGCGATTCGCTCTGTTATGGAGACACTCCGTAAAGTCGCAAACGCGGAATCCACCGTGTTAATTCGTGGCGAAAGTGGAACCGGAAAAGAACTCCTCGCACAAGCCGTCCATGAAAACAGTGCCCGTCGGGATCAACCACTGGTCCGCGTGAATTGTGCAGCACTCTCTCCCAGCCTGCTTGAAAGCGAGCTGTTCGGCCATGTCAAAGGTGCTTTTACCGGTGCCCACGAAGACCGTGTTGGCCGCTTTGAAATGGCGAACGGGGGCACGTTATTCCTTGATGAAATCGGCGACATCTCACTTGATACTCAGGTAAAACTCTTACGCGTTCTGCAGGAACGTGCCTTTGAACGTGTCGGTGGTTCGAAGACATTACACGTTGACGTTCGCCTGATTACAGCGACGCACCAGAATCTCGAACAGCGAATCACCGAAGGTCTGTTTCGCGAAGATTTGTACTATCGTCTCAACGTCATCAGTATCACCCTGCCTCCACTGCGTGAACGCCGGGAAGACATCTTCGAACTGGCATTCTACTTTCTCAAACGCACCGCACATCGACTAGGCAAACGGATCACCCATATCGATCCCGATGCAATTGAAGTCCTCGAACGCGCCTCCTGGCCAGGAAACATCCGACAGCTTGAAAATGTCATCGAACGCGCCGTAGTTCTCGCTGAAGAAGAAGTCATCACGCTCAAAGATCTCCCCGCTGATTTACTGGAAACAAAAAAACGTCTTCCGACGCGGGTGATCGAAACCAAACCAGTGCTTCCCGAAACAGTCCGTCGGGTTCCTCTCTCCGACGTCGAAGTCATTACCTTCCCCGGCAGTGAGAATCATGTCGATCCCCAGCTCTCCGAACCCGAGCAACTCAAACTGGCGCTCGCTGAATGTGATGGCAACAAAGCACAAGCCGCCCGCATGCTGGGAATGCCCCGCAGTACTTATTACAGCAAATTGAAAAAATACGGCATCAGTTGAGCACCTGAATTTAACGTTGTTCCACTGAACAACCTGCCCTTGACGCTCAATCCCCCTTCACGAGAATGCGGAGATAACGTCGCGCGCACGAGCAAAGCTCAATTTGACAATACACGAATTCTCCCCCCTGTTGATGTTCGCACTATAAAACCCACTGGTTTGAGCCCCATTTTGCTCTGACCCCACTTTGGGTACTTCACTTTGATCATCATTTATCGTTCCGCTTCGAATGACGTTCAATAAGAGATCTCGAAACATCATTCATCCTTCCCGGGCTTTCAATGGCAGATTACCACTTGAATTGCTCACGCCAATCTGCATTATTCACAAATCTGGTATATCATTGTGACTGATACAAAGCCAACGGACAAATCTTTGCCTGTCGCATGAAGGTCACGCAGGAAATCGAATTTGCTCCAAAAACAACAGTGTATTCTACCCTGGTGCATCGAACTCATAGAGATGAAAATCGATCAGTGGTCCGGAAGAGAGTGATCTTTTGAATTGCACAAGTTTTGCACCACCGTACTCTGCAATCGTTCAGATATCACAACCTGCCGATGCTCAAAAAAACAACATTAAATAATTCAAAACCAATGTTTTCTACCTCGTACGCCAGTTAAGATAAGGATTATCGTTGATATTCAAAGTTTGTTATAAAGCTGTCCCACCTAGAGGAACCTCACCTGTGTTGCACCTGCCTTCTCTCAGTCGTCGTCTCTTGCTTACTCTGCTCGCCACGCTGCCGCTATGGGCACCCGCTCATTCCGAAGCAGCCGAACCCAAACAGAAAACCATTCTGATGCGATCCGGCTGGCAAACTGTCAACATTGGTGACATCGGCCACACCCCCGGCACACTGCGTTATCTGGAGACCTACCTCCCCGACGTCAAAGTGATTCTCTGGCTGCATAAAACAACAGACGAAGTCACTGCGATGCTCAAAACACGATTTCCCAAAGTCGAAATCGTGCAAGGCAGACTCAATGCACGCGGCAAAGCCAACAACCCCGAATTCCAGAAAGCATTCGACGAAGCCGACCTCTTTCTATACAACTCGGGTATGCACTTTAACCAGTTCTGGCCACCGCCGATCTACATCATCGAAGCCTGCACCGTGACGAATAAACCGCTCGTCCTTTACGGCCAATCCTTCGACGGCTTCGCTCCGGAAGACGAAGAAAAAATGAGCCAGCTTCTCTCTCGTGCCGCCGCCATTTATACCCGCGATGTCGAATCGTTCTATTACCTGAGAAAAATCGGCGTGACGTCACCGTCCCTCGCGTTCGGTCCTGACGGCTGTTTTGGCATCGACGTGCGTGATGAAGAACAAGCCAATGCCTGGCTCAAAGCACATGACTTGAAACCGAAAGAATTCATCACTGTCACGCTCCGCAGCAATACGCCCAAAATTGGTGCGAAAAAAAGTACGTCGATGAACCCCGCCAACCCCAGCAAGGAAGATCTCGCGCAGAATGAACTCTGGACAAAAAAGCTCCGGGCCGTGATTACTGACTGGGTCCGTAAAACGAAAAAGAAAGTCCTGCTCGCCCCGGAAGTCAACAAAGAAATCATCCACGCCCAAACCATGATTCTCGATAAACTGCCTGAAGACGTGAAGCCGTATGTCGTGAATCGCGATCCGTTCTGGAACGTCGACGAAGCCGCCTCGGTTTACGCCCAGGCCATCGCGGTTGTCTCAATGGAGCCGCACTCCTGCATTATCGCATTAGCAGTCGGCACTCCCACCATGCACCTGGCCAGCCCCCGTCACGGCCTGAAACGCTGGATGTTCCGCGACATCGGTCTCTCCGAATGGCTGTGTAATATCGATGAAGATCCCGCAGACCAGTTCACTCGGGCACTGTTAAAAATCGACGCCAAACCAGAGTTGGCCCAATCCAAAGTCAACCGGGCCATGCACACGGTCAACACCCGCTCCAAAGAAATGATGGGCGAAATCAAAGAGATCCTTGATCAACAGTAAACAAGCCCCTCTCATTCCATTAACGTAAATCCCGGTCCTCGTCCCAAGGGCTGGGTTTTACGGTTTCGGCTCATTCGGTTCCGGTTTTCCATACCAGGGCTTGTTGTCGATAGTAAGATAACGACGGCTCACTTCACTCCTTTCGGGGGAGAGCAATTCGAATCGCCGGTGCATCACATCCACCAGATATCGCCGGCCATCTTTCAGGTGTAATTCATTCCAGGCATGCCCCTCTCTGTGCTGTGCATCGCCGAAATTCCCGCGGACCAGGGCCACGTCGAGACCTGCTTCGTCGGCCAGAATTTTGAAGAGCAGGGCACGATGCCGACACACCCCGGCACCACAGAGGCGGGTCACATCGCCGATCAGCACTCCTTCATTGGCGTACTCCCTGGTCATTAATACGACGGCCGCCATTGTAGAACGGTTATCTTTCTCAAGCGTCATGCTCTGGTCAATATACTTTGCCAGACGAAATGCCCGTTTGACCGGCTCCAACGATTTAATGTCGTCAGACTTCGCAAATTCCAGATGTTTTCTGAGCGACTCATCGCGACTGCGATCCACGATCAGCAATTCACGCCTGGAACGGGCTTGCCCTTGGTCATTCAGTTGCATGCCCCGTCCGCCATCAACATAACCGTCCACGATTTTTAATTTCGGATCGACATAATGCTGGCTGTGATAAGCCACGGCAGCTGGTTTCGCTTTTGGAGTCAGAGTCGGTCGCAACTCTTTTTCATCTTGATAGCCGCGCAATTCCAGATCCAGAAAAAGATCTGTGCTCCTCGGGTTGGCCTGATGGACTTCCACTGCGAGCAGATTCGTTCCAGAGACGAAATGGTCCGTGCCGACAGTAAAACGCTGATAGAGCCGTTCTAAAACGCCACCGATTGCTTGAATGGCTCTGGTGTCCCATTTGATCTGGCCTTGAGGTAGATTGTGTCGAACGATTTCTTTTCCGTTCAAATAGACAACGATGCCATCATCACTGCGAATCAAAAGCACGAGTTTCTTCAATTTGTCAGGGTCTTCAACTTGAAACGCGCGGCGAAAGTAAGTCGTGATCTGTTTGTTCTGCGGATCCTCGCCAAAGCGGACAAGCGTATTCAAACCGCGATCGCCAAACCCGAGTGGCGCCAAACCTCTAGACCACTTTGCATCCACATAATCTGGCTGCACCCAATCAGGCGGTAATGCCTTCCCGTCATCTTGGTATTTCCACTCAGTCTCTTTACCAAATTTGATAAGGGTGCTTTCTGCATTCGCCTGTGAAAGCTGCAGAAAGAAGCCGATCAATAAAAGTAGACATTGAAATTGAATACGACGCATATTGATGTATCTGTTCCTGTTTATGAGCGGCTCGGCGCCAGCAGCCGCTTTTGTGTTCGGGTTACTGTTTCAATAATGAAAGCCGGGTAGCATCTCTTAATTCGAATTGGCCTTTGCAAAATAAAGAATCAGCTACATCCTTGTCGTCAAAACAGCAACAAATGCTAAAGAAGGCGGCTGATCTCACGTCATGATCTCATAAGTACCAAGCGGAATGCAATACGAAAACACTAACTCGAGGAGCGATCTGGCTCAATGGATCTTGCTGGTTGGCAGAGTAACTTGAAATGTGACACCACAGTCTGAAGGTTGATAACAAATCGTTCCGCCAGTGGATTCGACCAGGGAACGACTCAGAGAGAGGCCGATACCCAGCCCGTCTTTTTTGGTGGAAGTAAAAGGAGTAAACAGTTGCCCTGTAAAATCAGCGGGGACCCCTTTTCCGGTATCACTGACAGCCACCGAGATCGTGTGGTCTTCTGCAGAGGAGATCGTGATCGCCAGGATTCGGGGAAATACGGTCTCTAACATGGCTTCAACGGCATTGAGGAACAGATTGGTCAGCACCTGTTCGATCTGAATCCGATCTGCGTAAACCATGGCGATTTTCAAATCGCTGATAATATTCACTTCGATCTGTTTTTGGCGTATTTCATATTTAATCAGCTGTAATGTGTTCCGTATGCTGTCGTGAAGATCAAACAAAACGAATTCCTGGGCGCGTCTTTCAGCCAGAGACTTCAGTCTGCGTACAATCTTGCCGGAACGTAGAGACAATTCTTCAATACGGCTTACCAGTTCGAAGACATCGCGCCCTTGTTCGATGTAAATTTTCATGACGGAACTATAATTTGCGATTGCCGTGAGTGGTTGATTCAACTCGTGAGAAATACCCGCCGTTAATTCTCCCATCACCGCCAGTCGAGAAGCGTGTGCGAGAATATCCCTGTATTCCTGGGTCTTTCTCGCAGTTTCATGCCGTTCTGTTATGTCCTGTATCGTTCCATGCATGTGCAGAATTTCTCCCCGGGCATTCTTTTTCAATGCTCCCTGTTCTTGCACATATCGTATTTTTCCATCGGGGCGAAGAATTCGATGTTCGATGTTGTAGGGTACATCATATTTGATTGCTTGTTCGACAACATTTTTTACCAGTTTACGATCGTCGGAAAGAACACATTCGAGAAAAGACTCATAAGTCGGAGTAAACTTTGATTGCGATAAACCAAAAATGTGGAAGACTTCGTCTGACCACCAGAGCACGTCATGTTTAATGTCCCAATCCCAACTGCCGATATGTGCCAGCCTTTGCGCTTCGGAAAGTTTTTCGTGTGTATTCTTTAATTCGATCTCCGCCAGTTTTTGATCATGGATATATTCAATGATGACTAAAACTTCATCCAACTGATAAGGCAGCACCCTCGCCCGATACCAGATGGCGTCCTCTTCAATGACCAGTGAATAATCAATCGTTTCCATGTTCTTTGTCGTAATGACTTTTTGAATGGCCGCTTCAAACTTCTTTCCCACCTCGTGCGGCAGGACGTCCCAGATTTTTCTGTCGATAGCCAGATCGTGTGAGTCAAAGATATTTTTTTTGTGCCTGCTGTTGAATTTAACAATGTTTCCCTGAGTATTAATCACCAGCACAACATCCGGTATGGCATTAAACATGGCTTTCAACTGAGCCGTCTTACTGGCAAGCTCGGCAGTACGCTCTTCGACACGCCGCTCCAGTTCTTCATTCTCTTTGTGGAAAGCATCTTCTTCCAGCTTACGTTGTGTAATATCCTCAACCATACCCACAATCCGGATCACCTGATTGTGGTCATTATAAATGGGAAAAGTACGAGACAGGATCCAACGGATCGTGCCATCAGTGTGCACAATTCGGCATATGGGAAAGTCCGGATTGGTAAAATCGCCCCGGGATTTCCGCTCCAGATCCTCAAGGACCGCTTTACGGTCATCGGGATGAATTCCCTCAAACCAGGTACTGGGATCATCGTATGCACTCTGACAGGAACGGCCCCAGATCTCTTCATACATCTGGCTAAGATAGAATGTTTTGCTGAAATCGGGAGAACAGACCCAAAACAGCCCTCTGACATGTTCCGAAATCTGCCGAAATAACTGACTATTTTCACGCAGTGCCTGCTGGGTCTCTTTGTCTTCGCTGATATCCACTCCCACACTGAATGTGCCAATGATTGAACCAGCATGATCTCGCAAAATCGAATTGTGCCATGCAACCGATTTCAATTTTCCCTCGCCGGTCAGCACTTCGTTTTGATAATACTCCACCGGTTTCATTTCACCCCGCATCAACTGTCTGAACAGAGTTCGCACCTCTTCGCGACTCGAAGTCGGCAGAAAATGGTCGAACCAGTTCTTTCCGACAATATCTGACTCATCCCGTTCGAGCAGTTTCGTCCCTTGCTGATTAATCAGTGTAACGGTTTCGTCTGCATCAATGGCGATCATCATTTCGCCGGTCAGATTGAAGTACTGAAGAGCCTGATCGATTCCTTGAGAGTGATTCGGCTCACTCTCCCTGGGATTTGTGATGACAGCAAACAACGCGTTCTCGGTATCCGACTCGCCTTGTTGGCAATTCCAGTCAACTTGAACGGCAATCGTCTTGCCGTCTTTCGTTTGATGTCTGGTTTCCCGGGAGAGAGGAACGATCGGGCAGTTGATCAGACAGCTCAGATCGTCTTGCAGCCTGACACGTTCTCGTTCCTCAACCAACAGGTCATAGATTGACATGCCGGCAAGATCTGACGATTGATAGCCATGCATCTTTAAGAAGGAGGCATTTCCGAATTGGATCTTACCAGAGGCATCGCATTGTAGAATACCGCAGGGAATAGAGTCGAACAGACTGGGATCACGGTATCTTCGTCGCTCGGAAGGTACTTCCCCAGCCAGATTTTTTACAGAGGGATCGACTTTTAGCTGTAGCTGACGCTCCAACTCCTTAACTCGGTGACGAAGGTGACAGACTTCTTCCTGAAGTTCTGTTTTAGTCGAGTTCGGCATAGCTTGATTCAAAATCTGCGGAAATTGATAAGTCGTTCTCCCCATGAAAAGAATTTGCGAATTCTAACAGGCCCGACGACCACAGAAAACAGCCAGCAACAGCCCAGCATCCGACTGAGGCTTATCCCTCAAAAAATGCTGCCCGGCAGAGCACAGTGACATTTGTCAGCAAGGCTCTTTTTGTACCCCAGTTTCTTCACTGCCTTCAAGCGTTCGTTCCAACAGCATATCGTAGACCGGTTTGCTGCCCAGTGACTGTGCGACAACACTGGCTGTCATGCAGGTGATGATCATGGCCGGCAGCAGGTTAAAGCTGGCAGTCATCTCAGCCACCAGTACGATGCCCGTCAGCGGTGCCCGGACGGTTGCAGCGAACAGAGCGCCCATCGCGGCGATAGCACAACTGCCGGGATAGATATGCGCATGCGGTGCCAGATCTTGCGCGATATAGCCGAAGCTGGTGCCCAGCAACGCACCCAGCGCCAACATCGGAGCAAAGATGCCGCCGGGAACTCCCATCGAATAACTCAGAAACGTCATGATCGCCCGTACTACCAGCAGCGCAAGCAGAAAACTGAGCAGGGGAGACTTATCGAAAATTTCTTTCACCAGTGCTTCACCACCGCCCACATATTCGGGGGCGACAACCATCAGCGCACCAGCAACAGCGCCGACCGAACAGGCAATGATCTGCATCGTCCGCGGGTTCAGTCGGTCAGAAATCCGCAGGCACTTGAGCAGCACCGAATTAAAGCCGGCTCCCAAGGCGCCGATCAACGCGCCCAGCAGTAGATGAAAGGGGAGCGACGTCAACAGGTTTTCCGGCGGGGGAAATTTGGGTAGCCAGGTCTGGAGCTGAACCGGCAACTGCGGCAGCGTGCCGAACACCTGATCGTTTACAATATTCGCAGTAATGCTGGCCAGGATCACCGCGTGCAGGGATACGAAGTTGTATTTGAACCGCCGCCGCATTTCTTCGATCATAAAAAAGATCGCACCCAGCGGCGCGCTGAAGGCCACACTCAAGCCGGCGGTCGCGCCGGCCGCCAGAAGCGTATTCATTGTCTCTTCGTTGGAGTTTGCTTTCTCGCCGACGATCTGACCGACACAACCACCTAAATGAATCGTCGGCCCTTCGCGCCCCAGCACCAGTCCTGCGCCCATTGATAGCACGCCACCGATAAATTTAATGGGAAGCAATTGCCGCCAGCGCAAAGGCCTTAAGCCTGACATGATGCCTTCGATTTCCTGGATGCCGCTTCCTGCTGCTTCCGGAGCATAACGGCGGACCAAGAGCGCCGCGATACCAACCATGACGGCACCAAGCACTGCAGAGATGATGACGGCCAGTGCCTTGTGATCAGAGAATTGTTCTGCGATCACATTAAAGACGTCTGACGTGGTTTGCACTGTGTAATGAAAGGCCGACCCCACCGTGCCCACGCCCAGACCAATGATCAGCGCCAGCAGGTAAACCCACATCGCTTCTTTCAGTTCCGATCTCCGTTTCAACTCTGCGTCATGCATGTCCGTATCCATGTTCCGGCGTCAGATGATCCTGGCTTCTTTGCCATTTTTCACAGTTGGAAAAGATAACAGTTATCTGTCAGGAATAGTAGCTTTTTTATCTGCTCTTTAATAGATCCATTCAACCGGAATTCCTGCCCAGAAGGTGATATAACACAGCGCAAGCAAATAACAAACAAAAACCCCTGCGGAAATTCCTCCCAGGGCATGCTTAAATAACGCACTGAAAGCTGTAATCATTAAACCGGCGCTGAATCCGAGTCCAAATGCCCAAGCAATGTGTGGGCGTGCGAGATGTAGATTTTGTGCACTGAGATAGAGGTGCCACGTCGCCGCGGCCATCATGCCGGTAAAGAAAATCAGTAGCAGCCTCGCAAATGCCATCGGCTGTCGAAGCCTTTCATAAAAATGAAGATTCACAAATTGTGAGCGGCACAATGCCAGATCGTGTTTATTTAATGGTTTGAGTGTGATTCTCAAGATCGCAACCATACCCAGGTCGGTATGAACCGCGGCTAATACGGAACACTAACTGGCCGCCGTTTATCATCTGGCCGCTGATTGATGGACAAGCGGGCAAAAATAGAGGTGGTAGAGATCCAGTCTGTTTCTCCGACCTCTACTTGGGCCCCACAATAAACATGGACAGAATCATAGCCCAGGAAACCGCAAGAATCAGATAGAACGCTGCTTCCGCGTGACGAGTTTCATCAGTAATCCGGGAGATGCGGACGGCTACGAACACACCGACCGCCAGGGAAAGGACTAATAGACAGTATCTTCCTGTCACGGAACGGTTGAAAAAATAACGTTCTCCCAGCAGAACAGCCGTGATCAGGCCCATCAGAAAAAAAGTGATGGCAGCTATCAGTGTATTCCAGATGGTCAGCAATATTTTTACTAAGAGCACTTTCATTAGATAAACAGTAGCCAGTTCTTCAAATGATGCTTAATGAAACTTATGGTAGCTTTCTGAATCTGATCCTCAAATACTCCCGGAGAAGCGCATGTTATTTCAGAGTAACAATCAATAAAAAAGATGAACACAAATGTTGATGAATATTTATGCAAATCTAAACAATGGCAGCTGGAACTGCTCTGTACAATTTTCGTCGACACGCCACTGACCTTCAGAAAAGAAAACTGTTAAACTTGTGAAATGAGGAAAATGACAGACGCACTTTTAATCTAAAGCTGCTGTCCACTTCAGAAATTGATTTCAAAATCAGAATGTTCAAGGAAAGAATGGTACCATGCTGACACCAGACGTCGATATATTTCTCGATTCGGATCGTAGATCGCAGGGAGTCGTCTGTAGAACCGGAGTCATAAATGCATGATCGAATCCGAAATCCAGGAACTGGAAGCTGTCACTGACTGTCAACTGCCGTCAGTTTATCGTGATCTTCTGCAAATGTATCCACAGCGATTAACCGAACTCGCAACCACACTCGATGATGATGAGTTGGCAATGTTCTTTCATTCGAAGGAATCATTAACTCAGGCGAATGTCGCAGGCGCAGAATACAGAAACTCCATCTTTCCACCCCATTTTTTTATCATCGGCGAATCAGGGTGTGGCGACTACTATGCGATTGACACACACAACGCCATCGCTCCCGTCTACATGGGAGGCCCGCATCACGGCGAGTATCCCGAGGATGAAAACGAACAGCGTCTGCCCTACGAGGAGTCCATTCACTCCTACATTGAGCACGTGATTGCAGTCTACGAAGAATGCGTTGCCGATCTGAAAAATGATACGAAGTATAACCCCCCGGGAAAGTTGAGTGATGTCTTCAGCATCAGCCTCTCTGTGCTGCTCGCCCCTTTTGCTATTCTGTTCTTGCTGCTTTCCATCCTGCTGTCAGGCCCCCTGATGCTGCTGGTGCGACTTTGGGAGCTTGCACGGCCTTCAAAGGGGGAGTAGTTTTCTTTTCTGCACCTCTTTAACGATCTTCCTCATCCGAATCCTTTTCCCTCGACTGAGTCGTCAGCCAGAGAGGCACATGCAGGTCCCAGAAGATGGCGGCACTGCGCAGGGCTAAAATGAAGAGCGAGCAGGTAATTCCGAATTCGACAGGATACGCGGGGAGCCAACTCAAGCCCACGACATACAGCACACAGCCGCAGGTCACCGGGATGGCGTAGAGTTCGCGGCGCATCAACAGTGTCGGTTGACCGGCGAGGACGTCGCGCAACAGACCGCCGCCGATCGCCGTCAGCACACCCATCAGGATTGGCGCGAGGGGCATGCCGAACTCGATCCACATGACTTTTTGCGCTGCCTGGATCGCAAACATGGAGAGCCCCAGCGCGTCGAGATACAGCATCGTGCGGTAGATCTCTTTCCGCGTCAGCAGACGTTCGGTGAGAAACGCGACAAAACTGGCACCTAATGCGACCCAGATGTAGTTCAGGTCCGCCGCCCAGAAGACGGGGACTCCCAGGATTAAGTCGCGAATCGTGCCGCCGCCAATCGCGGTGATCAGACCCAGCACGCACGCGCCAAACAGATCAATGCCCCGCGGCGTCACCGCCAGCACACCGGTCACCGCAAAAGCGACCGTGCCTACCATCCCCAGCAGATATTGTAAGGTTGCTACGTCCATCGATGTTGAATCATTTAGAAGAAGTCAAAACGCGCCGCCACGAACATAACAACTTGATCAATGGAGACAGTCTCCATTTTATGGCAGACCGTTCAACTTACGAGCCTGAAAGCCGCCATTCCCGGCAAATAGTTCACTGACACAAGCTTGTTTTTATTACGACCACGAAAGACACGAAAGGGAAAATTCCAATTCCAGAATTTTTCTCGCTGAGAATTTAATTCCTGGGCTTGCAATGTCTGCCCGGTCGATGAACACTATTACAGACACCGTTATTAATTTTCGCTCCGGGATAAAACACATGACAACAAGCGAAGCGACTTATCTGCTGATTCCAGGCGTCATTCAAGTCCTCATTGTCGCTGTGTTTTACGGCGTCTTCTTTTATTTCGTCAAACGGCAACTCGATAAACGCCTCTTTCTACTTGCGACGCTGTCGACTCTGAATGGAATCGTCTTCATGATAATTTTCTTTCGGGGCGCATTTGCGATTCTCTTTGCCGTAACGATGTTTCTGATCTACCTGCCCTATCTCTATTACTATTGGAAAGGGCTCCCCGCTCAGAGCGACAACGCTTGAAACAAGACCGGGGGTTTTCGTGTGTGTTCGAGATTTTCGTGGTAGTAAAAACAGACCAACTTCGAACGGTTTCTGTATGCTGGTTTTTGTGAGCGGGACGGCGCTAGCCGCGGGTATTATATTTGGTACCCTTGTTCAAAACCGGTGGCTAGCGCCATTCCGCTCACTTTGTAATACGTGTCGCCCCGTTACATCAACGTGCTTCGTTTGGTCTGGTTCGAACGGTTTGTTCGGTTCCCATTGAAGACGGAAATCATTCGCATGCCACAAGGCGGGCGGACACATGGGTTCCGCCCCTACGATTTGAATTCGATCGTTCAGAGTGACAATTCCTGAAATCCGTCCATCGGTATTTCCACGCCAACACCAAACGGGGCGGCGTTGATGGAGGCCAGGTTCAGTTCGCCGCCGGTGATGTTGACGCGGGCAAAGCCGTCGTCCATCGCTGTGTACAAGTCGCCGTGCTGCTGCAGCATCCGTTGGCTGATCTCCTGCGGAAACGGAGAGAGGCCGCGAAAGTAGTGGTGGCCGTTGCGTTCGACTGAGGTGTTGCCGAGTGCCGCCTGTGCCGCCAGGTCCTGCAGTAAGGCGACCGGGCCGATATTCACCAGGTCTTCGCCGCTCATCTGGTAGCGGCTCGTGTGTTCCGTTGCATTAAGATAGTTGATCAGACAGCGATGGGCGGCCGCTTTCATGATGCCTTTGCAGTTCTTGTGGCTCGTGCCCGCGTAACCCAGCTTGAGTGCCTGCGCCAGCGCGCCCAGTTCGGCGTCCGATTCATCGATGATCACCGGGGGACCGTTTTCCCAGTCGGCAATGTTCGCGATCGCAGGGTCAAGGGCCACATCGCGATACAGGGGCTGCTCGATGAAGATCAGTTGTTTAAAGAATTCCTTCAGCAACGGGTCGGCCTGAATACGGTCCCACAGTTCGACGAAGCGGGGGAACTCGCGATACTGCTCGTTCCCGTCCAGCGTGAATCCAAACCGGGTGCCGCAATGATGTGTGATGACGCGGGCGACGGCCCGCAGCCGTTCGAGATCGCGGGCGACATCCCCCTGCACTTTCAGCTTGAAGTGATACAGTCCGTAACAGCGAATGCAGTCTTCCAGCGTTTGCGGCAGTCCATCGTCAATCCGGTTTTCCGGTGTCAGGTCGGCCGCCGTCAGTGGGTCGGAGAGCCCCACCGTATGCCGGGCGATGATTTTGGATAAAGGCTGCACGGGCAGAAATTCGCCCGGCGTGTGTCCCGCCAGTTCGGGGTGAATGGCCGCCAGATCGAGGCCGACACGATTCTCGCGGAGCAGTGTCGCCAGCGTACAACCCTCGGCCTGCGCCAGCGCATCGAGCAGCGTCCGCTCGACCATGCTGACGCCAAACTGCGCGAGCAGCGACGGCAGCCCCTCTTCCGCGGCCCATTTCACCTGGGCCTGATACACCTGCTGCCAGAATTCAAACACCGACGCAGCCGAGACCTCCCGCGCAAACCCGACGGCCCGCCGAATAACGAGCAGCATCTCATCGATCTCCTGCGCGGCCTCTTTCTCAGGCGACTTATCAAACCACTTCGGCAGCAGCCCATCCGCCGCAATCCCAGTGACAACCCTGCCATCGATCTCATACCGGCACTGCAAAAAAACATGCGGCGCGGCCGTCATCACAGCAATCCCAAACCGAAACGGCATCCGCGTTTCTGTTTCCGTGCGATGCAAAGTGGCGTCGATCAGTTTAAATTGAGAAAGCATGGTTCCGCAGTTCCTGTAGTCGATTCAATGTAAGTGATTGCGAGTCTTGCCGGGGCAAGATATGCTACGCATTATGGTTCTATCACGTCTGAAAACGCAAACGACAACACCCCTCCGCAGGATTTCGGTCTTCCGTCCGCCACAATGTGTTTCCTGCGCGCTGGTATACAGGAATGATTTTTCAATGAGTCAAAAACAAGAAAAAACAAAATACTATTACTTTATCGATGTGGATCTACGCACCCGACAAATCATCGGCTGGGGCAGCGAGTCGCGGGATGAAGTGGAGATTTATATGACTAAAGGTTTCCATAGAATATTTATGTCAAAGGGACAATACAATAAGCTGATCAAAGCGCTTGAAGAGTACTGAGTGAAAGACCAGCGTGTAACAAATCGTCCTCAGCAGCAGGTTCCAAAAAATCGACGAGATAAATGTTGCAGACTTACTAAGAATTTGGGTGATTAAAATGTGTCAGGTCCATTAAGTAACCAGCACCTTTATTTCTTTTTAGGAAAAAGCATCGCAAAACAGAAAAACAAAAAGAGATGTACTGCGAAGGCCATCAGGTAAATGACGATGATGACGGGAAATAACCAGAACGACTTCCACAAAAATGAGAAGTCGACTTGTTCTAAGAGCGCATACATTGCCAACAGGCTGAGTCCGAAAGCAATTCCCCCACAAATCATTCGAAAGCTGGACAATGAAAATTCTCTGAGATCGTCTTCTTGTGCATGAATCACGAGACCAAATAGTGGTAGCGACGAATGGCACTGCCTATTGTAGCGTAACAGTTTGCGTTCATACGATCGTCCTCCTTTGTTGATGGTAATGGTATCTTGGTTGCTTCAGCAAAGCCAGCACTTTGGTGCGGCGTTTATTGGCTCTGGGTTCTGTTCGACCAGTGCGATGCCCCACACGTTCGCTGCTGGGGACCTGTTGTCCGAGTGCAACCAACTCATCCGTGAGCTTCGTGACGGCTCCCAACAACCAACTGGCAGCCAGCATCTGTTGCGTGGTGGCAAACGAGAGGGAACGCGGATCACGGTCTGTTGAGAGACTGCTTTGCAGCATTTTTAACCGAATCAGATTATACGCCAGCAGGCACGACCAGAGTTCGGTGAGCACCATGTCCGGAGACTTCGCACGCAGAATATCCATCCCCAGCGAACACTTGATGCTGCGAATATCCAGTTCGATCAGCCAGCGGCTCTGATACACGGCGGCGATCCAGCGCGCCGGGTATGCTTTCCGATCTGTGATGGTGGTGGCAATCGTAAACGTTTTGGCGCGATACCCCGGCTGACTGATCTGCACATCGACCAGACGCAGAGTGAGCGTCAGCGGTTGTTGCCAGAATTCCTGACGGGTCATCCAGGCAGGACGTTGCAATGGTCGTGACCAGGTCACCAGTCGCTCCCGTTTACTCAGCCGCCGTGCGGCTTGCGGATGATCGTCACGCAGGTGATGATTCTTCATCAAAACCTGAACGCCCCGCGCACGGCACGCACTCACCAGCCAGTACGTGCAGTAATACGAGTCTGCCACCAAGGTATCTCCCGGTCGGAGTGCATCCAGCATTTGCCAGAACAGGGCCGTTTCGCCACTGCCTTTTCCGCTGTAAGGCCCGCTCACTAGATCCACCAGCAGTCCGGTTGTCATCGAGATCAGAGAAACGCAGCGTAGAACGGGGAACCCGAGCCCCGGTTTCTGAGTCGGGTTCTGTGGATAGGCACGCTGATTCTTGGGAGTATCGGCGGCCGTGAGGGTGAAGCCATCAACCAGCAGAATGCGACCGCCGGTGCTCCGTGATTTCACATCAGCGATGCTGGAAGGACTGAGGCGTGCCGCCGACTGCTCTCTGGTCTGGACACGATTCTGATCACAGGCCGCTTCCGCATCAGCGGCAATTTGTTGGACAATGTCTCGAATGACGATAAACGGGATTTTGAGTCGCGCCCGACAATAAGCACTGGTATTCGTACTGCAAACCCGTCGGCCCAGCGCGGCACACAGGCTGGCAACACGGATCACGGCCGCTTTACAGCTGCGTTGCTCGCCGGAAAAGAAGACCTGAGAAATTAAGGCCCAGAGCGTGATTGCGGGTGTGTAAACGTCATCCTCGCCGGAACCAAAATTGATTTCGTGTTCATCAAAGGTTTGTTGCCAGCGCTGGTCATCAATCACATCAGATAGCGGAAGCGAAGCATTTTGCATCATCGAACGTTTGAAAAGAGAAAATGATGCTGCATTCGAATGGGAAGCTGATATAAAGTAACCGTTTCAGCAAATACACGGTCTATCAATGACTGAACTGAATCGCTGCCGGGTTCAGCGTCGGCGGGTGTAGTGGGCTTCCGGGTGTTGCTTCAGCCATTGGTCTGGCAGCAGTTCTTCCAGGCGATCGGCGGCGTGATCGGTGATCCGCGTCAACACATCGCGCAGATAGGCAAACGGTTCCACTTCGTTTGCTTTGCAACTGGCCATCAGGCTGTAATGCACGGCGGCCGCCTGGCCGCCCCGGTCGCTGCCGACGAACAGATAATTCTTCCGGCCGAGGGCACAGGGACGCAAGGTGCGTTCGGCCAGGTTGTTGTCAATCGACAGGATGCCCTCGGTACAATACCGCGTAAACCCGGACCAGCGGCTTAACAGATATTGAATCGCCGCTGCCACCGGACTTTTCGGTAACAGACTGCGCGCGGTTTCCGTCAACCAGTCGCAGAACTTTTCCAGTATCGGTAGCGCCTGTTTCTGTCGCAACTGCCAGCGGCGTTTCCACCAGTGTTCGCAGTCCGCCGGCTGTGGCAGATCCGACTTCAACACGCCGGCTTCCCGTTCGATCGCGTATAACTGCTGGATAAACAATAATGCCCGGTGAGCGGCTTCCGGCTGCACCGTCCGCGCATCGTAAAACTTGCGTCGCGCATGCGCCCAGCACAAGACCTGGTGAATTCTGCCTGACCGGTACAGTTCTTCGTAGCCGGCATACGCGTCTGCCTGCAGATAACCGCAAAAGTGTTCTAAAAACGCCTGGGGACCGGCGCGTTCCCGGTTCGGGGTGAAATCATAGACCGAATACGGGTGCGCGACATCGCCACAGTAAACCCAGAACCGGCCGGTCCGCGTGCGGGAAAGCCGTTGGTCCTGGACGGGAATCGTCGTATCATCCGTATGTACGACGCTGGATTGCAAAACCCGGCTTTTCATCAGATCAATCAGCGGTTGCAGTAATTCTGCGGTTTCCAGGACCCAGCGGCTCATCGTGCTCCGCGAAAGCTGTACGCCATTCCGGCTGAGAATGGATTCATGACGATACAGGGGGAGATGATCTGAGTATTTCCCCACCAGGATCGTCGAGAGCAAGCCGGGGCCGGCGAAGCCTTTGGCAATCGGCCGGGCAGGAACTGGAGCCAGCGCCACATGCTCTTCACACTCCCGGCACGCGTATTTGAAACGTACGTGCTCGATCACTTTCAGGCTGGCAGGAATGAATTCTAACTGTTCGTGGCTGATTTCTCCGATCCGCTGCCGTGTCTGGTCGCAGCAGGGACAGCGTTTTTCCGATTCGGTCAGGTCATGCTCTACCCGTTCCCGAGGCAGATGATCGGGCAGCTTGTTACGGCCACCGCCACGACGGCGATGTGCGGAAACCGTCGTGGGAGGAGGTTCATCGTCCTCGGGCTCGGCCGCTTCCTCTGGAGTATCGGGTTCGTCAAACAGACTCATTTGATTGGGGGCGATCTTTTCAGAACGGGCGCCAAACCGCTGTCGCAGCAGCCGATCAATGAAATGTTTGAGTTGCTCGACTTCCCGCTGTTGCTCTCCCACGGTCTCACCCAACTGGTGAATCATATCATGGCAGGATTGGACGTCGTTCGGCAATGAGGATCGTTTCTGGTTCATGTTCCACGTCTTAACATAATCGTTGTCAGGCGGGAACTGTTTTTTTATGAAGTCGATACTTTTTCTGAAATCTGATAGCGTTTTCTGCGCTGCACGCTGGTCAGGTCGATGCCCTGCAGCAGGAGCCCCAGGTCGATTGAGGACAGTTGTAGGCCATGTGTGCCCTCCGGGCTGGAGAGACGCTGATATGTGCCCGCTTCCAGCCGTTTATACCAGATGGCCAGACCATCGTGGTCCCAGTACAGCAGCTTGATCCGATCCTGTTTTTTGTTGAGAAACACAAATAGTCCCCCGTCGAGTACGTTTTGCTGCAGGTAGACTTCGGTCATTCGCAGGAGGCCGTCAAAACTTTTGCGCATATCGGTGGGGACCGTGCAGAAATAAATGCGGGTGGGCAGATTCAGCATGCGCGCTGCTCCAGCGCGGCGAGCACGGTTTCGAGCGTGGTTTGATCACAGCCGTTTCCGACGCGAACCGAGGTGCCCTGTGAGAACACGATTTCAATCGGCGTGGCAGGGAGTTGGACTTCAACGGGCAGAAAGGAAGCTGCAGCGGTTGTCTCGGCATCCCGCTTTTTCAGTTCCCGTCGCCAGTAGTGGTAAGCTGGTTCGCTGAGTCCCTCACGCTGACAGAAGGCACGGATCGAGAGTCCGGACTGCAGTCGGTCAGAAAGGGTTTGTCGCCAGAACGCTTCACGGTTCGGGTTCCGTCGCTGGTCGGCACGCGGGGTTGGCTGGGATGCGGGCATCGCTTTCGCTCCTGAATATGCTGGTGGTTAAAACACATGCAGAATACGATACACGTCAAGGTGTATTTTGTGGGCCGGTTACGATATAAATGGCATAGAACCTTCCTTGGTCAAATGTTTTACCCACACCAACCCAAGGAAGGTCTTGCCAGAACGCAGCATAATGCCAGGAAAGGTTTTGCCAAACACAATTTCCAGCGAACTGGCAAAAAATCAGAAAATTAAAACCGTGACTGCGTCACCCGGGAGTCGTTGCGCAAACACAAACTCAAAAAACAGCGGCAGTGCCATTCGTGGTAGCGAGAATAACATTCCGTGAAATGCAAACAACTCAAAGAGAAATCTAATGTTTTCTAGGTGGCCTGTCGTCCACACCACTGCAAGTATTGACAGGAATGAAGTGAGTTCAAACATCAGTGCATAAAAAAATAACTTGCCCATTAGTTCTTTTCATTCAGAGTGTGGTCTATTTTTCCTTAAGCCCTATTCGTTCGCAGAGTTGATTTCTTAGTAATAAAACGCGACCGGAAAAACAATGCCGATTCACGATACAGATTTCGTGTAGACCGCGCTTGGTTTGTACTAAAGAATCCTTCCAAAAATCCCCCACTAACCCAAAAACGGCTGGAGACATCTAAAACTTTTGATACGATAGAGGGCAGAGTCTCGCCTTGAATTGTCCTACCACTGGAGTTCTGCCCTGATGTCTGATGCTTTCCTTCCTCACCAATTGTCTGATTCTCTGTCCCGCCGTGATGTTTTGAAACTGGGAGCCGCCGCGATGGCTGGGTCTGCTGGTTTGAACTGGCTGCAATCGGATCTCGGTGCCGCGGAAACGAAACGGCCGCAGGTCGCCGCCATCTATACGCAGTTCTTTTACTGCTCGCACGCGTATCATATTCTGCATCCCTTCCTGGGGCCGTATCTGGTTAATGGCAAGATTCAGCAGCCGCAGTGTGATGTGCTCTCGTTTTATGGCGATCAGTTTACCGACCGCGATCTCTCGCGCGGCGTGGCGAAGAAGTATGACATTCCCATTTATAAAACGATCCGCGAAGCACTCTGTGTGGGCGGCAATGAACTGGCCGTCGATGCCGTGCTGTCGATTGGCGAGCACGGCGATTATCCCGATACGAAATTCGGGCAGACCAAGTATCCCCGCAAACGGTTCTTTGATGAAATCGTAGCGGTCATGAAACAGTCGGACCGTTTTGTGCCGCTGTTCAGCGACAAGCATTATTCCTATCGCTGGGACTGGGCGCGGGAGATGTATGATACTTCGCGGAAGTACGGCTTTCCGATGATGGTTGGCAGCTCGGTTCCGCTGGCACAACGCACGATTCCGCTGGAGATTCCAGAGGGGACGGAACTGGAAGACGCCGTCTCCATTCATGGCGGGCCGATCGAGAAGTATGATATTCACGGGCTCGAAGTGCTGCAATCGATGGTCGAATTTCGCAAAGGGGGCGAGACCGGCATTTCGTCCGTCCAGTTTTTGAAAGGGGACGACCTGATCAAAGCGGGCAAAGAGGGACGCTGGTCGATGAAGCTGGCGGAAGCCGCCATGCAGGCCGAACTGGGGGATGCCAAACGGGGGCTCTTTGATCCGATTGGCGCGGAAGGCACAACGGAACCGCACGGCATTCTGCTGGAATACAAAGACGGGTTCCGCGCGACGATGCTCAAGATCGGTTCCAACGGCGTGCGCTGGAACTTCGCCTGTCAGGTCAAAGGAGAACCGCAGCCGAAAGCGACGACGTTCTTCCCCGGCCCGTGGGGGAACCGCAATCTGTTTCGCGCGTTCGCGCATGCGATTCAGCATTTGTTCGTCCACAAGGAAGAACCGTATCCCTGTGAACGGACCCTGTTGATGACGGGGGCCCTGGATGCCGCCATGCATTCGTACTTCGAAAAAGGCTCGGCGAAAATGAAGACGCCGGAGCTGGAGTTCTCCTACAAGCCGAAAAATTTTAATCAGTTTCGGGAAATGGGTGAGTCCTGGAAGGTGATCACGGCGGAGATGCCGTTACCGAAAGATTTTGTGGAAGCCGATCCGGGACCAAAATAACAGACGGCTTTTTCACGATTTTCGCGGTATGTGCAGCCGGAAACGGGTTGTGTCGCAATTTCATGACGCGGGTTCCTTGCAGGAAGCGGATCAATTCAGGATATTGAGGACAAAATGGTTCTTTTATCTTCGAATTTATGATCCTGCAGAGAGTTAGTGCCCCCAAAATGAAATATGTGCTCGTCATTCCAGATGGTTGTGCGGATGAACCGCAAGACGCATTGGGGGGGAAAACCCCCCTGCAAGCCGCGCGTGTGCCGCGAATGGACGCCGTAGTTTCCGAGGGAATCCTCGGCCGCACCGATACTGTGCCTGCTTCGATGCCGTCCGGTAGTGATGTGGGAACGATGAGTCTGTTTGGCTACGACCCGCTGGTGTATCACACGGGGCGTGCCCCGCTGGAAGCCGCCGCACAGGGGATCGAACTGGGGCCACACGACTGGGCCATCCGTTGTAATTTCGTGACGATCACCAAAGGGAACATGGCCAGCTTCACCGCGTCGCAGTTACCCAATGAGGTGGGTGAGGAATTAATCGGCATTTTGCAGGAAGCGACCGATGATGATCCACAGTGGGAATTTCATCAGGGGGTCAGCTATCGGAATCTATTGATCTACCGGGCCAAAGATGCCGACGATCAACCCTTTGATACGGGGACCACAACCACGCCGCCACACGATTTAACCGACCAGCCGATTGCCCATGATCTCCCTTCAGGCAAAGGGGGCGAATTGTTGCTCGACCTGATGGAGCGCAGCAAGAAACTGTTTGCGAAGTCGACGAAGAATCAGAAACGCGACGATGGTCAACCACCGGCGACCCAGATCTGGTTGTGGGGCCAAGGGAGCCGCCCGGCGCTGACGCCATTCCTGGATCAGTTTGGCAAATCAGGTGCGGTGATTACGGCCGTCGATTTGCTGCGTGGCCTGGGACGTTTGCTGGGCTGGGATGTGATCGAAGTGGAAGGCGCTACCGGCTACACCGACACCGATTATGCGGCCAAAGGCCGGGCTGCGATTGAGACGCTGAAACTGACCGACTTTGTCGTCGTGCATGTGGAAGCGACCGACGAAGCTTCGCATGAAGGCGAAGTCGAAGAGAAGATCAAAGCGCTGGAAAATATCGACGAGCATATCGTCGGTCCAGTGCATGACTATCTGAAATCACAAGGCGATTATCGGATTCTGGTTTGCCCTGATCATCCCACGTTCTTACGGACGAAAACGCACAGCCACGGCTATGTGCCATTCGGGATCTGTGGTTCGAAAGTTCGTCCTGACCAGGCAAACAGCTACGACGAAGTCACCGCCAGCACGAGTAATCTGCTGCTGCCCAAAGGGCACCAGTTGATGCCGTTCTTTTTTGGGACGCTGACGAAATAGGTGCACGTAACCTTACGGTCGTTTTTAGCGATGGAGGCGTTTTCGTCTGCACTGTTGGCAAGCCAACAGTGCCACGCGGCAATCACGTTTGGGAATGTAGGGGTAGCCCTGTGTGGCTACCCGCCTTGCGAGTTTCGTACTGATATTACGCCTGCGTTGGAACCGGTTGAAGCGTTTCGAAAGTTATCACAAAAACCACTTCCATAGCGCGGGCAGCCACATAGGGCTGCCCCTACTATGAGATATCGGATGTTTGTTATACAGGCCAGTCCTGGAGGATGCGTTCGACTTCTTCGGCATGGCCACTTTCATCGCGGATCATGTCTTCGAGTTGAATGGCCAAAGCTTTGTCTCCGAACTCATCTGCTTCCTGGGCGCGGGTGGTGTAATCCTCGGTGGCGCCTTTTTCGGCAGAGAGGATGGCTTCCAGCATTTCCCGGTTGCTGTGTGCTTCCCGGACTTTGGAGGGGACGGTCGTCGGTTCACCACCGAGTGCGACGATTTTGTTTGCCAGAAACTGGGCGTGCATCTGTTCGTCGGGGACTTCTGCCAGAAAAAACTGGGTCAGCTGTGGCCGATAGGGGCCGGTGGCTTTGGCGGCATAGGTTGTATATTGAATGATGGCGGCCAGTTCGTTCGCCAGATCCTGATTCAGTTTGTCAATCAAAGTTTGCTTGTCCATGGTTCTCTCCTGAAGAATGAATAGGGGGACCAGCCAGTGATCCGCTTAATCTTGAAAGCACTTACTTCACTTTATAGATGAACATTCTACTTAATCAACTCTGGAAGATTAAGCGGCCCTGATAAATAGTCTGCGGATCGGCGGGAAATCGTAGAAAAATCAGGCTGAGGGAAACTCCTGAGATCGCGGTTTGAGCAATGTTGCGTAAAGTGAAAAAAACGAATGATCGGACCCGCCACTTTGATAATGAGCCCCGGGTTTGGAATTTCGGGGTTCTTTTCGGGGGGTATATGGACTATGATTGTACTTAGCACACCAGATGCGTTATTTTGACCGTCTGTGTGTTTTTTTGTCGTTTTTGAGTATCAAAGTTTTAGATTGGGAGATTTGGGTGTCTGACTGGGTTGAACCTCTGGGAATGCGAATTCTCATTCGTAAAGACGAAAGTCGTCAGACGACGAAGGGGGGGATTGTTCTTCCCGATAAAGCGGAAATTCCGAATATCACGGGCCGCGTGGTCGAAATCAGCGTGCAAATCGAGCGTGATGATGACTTTCCGATCAAGAAATACGATAAAGTGCTGTTCAATCCCAGCGAAGCCATTCCGGTTGATTTCGAGCCGGACAATGTACTGTTCGTCGTTCCCATTGAGGATGTCGTAGCCGTCTTCCGCCGCGGCGATTCGAAAACCGATGAAATCCGCTCGGCTGAAGAGCAGGAATACGAAGATCCCGACGACTGGGACGAATAAACGGCGGGGAAACGGGCCGACGCGATCAGCCGACCTGATCCGGCGTTTTGATTTCTTCTACCAGACTGGGCCGTTGATAACTGGCAGGGATGGTATCCAGATTTCGATAGGCGACCAGTTCCGCAACGATGCTTAAGGCAATTTCCGGAACCGTCTGTGAGCCGATGTCGAATCCAAGTGGGGCATGCACGTCCGCCAGTGCTGCGCGCGGCGTACCCGTGCGCAGCAGATCTTCAAAGATCAGTTTTACTTTACGCTTGCTGCCGATCATCCCGATGTAGCGGGCTTCCGTTTGTGCCAGATGCCCGAGTGCCTCTTCATCATGATTGTGTCCTCGTGTCACGATAATGATGAACGTGTCTTTGTTGACGGTCAGATCCGAGAGCACCGTATCGAAGCTTCCCACAATCAGTTGTTTCGCGTCGGGGAAGCGTTCGGAATTGCAGTACTCCTGGCGGTCATCGACGGCGATGATTTCGAAGCCGACGTCACTGGCAAGCGCGGCCACTTTCTGACCGATGTGACCACAGCCGACAATCACGAGCTGGCACGTTTGCAGAAAGGTCAGGTAAGCGATGCCTCCATTCACATAGGGCCGCGGTCGATTTTTAATCGGCTTGAGCCCGTCCCACAATTGCGACGGCGGTTCAGGCTGACCTCTCCAGGCGACGATATTAGATTCGGCATCAATCAAATAGCGGTCTGTTTCACTTCCGCCGGCAGCGGTCTCCGGGTTGATCACGACCGCTTCGGTGCAGCCTTGATCACCATCCAGCAGTTGCAGCATGCTTTTGTAATACTCTAAATCCGCTTCACTCCTGATGGGATCCACGAGTACTTTCATCCGGCCGCCACAGATCAGGCCGTCATCCCAGCCGTAATCACTGTCGAGCTGGAAGGTCATGATTTCTGGTGCGTCTGCTTCAAACATTCTCAGAGCGCGGCGCTTGACTTCGGCTTCGACACAACCGCCGCCCAGTGTGCCCGCCTGCGAGCCATCGCGATAGATGAGCATGGCGGCGCCCGGTTTTTGTGGCGTAGAGCCGCGAGTTTCGACGAGGCAGGTATAACAGACGGGTTTTTGCTGTTGAACAGCCTGTTCCAGTTCGAGTAATAATTCTCGCATGGTCGGTTACTTCATCAGATACTTAAAGCGTATTCAAGAGTGTGCGGGCCGCCTGCAGTTCGCACGTCAATCCTTCGACCAGTGTCGGCTTCTCATCGCCGGGCAGGACTTCCCAGGTGTAGGTTTCAACTTCCAGATGCGGCGCGTAGTCGAGTTCTTTGACAGTGGCCAAAGCTTGTTTTAATTCTTTGTGCGTGGTCCCCAATGGCCCCAGCGATTTGGCGTCTACTGGCACATGGAAGTGAACCCGAAGTTTTTCCGTCTCTTTCAAACGGGGATCGGGATCCAGCAGGAATTCTTGGGTGAGATCGACAATCCGATAGAGATCGCCCGTTTCCAGACTGCCGATGGTCTGATGCAGATAGCGGGGCTCAGCGTAATTAGCGAGCAAAGTCCGGCCGGCTTCATTCTCCCAGGGTTGATCCAGTTCAATGGCATTGGAGATATGAATTTTATTGATGCGAATTTCCGCGTGGGTAATCTGGCGAATGGAGCCGGGAATGTCTTCAAACTCGACGGCCTGATGGCAGACATCGTAACAGGCTCCCAGGTATTCTCTGACCGTTCCCAGCAATTGTTTTTTCGCAGCGCGTTCATAGAGCCGTTCGAAGAACACGATCAATTCGTGCGTGAATTCAATCACACAGAACGGCTCCGGCTCGATCGCCAGGCGAATCGTGCGGCCGGTTTCTTCTTTTAATTGTTTCAGAAACGTCGCCAGTTGAATCAGTTGATCGATGCAGGCATTACTGAAGTCGGCGGCGTGCTCGAATTGTTTGAAGCCGAGCGGAACTGTGGAAATACTGCCTTCGGTTCCTTCCGGTAACAGGGCCGCCAGCACGCGGGCGCAGCCTTTGGTATACTCCAGGCGTTCGGGTTTGCTCCAGTCGGGCAGATAGACATTTTCTTTCACGCGTTCGCTGTGAAAATTTCCAAATGGAAAGGCATTCAATGTGTAACAGGTCAGTTCGCGTTTCTGGATTTCTTCAGCAAACTGCAGGTGCCCTTCCGGTGTGGAGAGAATTTCCCGGATCACCGGTTCAGCCAGCCAGAGTCCGGCGGCCAGCGGTGCGTCCAGTTGTTGTTGAATCGGGATTGTATACTCGTCGAGTTTTTGCAGGATTTCCGATACAGACAAACCGGGATGCACGTTGGTGCAATAACTCAAAGGCAGTGTATTCAGCGTCATAGAACTTCCTCAGAGGGCCCTCATATCGGTGGGAAGTAGAAATACAGCAAACCAGGCGATTCGCTGTCAACTTCTATCATAACAGAGACAAACCTGCGGACTACCTGCTAAAAGAATTTACAGGCGGTGATTGCGGTTGTGGAATCAAAATTTCTGGAAAAGACAACTTGTGTTAACATGTCAGTTTAGCGACGATAACGGGTACGAACCTGCATGAAAACAGACAAAAAGCGGGTTTCTGACAAACTCGGACAGAAACTTTTTGTTATGCTGCGTGTTTAGTACAGGCGGGTCACTTACCCCGAAATATGGGAGTCAGAAGTCAGTTGTGGTTACTACCGAAATATTGAGTTCACCTTATTTACGCGATCCTGACGTGCAATTGATGCTGCGCGCCAAGGAAGGAGATGAAGGTGCGTTCACTGAATTGGTAGCAAACTACCAGGACCGGATTGTCGGAATATTTTGCCATTTGCTGAGGAATCAGGAAGCAGCGGAGGATTTGGCTCAGGAAGTCTTTTTGCGGATTTATCGTTCGCGCGGCAACTATGAGCCGAAGGCGAAGTTTTCCACCTGGCTGTTTCGGATTGCCAATAATCTGGCCAGCAATACGCGTCGCAATAAAGGTCGCCGCCGCGAAGTGTCGCTCAATCCCCAGGATTCCGGTCCGTTGGGCATCAGGCCGGAAGAGCAGTTACTGATGGAGAAATCAGGAATGATGCCCACCCGGCAGGCCGGTTTGAAAGAGACTCAGGCCGTCGTGCGGCAGGCATTGGAAACATTAAACGAGCGTCAACAGATGGCGGTTCTGTTACACAAGTTTGAAGGCATGAGTTATGCGGATATCGGGACTGCAATGAAACTGTCGGAAGCGGCTGTAAAATCATTGCTATCCCGGGCACGAGAAAACTTGCGCGTGCAGTTGGAAAAGCATATTAACGGTTAAAACAAAAACAGGAATTCGTGGTAGAATCCTAAAATGAAAAAAGAGATCAAAGAAGAAAAAATCGAAAAGCTGGTTGCTTACCTTGATGGCGAGGTGACAGAGCAGGAAGCGATCGAGGTTGAGCAGTCTCTCTCAACTGATGAGAAAACGCGTGCGCACGTTGATTCCCTGGAGCGAACCTGGGAGTTATTGGACAAGCTGCCGATCACCAAAGCCTCCAGTGAGTTCACCGATAAAACGCTCTCTACGATTAAAACCGTTCAACTGGAAGCGCAGGCTGCGGAAGAAGCGAATCGATCGGGCTTTTCGTTAAGTAAAAAATCACAGCAACAACTGCGGAGAGCAGCGATTGCCGGTGGCTGGATGGTGGGATTGGCCTGTTCGATCTATATCGGCTTTGCCATCACCAACCAGTGGGTGCCGGAAGAGTCAGAGCCATTGCTCAGAGAGTTATCATTTATCGAAAACCTGGACACCTATTCGGAAGTCCAAAGTCTGGAATTTCTGGAAGAATTGCAGCAATCAGGAACCTTCAATGAAACCGCGCAGCAGTAAAAACGTTCAACGGCGTTCCCCAGGCGCAGGCAAATCCACAAGCCAGGCACCGGCTTTGTGGCCGCTGCTGTTGCGCGCGGTGGGAGTCGGAATGGGAACCGTTGTCTGTGTGATGGTGCTGCTGGGCGCCAGTGGTGCGGATGAAAATCAAGAGGCTGCCAATCGCAAGAAAATTGAAGCGATGACGCCCGCCGAGCGCGCACAATTAAAACGCAATTACGAAAAGTTTCAGAAGCTGTCAGACGCTGAAAAGCAACGCTACCGGAAGATTCATCAAGCGACACACAAGCAGCCTGAGTTGAATCGGGTGATGCGTTCTTATTGCAACTGGGTCAAAACACTCTCTCCCTGGGAGCAGGAAGACCTGAGGAATGCAACTCCGGAAGAACGCATCGAATTGATTCGCAAATTCCGTTCAACCCATCAAAGGCCGGGCCGCCGTCGTAGCAACCGGTATTATCGCGAGATCTCACAAATTCTGGAAGTCGATGTCTTCAAAGACCCTAAGATGAAATTCATGTGGGTTCCCGCACCACCACCGGAACTGTTTAAAGAAGTGATCGAGATCATTGAAAAAAGTTTGCCAGATCCGATGACGTATCCTCAGCCGAAAAATCAGATGTCTGACCTGGCGCAGTCTCTGGCCGTTTTGCAGGCAGCACTCGATGTCAAAAAACGTCAGGATGATGTAGACGGTGCTGATTGGCCGCGTCCCGAAGTAGTCGACCAAATTCACGAGTTATGGGACGACCATAAATATGCGATCAACAAGCTTGGTGATAAACGGGGCGGCCCCAGAGTCGATGCCCTTCGTGGTCGTGGCGATTTGCGCCGCGTGCAGATACCGATTTTTTTAGCAAAAGGACTGATGGACCAGTTATACACTTCAGTGAGACAGGAACTGGCACAAATCAATCCTCCGGATGAAAAGTTGCATCACTATTTTGAGAAGACGATGGATTCAAAATCAAAAGAGTATCTGATGAAGCTTCCGCCTGAGGAAATGCAGGAAATATTGAAGTTTCGATATTTGACCCATCATCTACCGCCGGAAGTCCAGAAAAAGATCGACCAGCAGTCAGACGAGGTTAAGAATTTAATTATCCGACAATTATTGCGAGGGATTGAAAGACGATGGTTCTTCTTCGAGGGACCCGGCGGGCGTAGCACGAAAGAACATCTGAACGAGAAAAACGACCGCCCCAACAAAGGATTTCGCGGGCCCGGTAATCGTGGCCCCGGCGAGCGACCGAATCGCGACCGGAGACCAGGTCAAGGACCTCCTAGACGTCCCGGTCCGCCACCTGAGAAGCCTGATGCTTGAAAATCGGGACGAAATCCTGTCTGATAGATTCTGAAACAAGATCAGAGTTTTCTACCTCGAACCGAAGTTTCTGCGCGTCTTGAGATGCGCAGCCATTCTGCGGCGGCAGGTTTCCATTAAAAACAGGAGCGATCCCATGTTGCGTTCATTCATCTCAGCCAGCCTGATCACAGGGCTGATGCTGGTTACCTTTGCTGGAATCAACGATCTTCAGGCCAAAGACCCCGCACCGCTAAAAACATTCAAAAAAGGTCAGATCCCCCAAAGCATGCAGGGTCTGCCTTTGTTGTTTCATGAGAATTTCCAGGCAGGGAATTCCAAACATTGGGAGCTTACGGACGATACTGCCTGGAAAATTATCAAGCAGGGCGACAACAAAGCATTCAGCCTGACGAAGAAACGCAGCAAATATGAACCGCCGGTTCGCTCGCCTTATAATCGTGCGTTATTGAAAAACATTTCCGTTAGCGATTTCGTTTTTGATGTCAAATTACAATCGACAATTCCCGATTACGGGCATCGGGATTTATGTCTGTTCTTTGGTTATCAGGATAACGCCCATTTTTACTATGTGCATCTCGGTAAAAAGACCGACGATCATGCCAACCAGATCTTCATCGTGAATGATAAACCACGCACCAAGATTTCGACCAAAACCACTCCGGGTACAGACTGGGATGACGAATGGCATCATGCCCGCGTTGTCCGTGATACAGAAACCGGCTCCATCAAAATTTATTTTGATAACATGAAAGAACCGATTATGACGGCGACTGATAAAACGTTTCTGTCGGGACGCGTCGGTATTGGCTCGTTCGATGACACCGGTAATTTTGATGAGATTCTCCTGTTCGGTAAAAAAGTCGAATAGCAGCCGTCGTCGGTCGTGTCTGATTTCATCGTTCTCACTGATCCGCATTTTTGACCCCACCAACCAGGAACATATGATGCGATACCTGTCCCCCCTGTTTGTCGTCGCTTTATTCGTTAGTTTCCCTTCCTTAGTTTTGGCGCAAGCTTTGGAGTTTCCGGAACAACTGCCGGGGACGACGGCGCTCGAACTGACGGTCCCGCTTGACGAACATATGGTGGCGGGCATTGACCGTTACGCCTTAAATGCTCTGGCGCAGTCTCCGGAATTGCGTCCCGCGAAATGGAACTATGATTTCAGCAGTCATGCTGCATTTATTGAAAGTATTAAAGACAATCGGCGGCGGTTCAAAACCATCATTGGCGCCGTTGACCCGCGCGTTGCCGGTCCCGGTTTTGAACTGTTGACGACGACGGAAAATACATCAGTGATTGCCGAGTGTCCGCAGTTCAAAGTGCATGTCGTGCGTTGGCAGGTGCTGGACGGCATGACCGCGGCGGGGCTCTTGTTACAACCGACCGGGGACATCAAAGCACGCGTGGTGGCATTGCCCGATGCTGACTGGACGCCGGAAATGTTCATCGGCTTGACGCCGGGCGTTCCCAAGTCGGCACAGATTCCGCTCAAGCTGGCTGCTTCGGGAGTTCAGGTTGTTATTCCCACATTGATGAGTCGCGAATCTGATTTCTCCGGTCATCCGAAAGTGTTTTATACCAACCAGCCGCACCGCGAGTACATCTATCGTATGGCGTTTGAAATGGGGCGGCACGTGATTGGATACGAAGTACAAAAAGTAATGGCGGCGGTTGATCAGTTTGAGCGTCTGGATAAACAAGAGCATCGTATTTTACCAATCGGTGTGGTCGGCGTGGGTGAAGGTGCTTTGCTGGCATTCTTCAGTGGTGCCGCCGATTATCGCATCAAAGCCACATGGGTGGCCGGCTATTTTCAACAACGTGAAAACGTCTGGCAGGAACCCATTTATCGAAACGTCTGGAGCCAGCTCACCGAGTTTGGCGATGCAGAGATCGCGGGTATGATTGCGCCGCGCACGTGTGTGATTGAAGCCTGTTCGGTGCCTGTTGTGGATGGCCCCCCAAAAGCTAAGCCGGGAATCAGAGCTTCTGCGGCACCCGGGGTAATAAACATCGCATCGCCTGAATCGGTCCGCGCAGAATATGCCCGGGCGGCACCGGTATTCGAGAAACTGGGGCTCAAACAGAATTTGTCACTGGTAATAAAAGGTGATGGCACCGAACCCGCAGGATCGGATCAGGCCCGCCAGCAGTTTCTATTTGGCTTAAGAGTCAAAATGAATAAAAAACGACTTCCGCCTGTTGAGTTAACGCCCGTTGCCAGTGGAGTGGTCGTTGACCCCACAGCGCGACAGGAACAGCAGTTTAATGAAATGAATGAATTCACACAGGAAGTCTTGAACCGATCATCCCGCTATCGGGATGAGGAATGGCAGCCGAGTAAATATAAATCGGTTGAAGCGTGGGAAAAAGTTTCCGATCAACTGCGTGCGAAAGTATATGACGAACTGATCGGCCGGCTTCCTGAGCCTGCTAAACCGGTTCCTCTGAATGTCAAAACACGTAAGGTAATTCAGCACGCAGACTATCAGGGCTATGAAGTCATGCTGGATGTGATGCCCGAGATCGTTGCCGGCGGGATTCTACTGATTCCCAATGATCTGAAACCCGGAGAACAGCGTCCTGTCGTGGTCTGTCAGCATGGGCTGGAAGGTACGCCGAAGGACACGATCACCCATGAAGGGCGCATGTTTCGCGCCTACAAAGCCTTCAGCGAGCAGTTGGTGAAAAAGGGACTCATTGTCTATGCACCACAAAATCCGTATCGAGGCTTTGATCGGTTTCGTACGTTACAGCGAAAATCGAATCCCATGCAGCGCTCCCTTTTCAGTTACATTATCCCCCAGCATGAAAGCACGTTGGCCTGGCTCGATTCGCTTCCGTTCGTTGACGGGAAACGGATTGGGTTTTACGGGCTTTCCTATGGCGGTAAGACAGCCGTGCGTGTGCCCCCGTTTGTGAAGCAGTATGTCTTCTCGATTTGTTCGGGTGACTTTAACGAATGGGTTCGCAAGAACGCCGACAGTGCCCACCGCTATAGTTATGTGTTTCATGGTGAATACGAAATCTTTGAGTGGAACATGGGACATGTCGCCAATTATGCCGAGCTGTCTTATCTGATGGCGCCACGGGCCTTCATGGTCGAACGCGGGCACAACGATGGTGTCGCCCCCGATGAATGGGTGGCAGCCGAATACGCTAAAGTCAGGCGGTTTTATGTGCAGATGGGAATCGGCGATCGGACGGAAATCGAATATTTCGATGGACCGCATACAATCAATGGGAAAGATACCTTTGCCTTCATTCTGCGCAACCTGAATTGGCCCGATCCGGGTCAAAAATAGGCCCTGATGCCTGACAGTTCGGTTTTCCCGGGTAAAAAAGCGTTCGTTCACATGCGAATTTCGCGATTAATGTGTATGTTATAATTGCCGGTAGATATAAAATCAGGGCGGTGTATACTTGCGGATAGTGTTCGTGGTCCCCTTCGGGAGGGCAATGAAGGTCAGGCTGCATTTATAGCTATTGCCCTTTTTCAGAGTCAGACTTTTCATTCCAAATGGGCTATCAAACATGAGTAAAGCTGCCACAGGTTCAGAGGAAGAAGTTCCCCAGGAATCAACGCTGGAAACGGATATCAAGTCACTGAAAGAGATCAGTGCGAATTTGAAAATGGACTACAATGGCAACATCTCTCAAGTTTCATTTTCGGGTTCGAAGCTGGTTGATGCCGGGTTGGTCTACCTCGGACGTTTGTCAAAACTCCGGAAGCTGGACCTGTCTGGTTCGAAAGTCACCGACGAGGGAATGGTTCACATCAAGCCGTTGAAGAGCTTGCGCGAAGTCTCTCTGCATGGCATTCCGGTGTCCGATGAAGGGCTGGGGGAATTCAAAAAGTTAACCAACCTGGAAATTCTCAATCTGTCTCGCACCAAGGTAACCGACGCCGGTTTAAAACACCTCAAAGGCCTGGATAGCCTGAAGGAGCTTTATCTGACTGGCATGGAAATCACCGATGACGGGCTGGCGCATCTTTCAGGATTGAAAAGCTTAGAAACATTGGGCCTGTCTGAAACACAGATATCAGATGAGGGGCTGGCGGATATTAAAGGGTTGAAAAAACTGCGGGTCCTTCTGCTGCGAGACACTCATATTTCCGACGACGGTCTAAAGCAAATCAAAGGGCTTACCCGTTTACAGCGACTCTGGTTACGCAATACGAATGTGACCGACGACGGTATGAAATACCTGGCCAAAATGAAAGACATGGAATGGCTCGAGTTGAACGATACTGAAGTTGGCAACGCCGGTATTTCGGAACTCAAGGTGCTTGAGAACATCGTAGATATGAACCTGCGGAATACAAACGTGACCGATAAATGTATTCCTTCGCTCAAAAAGATGAAAAATCTGGGCACACTTTATATCGACGGGACAGAAATTACCGAAGAGGGAATCGCCAAACTTGAAAAAGCGCTCCCTTATTGCCGGGTAGAGCAGTAAGCGAACGGATTCTCAGGCATAGTTCGATTCAGCGGGGATGGGTTGATCCTCGCTGCCCATTTCGAATCCCAGTTCTTCAGGCAAAACTCTTGGTTGATATCCCAGTAACTTCTCTGCTTTGCTGAGGTCCCAGCGACGCTTGGAACTTTCTCCGACGATGGTGATGACTTCACAGCCCTCGATTTCAGCCGTCAGCGCTTTCTGATACGCCTGCATCAGATCGGGAAAAGGAACCCATTGTGGCCTGAGGGGTTGAGTTTTCCAGAGTGGATGTTCGAGATCAATCGGCTTGGGAATCCGCAGACAGACAATCGACATCCCGAACTCGCGTGCGTAATGCGCACACATGACTTCGCACAGTTGCTTACCGAGGGCATACGAGCCGACCGGTCGTGGCGGGGCATCAGAGTCAACCCACTGTGGTGCTTCATATCCCAGAACCGTCATCACCGTGCTGGTAAAGATGAACCGTTTCACGCCGGCGTCTCGGGCCGCTTCAAGTAAATGGAACGTCCCCTTCACATTCACGTCGAATCGTTTCCCATTTAATTCATCCCCTTCCATTGGACCTTCGTCAGCCTGTTTCGCCAGATGAATTACCGCGTCCACACCCTGCATAGCAGCGCGGACTTGTGCCGGGTTGGTGATATCCAGTGTGATAAAACGTGGGTCGTCAGGATTGGGATAAATGTCTCCCAGAATCAATTCATCTTCAGTTTGCCAGTGCTGCGCAAAGTAACGGCCGACATAACCGGCGGCACCGGTCATTAACACTCTCATAATTTCAAGCTTTCGAAGAGGGAAACGAATTGCCGTTCGATTCAGGAGATCGATTCCTGACAGACTCGCAGTATATTGCCGCCGATAATTTTCTGAATGTCGGCATCCGAGTACCCGCGTTGAACCAGACCCACGGTAAACAAAGGCCAGTTCGTCCAGGAAACACTGGTTCGCATATCAGGCGTTTCCTGGAAGTTGTCTGGTGGCCACAAGCTCCGCCAAGGCGTGCGGCCACGCGGTGCTCCGGTTGCTTTTCTGTTCTCAAGTGCGCTGTTGCGCGAGGTATAGGATACGTCGGTTCCAATGGCGATATAATCAATGCCAAATTTTTTCACGACATAGTCGACATGATCCAGTAGTCGGCTGATATCGCCACTGCCACCCAGGTAACGGGGAATACAGCAGATGCCAATCAAGCCGTTGGTGTCTGCAATGGCTTTGATCACATTATCCGGCTTGCTGCGAATATGGTGATGCAGGCTGGCACAGGTAGTGTGACTGGCGACAACCGGTTTTTCAGAAACCTGCGCCGTTTCCAGACTGGTTTGCCAGCCGGAATGCGCGACGTCCGGGATAATTCCCAGTCGATTCATTTCCCCAACGACGGTCCGGCCAAAGTCACTTAAGCCGGCGTTCGCCGGTTCGGCACAACCATCGCCCAGCATGTTGCGGCGGTTGTACGTCATATGCATCATCCGAATTCCCAGCTGGAAGAAGATCCGCATGTATTTCATTTCATCGGTCGTGGTTTCCCACTGTTGAGTGAGAGGAACGCCGTTACCAGTCAGGTATAAACAGTGGCGTCCCTCTTTTTTCGCTTGCACGATGTCATCGGGAGTCACTGCTTTGGGTACAAAATCGGCCAGCATGTCCGTGGTAAAAGTGAACCGCGCCAGCCGTTTGATCAGTCGCAGCGGGTCCTGCCCTTCTTCGCCGGCGTTCTGGAAAATGCAGGTCACACCTGCGGCATCGAAGGCTTCTTTGAATTCACGTTGTTCCGTCGGATCGGTGGCACAACGGGTCATCGACATATCTTCCCGGAGGTCCTGCAATTCTGCGGTGGAAGCTTTCGCTTGAATTGCAGCTGCCATCCGGTCTCCGTCGATCGCAGCCCGTGGTGCAAAGCCGTAAGAATCGAACACGAGTGAATCTGCGTGGAGCTGCAAACCATGTTCCAGTTGCTTCGGCGTTGGCTTCAGAATATCCAAGGCGACTTTGCGGGCGTGTAGAATTTTGTCATTCTGGATTGGCTTTGGTTTTGAAGAGGCGCCAGGCTTGGTGCCTGCTTGCTTCTCTGCAGCAGGGAGTGAGGAAGCCGCAGCAGCTCCTAAACCAGTGGCGGCCAATGAAGTACCCAGAAATGATCGACGGTTGATCGAATTGCTCATGATGAATTCCGTAGGTGTGGGTGGTTGGATTGTCAGGTGAGGTTAAGTCAGGAACCGGTTCTCATTTTTGATCGCAGCCACATCCGCCGCTGGAACAGCCCGATGGCGCGGGTGCTTCGTCGACGGGGTGGAATACAATACGCCAGGCATAGTTGGCATTCAGTTCCTGCGCAAGAATTTCTAAGGCGGGCATCCTGCTTCCCAGATAATACAGCACGACCGTTTGCTGATCAAATAATTGTTCGCAATCAATGATTTCTGTAGGCATCCCCCGCTCTTGAATCAGGGTCTGGCAATCTTGAAACACGCGGGCGGTCACATCTTCCTGGCGGGAAAGTGTTTCCTGATCATTCTGCGTGAATTCTCGCAGAATGGTGCCGGCGGCTGTTCCCGTTTGATCCAGCAGATCGACTGACGAAAGAATTTCGCCAACCTCTTCGCCGCGACTGGTTTCTAAAACCACACACTCACGATGCGCATAAGCGGCATCTGTTTCACCGGCGAAATGATCGACCCAGCCCATCACGCCATAACGGACCAGAAACAGGTTTTGTGGTGTCACTTCTGATTCAAACGCGGAAGCGTTGATCAGCAGCACTCCGGATTCCTGTTTGAGTTCAAAGCGGGTTAATGGAAATTTCGGAAAGTCGTGGCATTCCCCCGTTGCGACATCGAAAGTCCAGTCGTGTAACGGACAGGCGACTTCCGTTCCACAGCCCTCACCTTCAATCAGCGAAGCCCCCTGATGCGGGCAGGAATCCTGAATCGCATAAAAACCGCCTGGCTGTTCCGCGTCAACGACGTGAAACACGGCAATGTCGATGCCTTTGATCGAATATGATTTTCGTGCACCGGGGTCGATTTCGGAAATGTCTCCCAGTGGAATCCAGTTTGTCATAGTGTATTCGTCCAACGTCAAATTCGGGTGTTGCCACTCTGGCCGATGATTTCATTTTATTATATGCTCAACAGGTAATCATACCGTTTTATCTGCAAAGTGTCTTCCTGGAGCGAAAAAACAGCATGGCTGTGCGACATATCTTACTGGACATGGATGGCGTCATCTCTGATTTTATGGGCGCGATTCTGGAGTTACATGGTCAGGCGCATCTGGTCGAGAACTGGCCCGAGGGAGAAGCAAACTACGCCGGCGTTCTGGGTTTGACCAAAGATGAGTTCTGGAAACCCGTCGACTCCATCGGCGGTCGCTTCTGGAAAGAATTTCCCCCGTATCCCTGGCTGAATGACCTGCTCACGCTGATTAAACAGACAGCACCGTTTACCATCAGCACTTCTCCCAGCCGCAGTGCCGCCTGTGCTTCGGCGAAAGTCGAATGGCTCAGGCAGCACTTTGATGAGCCTCTGTTTATGGACTTCATGATTGGAACGCAAAAGTATCTGCTGGCAAAACCGGATGTCGTGTTGATTGATGATCAGCATAAAAACGTCGACCGATTCCGCGAACATGGCGGCCAGGCGATTCTCTTTCCGCAGGCCTGGAATGCGAATTATGCCATCAGTGACAGGGTCGGGTATGTCAAATCAGAGCTGGAAAGACTACAGAATACGCCCTGACAACCGTCATGAAGCGCACAACATAGTGAACAAACTGGTTCTTTTCTGGGATAAGGGGTAGTTTTTGCCACTCAGGAAAGGTATCCTAAGACGTGTTTCATAAATAAAGTTGTTAAATCAAAGTTGACGAATAGGGAATATAAGGGACAATATATATAAGCAGTCACCGAGAAGACTTAATGAAGTGAAGACTTATGAAGTCAGTGTGACCAGTTGGTTTGCTTATATATTTGAGTGTCTGCCTTTACCGCCTTCCCCATTTTCCTCGAAGCACTGCTACCACCAAGCCTCACACGTATCCTTCCTATTGATTTTGGGATAGAACATCGAGATGAAATCTCTAGTCTATCAGTATCTTGGATGTTTGATTCTGCTTAGTGCCCTTTCTGCGCAAGCAGCCGAGGTACCTTCCAAATCATCCATCACCGTATACCCGGAAAAAGTGGTATTAACCGGGAAACGTTCTCGGCAACAACTGCTGGTTTCCGGGACTCAAAAGAAACAAACCATTGATCTCACGCGAGATGTGAAATTTCAGTCAGATCAACCCACGATCCTTCAAGTCGATGAATCGGGTGTGGTTCATCCACTTTCCAATGGATCGGCGACCGTGACTGTTTCCGATGGCGCGCAAAACATCAAAGTCCTCGTTGAAGTCAAAGACTTTGACAAACAGACTCTGATCGATTTCGAACGCGATGTGCATCCGATGTTTTCCCGCTTCCACTGTAACGGCGGTTCCTGTCATGGGAAGCAACGTGGTCAGGGTGGCTTCCAACTATCGATGTTTGCCTTCGATCCCGAATTCGATTACGCCGCGCTGACAAAAGAATCGCGCGGGCGACGCGCATTCCCACTCGCACCAGATCAAAGTCTGGTGCTGCTCAAAGGGGCCGGCAAAGTCCCGCATGGCGGAGGTAAGAAACTACCGGAAAACAGTTCCTACTATCGTCTCATGGAACAGTGGATCGCCGAAGGGGCGACTCGCGCCGTTGCTGAGACACCGAAGCTGGTAAAAATCTCGGCATATCCGACCGAGCGAATCATGCAGCCCAAAACGAAACAGCAAATGGTGGTGACCGCGCATTACAGCGATGGTTCCACCCGCGATGTCACCGACTTGGCTGAATTCATGTCGAGTGAAAGCGTTTATGTTTCCGTCGATGAGCAGGGACTGGTGACTGCCGGCTCTTTAATGGGCGAAGCCTCTATCATGGCCCGCTACATGGGGAATTTTGCATCATTAAGTGTGACCGTTCCCTCTGATAATTCTGTACCCGACCAGTATTACACCAAACTACCGCGTAAGAACTTCATTGATGGACTGGTCTGGGACAAACTCAAAAAGTACGGCCTGAAACCTTCCGAACCCATTGATGACGCCACCTACCTGCGTCGCGTTTCCATTGACGTTATAGGTCGCACGCCGACCGCAGAAGAAGCCCGTGCGTTTCTGCAGGATCCTTCGCCCAGCAAACGCGAACGCCTGGTGGACTATCTGCTCGAACAACCGGAGTACGGTGACCACTGGGCCAACAAGTGGGCCGATCTCTTGCGACCCAATCCGTATCATGTGGGTATCAAGACCGTATTGAATTATGATGCCTGGATTCGACAATCATTTCACCAGAACAAGCCCCTCAATCAGTTCACATATGAATTGCTGACTGCCAAGGGGGGAACGTGGCACAACGGTGCGGTTACCATGTTCCGCGATCGCCGAAAACCTGAAGAACTCACCACAATTGTCAGCCAGCTGTTCCTGGGAATTCGCTTGAGCTGTGCCCAGTGCCATCATCATCCCTCCGAAGTCTGGGGCCAGGATGATTTCTACAGCTTTGCTGCTTACTTCGCGAAAATTGGTCGTAAAGGTCGTGGGATCTCGGCACCGATTTCGGGATCAGAGGAAATGGTGTTCACGGCGAACTCCGGCAGCGTCAGACACCCGTTGACTAACGAAGTGCTGGAGCCACGACCGCTGTTTGGTGAAGTCCCCGAAATCAAACCGAATCAGGATCCGCGAGATATTCTGGCCGAGTGGATTATTTCACCCCAGAATCATTTCTTCGCGGAAGTCAACGCGAACCGCATCTGGGCCGATCTGATGGGACGCGGCATCGTCGAACCGATTGATGATTTTCGGGAAAGTAATCCCCCCACGAATGCACCGCTGATCAAAGCGCTGGGAAAACTGTTCCGCGATCAGAAATTCGATATGAAACAATTTATCAAGACGATTGTGACGTCGCACGTTTACAGCTTAAGCGCCCTGCCTAACGAAACCAATGTGGGTGATACGCGAAATTACTCACGCCATTATCGTCAACGTCTGCGTGCCGAGGTCCTCGTGGACAGCGTGAGTGAATTGATCGGCGTCCCGGAAACATTTTCGGCGATGCCCGCAGGTTCCACTGCGAAACAACTCTGGACCCACCGCGTGAGCTCGGTCTTCCTCGATTCCTTTGGGCGTCCCGATCCGAATCAGGATCCGCCTTGCGAACGAACCACCGAGACAACGGTCGTGCAGGTGTTACACATGATGAATTCGCGCGACATGTATTCCCGCATTCAATCGAAAAATGGTAATAGCGCAAAATGGGCGAAAAGCAAAATGACGCCCGATCAAATAGTCGAAGAAATTTATCTGACAGCATACTCTCGTTATCCGACCATTGAAGAAAAACGACTGGGACGCTCCCTGTTCGAAGAGGAAGGAGCGAATCGACAGCAGGTCATTGAAGACCTGATGTGGGCTCTGCTCAATACGCCGGAATACCTTTTCAAGAACTAAGACCCCGACCCTCAAGACAACAGTTGTTTAGAACAAAATCACAGGATCAGAAATGATGAACGTTTCGAAAAAATGCAATGGAATCACACGACGGAATTGCCTGCAGCTGGGTCTGGGTGCCATGACCGGCCTGAGCATGGTCGATCTGTTACGATTGCGCACTGAAGCAAAAGGAACCGCCTCACCCAATCCGAAAGCGACCGCTAAAAGCGTGATCCTGATCTGGATGGATGGCGGACCATCACACTACGAAACCTTCGATCCCAAGCCCGAAGCACCGGTCGAAATTCGTGGTGAATTCAACCCGATCCCAACCAGCGTGCCCGGCGTTCAGTTTTCACAACATATGACACGACTGGCTTCGATCTTTGACAAATATTCGGTAATCCGTTCCATTCGTCATAACCAAGGCAACCATGGTGCCGGCAACCATTACATGATGACCGGTGCCCCGCCACGAATTCCCGTGGGTTGTGGTGCGTTTGTCAGCTTCCATCCCAGCATGGGTTCGGTTGTCGCACATCAGAAACCAACGACCAATAATCTGCCTGCTTACTTCTCGATGCCACGCATGTCGCGTTCCGGCGGACCGAACTTCCTGGGGGCCAAGTACGCACCCTTTGTCATGTCCGACAATCCCGACTCGTCTAACTTCCGCGTACGTGACCTGGCTCTCCCCAGCGGCTTGAGCGACGCACGCTATCAGACCCGCCGTGATCTACGGGCACAGGTAGATCAGCTGAAACGCATCAAGGATAAAGTCGCCGGCGATCCAGTGATGAACCTGGATGAATACTATGAGCAAGGCTACAGCCTGGTGGCGTCAACGGAAGCGCAAAAGGCGTTTGAAATCGACCGCGAGTCAGATGAACTGCGAGACAAGTATGGCCGCAACTCATTCGGACAACGTGCTCTACTCGCCCGTCGTCTGACGGAAGCCGGTGTGCCCTTCATCACATTATATGAAGGAGGCTGGGACAATCACGGCAGCCTGTTCAAAACGTTTAATGGCAGAATGCCCGCATTTGAGAACACCATTGCGACGCTGATCGAAGACCTGGACGAGCGCGGCCTGTTGGATACGACGATGGTGCTGGCACTGGGTGAATTCGGGCGGACCCCGAAAATCAATCCGGGTGGCGGTCGTGATCACTGGTCGAATGCGATGTCTGTATTGATGGCCGGCGGTGGAACTCCCGGCGGTTTGGCTCTGGGAGCAACCGATAAAGCCGGTTACTCTGCGGTCGAACGTGTGCTCTCCCCTGAAAACTTTGTCTCGACCATTTACACCAAAATGGGCATCGATCCCGACAAAGTCCTGTATACACCGGAAGGTCGTCCTTCGCACCTTGTCAGCGATCCGACACCAATTCCGGAACTGTTTGCTTAGAATGACTGCACTCCGACTGAGAATGATTTTGCCGATGTTTTCCACCGCTCAGATTCTGCCCGCTGTTCTCGCATTCTCAGTTGTCTTCAGCCTCTCTGCCACGACCAGTGCGGCACCGCCCAGCGTGAACTACCTCAATCCCGCCGGGGGGCAGGTCGGTCAGAAGGTAGACGTCAGCGTCGACAAAACACTGGGAACGCAGCCGGTTTCGGTCTGGACGTCGTCTCCCGGTTTGAAAGTCGAAATCCCCGCCAAACCTGCGAAAGGCAAAGAGAAGCAGTTTTCGATACAAATCGATCCCAACACCAAACCCGGCCTCTACTGGCTCCGATTTCATAACGCCGAAGGCGCATCGGGAATTCGTCCGTTCCTGGTCGGCACACTGGCCGAACAGGCCGAAGCCGAGCCCAACGAAAAACTATCCGAGGCTCAGCAGGTCGAGTTACCCAGTGCAACCATTAATGGCGTTCTGGCCAAGAGTGGTGATGTCGACACCTATCAGGTTTCCCTTAAAAAAGGCCAGACTCTGATCGCTGCGCAGACTGCCAACGAACAACTGGGTTCGCCCATGGATGGCGTGCTGCAGATTCTCAATCACCGCGGCACCGTGCTTTCACAAATCGATGACACACTCTGGTTCGACCCCCGGATTGTATTCACCGCTCCCGCCGACGGTACCTATTTCGTTCGTACGTTCGCTTTTCCCGCCGACCCCAACAGTACCATTCGCTTTGCCGGCGCTGCTTCATATATTTATCGGCTCACCCTGACAACAGGACCGTTCGTCGATCACAGTCTGCCACTAGCCTGGCATCCTTCCACTGCGAAACCGGTGGCACTGGAAGGCTGGAACCTTCCCGTGAAGCTGAAGACGCAAATGCCGTCAGTTATGGAATCGAACGAAAGTGCTCTGCTCAGTGCTCCTCAATTGGGGAACAGTTTGACGATTCCCATGAGTACCACCCCAGTCGTGCTGGAAACGAAAGCGACACAGGAAGAAGCAGGGCAACAGTTGACGCTGCCAACGACCGTCACCGGTAAGATTGCGGAGCCGGAAGAGATCGACGTCTATCGGTTCACCGCGAAAAAGGGTGAGAAACTTTCGTTCAAAGTCGATTCCCATGACCTGGGCTATCCGCTGGATCCACATGTGAAATTGTTCGATGCGAAAGGAAAACTACTGAAAGAGATCGACGACCCGAAACGGAATTATTTCGATGCCCGCCTGGATTACTCGATTCCCGCCGATGGCGAATACCGTCTGGAAGTGACCGACCGTTTCCAGCATGGCGGCTTTCGCTATGTGTATCTGCTGTCGATTCTGCCAACTGAAGCTGATTTCTCACTGCAGGCAGCCAATGAACTATATACGCTAACCGCCGGCGATAAGCCGCTGGAAATCGACGTCACGATCGACCGACAGAGCCCCCGCTTCAACGACGACATCGAAGTCAGCATCGCCGGTCTGCCGGAAGGGGCAACCTGCGAGCCCATCGTTTCCAAAGTCAAAGACAAAGGAGGCAAGTCGGTCAAGCTGAAGCTGGAAGCCAAGAAAGACGTCGTCTTCCAAGGTTCGTTAGTCATTCAGGGAACCAGCGCGAAAGACAAATCAAAGCAGCACACCGCGACCGCCGTCATCAAAGGCATCAGCCCCAAACGCAACACGGCAAGACCCAAACCCGATCTCGAACTCCCCTACCTGTGGCTGACGATTAAAAAGAAGTAAGGGTTGGTATAATCATTCTTCAGAGCAAAAAAAGTTGAGCCCGCGTAAAATCGGGCTCAACTGAAATATATTCTTAACTGAAAGTATAATCTGTATGACTTTCAGCAACCTGTGGAGATTTGCCGCCCGTTTTTATAACAATGGGCCCCCCTGTTCCACTGGTAGGTTTCTTGGCAGTAAATGAAATTGAAATCTCAGTCCAGTTTGTGCTGCCTGTTGCCAGTGTCTGGTCCGTACCAGCAATAGAGATACTGCCGGCAGTTTTTCCCAGATTTATGCCGTTCAACGTGTAAGCGCTTCCATCTTTTAATTCTGTGACAGGTCCTGTTGCATCCTGTACGGACAGGATTAGAGGGGTGTTGGAAATATATGCCTGTAATTCATTGACCAGTAACTGGTATTCTGAATCATCGGCAATGGATGCCAGGTCGCCTGCGTATTTGCGAATCCAATTCGGTACAACGAATAAAAAAGTATCTTTATGCAGCTGTAAGTCAAATGACCCTTTCTGGACTTTTACACAAGGCGAAACATCAACCACGGTTTTCACCTGATCTTCGTCAAGATAGAAATACAATACATTGACTAGAGGCATTCCAAATAGATACTCACACACAAAAAGCAGGTTGCCAATCTTGTGATGTTTCGAAGTACGGCTGTAGGAAACCGAGGCCTGCTTCCCCATAGCATTCAAGGATGCCATTAAGGCTGCAGCGCCAACTCCGTCAGTCAACACAACGCCGAGGACTGCTTCAATAAATTCGATATTAAACGTAGCTGATATTGTATCTTTATGAAAATGCAAATCTTCTTTGTGAACATTAACGAATAGTCCAGAGCGGTTTACTAGCGCATCCAGAGCCTCATAATCATAGATTGAATAATAATCAGAGAATTTGTAAGGTGGCGTGGCACCAGGTTTTGGTAAACTGGTAATGGCTTTTGTCATGGCTGCGAAAAACACCGCCACCTCTTCAAATAACTCCTGGGCAGACGGGTTGATTTGTGAAGTGATAGGCTCTGTTGAAGATAACATCACATTTCCGGTCTCATTGAAAACATAATATTTTTCTGCCGGTTGATTGTATTTCGCTGCATTGCTGGAAGGAGATTTCAACGTCCTCGCAGGCCATTTTTTGGCGGGTGGTGTGGGTGGTGGAGTGCCTCCTGCTTTTGAAGCGAGAGAAACTGCATTTCCGCCTCTTACAACATGAGCTGTCAGTTCCACGTTGTGGTCGAGTCCGCCTGGCGAAGGGAATGGGTGTGTGATACTAACAGCTCTCGTATAACCATAAATGGTCAACCCGATCAACTGCCCGCGGCGCTCCAGTTCCACACAGAGTGCTGCAGCAAAGCTGGTCATGGAATCTGCGCAGACTTCCATTAGAATGGGTCCTGTATAGCCTGCCGGTAAATTGGCAATGAGCAAGTCAGCTAACTGTGAAACATTCCAGGACCAACTCACCGGCCCATTGAGATTCGCATCGCCAATTTCTGAATCATTACCGTGTCCGGTAATACAGAGTACTTCGCCCGGTTGTATCTGGCTAAGTAATGCGCGCATCGCGACAGTTGCTGCCGGGTTCCCCCCCTGGTTCAGTATTTCAACTGTCCCCCACGCAGCACTATTGGAACCAGGATCGTTTACCCAATCAATTACAGCCTGGTCCTGAGTCAATACAATCAGCATGTTGCACCTCACAAAATCAATAAAATGAGAAAGGTTAAGTGTGATCACTGAATTGAACAAGGATGATCACCTTGAAATGTAGAGGCATTGACGATAGTGGTCGAAGGATCAATAGTCAACAAAAACACCTATGTGATAATAAAAATAGTAGCTTGTTGTTCAATGGGTAATTTGTGACAGTGTGTGTACCAGCGAAAATACCTGATTGCATTCGGTACCACCCTGTGACTGTGTGTTGAGAGCGAGCGATTCACTTACCTGATTCTGCGCTCTGTTCCACATTGCCGCCCAACTGTAGATGAACGACTGGCTGATAGGGGTTGTCTGTATACAGTTCAAGTTCTGTTTTGAACTGACCGGCTGCCGTTGCTTTGAATAACACATAAAACCTGCCGCTCCGACCAGTCGGGATGGTGATCGGCAGCCCTTCGGTGGAAGCACATCCGCAAAGTGTGCAGGGAACCATCGCTCCGATGAGTTGAAGCGGTTGACGGGTCGGATTATGGATTGTCACTTTCTGCTTTGACGTCTCGTGTGCGGAGATGTTTTTAAATTCACATTGTGGAGCCACAATCTGCGGCGCGCCAAAGAGAGAGGTAGTGAAGAAAATTACTGCCACAATGAAAACACTACCAAAGTAGACGGAGAGGGCAACCTTCAGTTTGCTGAATTCTATTTTCATGATTGAACCTTCTGGCGTTGTGTTGTACGACTACGTTTCATGATGACCCAAAGGACGATCAGAAACAGCAGAATTCCGTTGCCGATCAAGAACCACTGGATCGGGGTTCTCATGCTAGACGGGGATGCCGTCAGTGGTGTGTCGGGTAAGCCGTAGCGCGATAACAGAAACACAGAATCGTCCACAGTGCCGAGGGAGAAGTCCGTTAGATTCGCGGTATGATCTTCACTGATCGGCTGCATGTCGGCATGGTAGTGTATCGCCTTGAGTTTGCATTTCTCGAGAAACGGTATCGTTCCTTTCTGTATCGAACGAAAGGTGTTCTTGCCGGTATAAATTGAGTAATTCGTGGGCGAGTAATCACAGCGGTAATGATATTCCAGCACGGCCCAGTTCAGACGAGGGGCAAATACAACATGCCCACTGGAAATAGACCAGGGATCGTTGGTCAGTTGAAAGTCCAGCGCGACCAGGTCACCTGACTCTTCCGTTTTCGCAGGAATACGCTCCAGCTTCACAACGCTGAACGATGGTTTCTCTAGAATCGCTTCAAAGGGATTATGGTACATGAAACTGCCGGCACACAGATAAACATCGACATCATCGCCCAGAATCAGTCGCATGCGTTCGACGCGGTCTGGAGTGCGGGTGATATAATTTACCTGATATGGATTCGTCTGTCTGGTTTTATGGAGGTCAAAGGCGTAGTGCGGCGTGGCACATGCGACCTGATTTGTATCTGTCCCGCCACGCGGAGTCTCTTCCCCATAATCCTGTACGGCAACGGCCGCGGCGCCTTTCATCAACAGATGTGCGGAATAGTCATACCTTTTTTTGCGGGACAGATCATTGGGGTCATCGAACTGGAATTGGCACTCCGCCCGGCATTGGATGTTCTGGTAAGCGGCTTTGAATTTTTTTACTGCGTTCGCGTATTCCGCCCGGAATTCACGCTCTGAGATCGAGTTCTGTGATTGATGATCTCGTTCGTTTTCGCCCGCTGATACTGTCATAGCACCATTGATGACGATCAATCCTATTACCACGAAATGCTTTCGTAACGACATCCCCGAACGCTCCCGACAAAAAACATGGCTTCCCACCCGGTGGATAGAAACCAGATCAGGGATTCATTGTCTATCTGTTTTCATGAAATTTCATATTCGAGAAATGTTTCAGACCGAGGGGCAGGATATCGACGGAGAAAACGTTCGAACTTGTTCTCTCGCTGTGAAACCAATTCGTAGGGACGGGACCCATGTGCCCGCCCGCCTGGTTGCTTTCAAGAACAGATCGCAGGTGAGGGGATCTGTTGAACCGTTCCAGTGAAAATACAAATTACATGGTTCGCCATAGACAACAATGCTATGATCGAGATGAGCGAAAGTTCTTCTCTCTCCTGAAATTTTACTGAATGTGAGTGACTTGAATGAACCATTTTAAAGAAATCAGAGCAGCATACGACAAGGGAATACTGACATCTGATGAAGCCGTGGTCAAAATTCTCTACGGACTGACAATGGAAACGTCGCTCCAGGATTTGCAGGAATCAGGCCCGGAACTGATCTCGATTTTGAGAGAGTTTCTGAATGACTATGGTTCTTTAGTTCCTCGGAATACAGGGGCTGTGCTTGTTACCAGAGAACAGATGCAAATCGCACGCGCGCTGTTAAAGTAGCTCACTTCAGCGTTTTAATCATTTCCTGGGCTTTGGTTTCGAAGATGGCCTGCCATTCGGGGGCCAGCATGCAGTCGCTGTCTTCCTGGGCGCCTCCCACATTTTTGAGTTGTTCGGCGGTAGGGGCGTAGTAGTTGTAGCCGTTGGTGTAGCCGGCGACGAACGTGTTTTCGAAGGGCGATTTTTTCTTGATGTTGAGGCCGATGTTGACCGTCAGTTCCGCAGGGAAGGTGATCATGCGGAAATCGCCGACCTTGATGCCGAATACTTCTACATCGAGTGTCTTGCCGGCGGCCTGGTTGCGGGTCTGGTGTTTGTTGAGCAGTCTGAGGTTGGCATTGTTTCGCGTCATCTGCTCCATCTTGTAGACGTTGTTAATATAGCGTTCCATGTTGGCACGGTTTTCCTCGTCGAGTTTTTTGAGGTCGTCACGTCCCAGTTTTTCATCGAGCAGATAACGGTGCGAGTAATACGACGGGTATTTCTCATAGAGTTTGTATTTCACAATCAACGGCAAGAATGTCTTCAGGTTCAGGCTCGTTCCCTGTAGCGCTTTGACCAGCTGCTCCTGCTCTTTTTCCAGGGCGGCGATGCGGGTTTCATTGTTGGAACGGGGCACCGCCAGTGTTTCGTTCATGACTTTTAAGGAACCCGCGTCGGTGCATTTGATTTTCTTGAGTGCCTTCAGCGTGCTCAGGCCGAGCAGGTTGCCCAGCGTTTCGGCGTCACGGGGGTTATCGACGTCTTTATACTGCGCCGGGTTGATATCGCCGCCACAACCCTGCACGAACAGGGCAATCGCGCCGTCGCTCAGGTTGTCTTCAATGACCTGCGACGCAAAGCCGCTCATGTCGGCGGTGTTCCCTTTATTGGGGACACCCTGAATGGGATGGCAGGCGAAGTTATAGACCACGGCCAGCGTTTCGCCATTCTTTTTGTCGAGTTTTAAAATGCCGATCTCCGGATCGATGGGACCGATGCCAGCGACTTCTTCATCGGGAGGCAGAGAATAGGCATGTCGCACGTCGGCTTCTTTACCGTTTTTGAGAAATAGCCGGCGATTCTCCATCACGCGGTCTTCGTGTCCGGTGCCTACGCCGATGTTAACGGGAACCAGATTTTTCGCCGCGGCTTTGATCGCCTGAACCGTCCGTTGTTCGACATCTTTACAGACAATGCCATGACAGTGACTGGCGTTGACCATGATGTTTTTCGGCTTGATCTGCAGGTCTTTTTCAATCTGATCGCGCACGTTGCCCAGATATTCATTGGTAATCGAACCAATCTCTCCGATGGCAACGGCATCGACGGTGACGAGAACAGCGGTCGTGTCACCCTCTTTGATCACCAGGGCTTTCACATACAACGGATCATTCACCAGTGGCACATCACGGTTTGTAATATCCACCTTAGCAGCTCCGGCAAGAATGTCTCCTGCGGTAGCGACTGGAGCTGACATCAAGCAGATGAGCGTGACCAGCAGCATTGCGCCTGCAAGTCGGACTGGGTTGTAAGAATGAAAAGAGCGCGTGGGGGAAGTCAAACGATTCATGGTGACAGGTACTCTGAGTCTGGTTGAAAAGCGAGGAAACAGGAATGTAATTTTAAACGGATGAAACAGACGAAGCTTCTTTGTAGTTTAACGAAGCCAGTGACGTTCCAACACCTGTTCTTTCGAAAAAACGGTGTAATACAACCTGGAACGTGACCGGCAGTATAGGAATTACTTCAAATCAAACTGCAAGTTGTTCTCTCCCTCTTTGACATCCGCTTTTAAGTCGGTCGTGGACTGGCTGTGATATTTTTTCGGTACACTGGACAGGCCCGATTTGGATTGCGCCTGGGTGGGAGTGAATACTTCGGGCATCGTAATAAATACGCTATATTTGCCGGCGGGAATGGGACCATCGAGGGTAAAGGAACCACCCGACTGCAAGTCACCTCCCGCGCCAGAGCCTATCTGCTCGGAAATGAAATTGATCCGGCAGTCGGTAAGCGGTTTTCCCTTGAGCGTGACTGAACCGCTGATGGTGCCCATGGATTTGGTTTCGGCTTGCGCCCCGCCGCAGCCTGCCAGCAGGCAAATCAGACAGACCGCGATTCCCAGTCGAAGCCAATGCTGGCGAACATGTTGTAAAATTGAAGTAGTCATAAATCGTATTCCAGAATTCAGTGTGACACACACCTGTGAAAGTCGCAACAGGTGTGTGTCGATGTTGCAGCACTGGTCGTTAGAATTCGCCGATCACTTTACCATCGTTGAGTGCCCCCAGAGCGAGGAGGGTATTGAAGTCAATGTTGTCTGAGATCAAGCGCGCGGCTCCATCGCCCAGCAGGACATGCACACCGCCTGTATGAAACGATGTCAGTGGCCCATTGTTGAACCCGGCTCCTGTATAGGCGGGTTTGGTATTCGGATTGGGAGAATAGCGGATGGTAACGACACCGCCGCCTCCATAACCAGAACCGCCGCTGGTAGAGACACCGCGATGACCCGACCAGCCACCAGACAGATTCTTGCGGTAGTCCACGCCGGCGATCGATCCGGAATCTTCGCCGACGATGATGGTATTGGAAGTCCCATCGGTGCAGTCGCGCATTTTCTTGGACTTACTGATCTGTAACAGTCCGTTCTGGGCCATGACGCCGTAATAGGTGTTGTCGACTGCCGTGGTGTTAAAGGGAGCCGCAGCGGTATAGGCACCGCCGATTCCGACATAATCCATCGTCATGCCGACATCCCCTCTGTCCTGTCCGGGAGAAATGCCATTTGCTGTTCCGACAAAGAACGCACTCAGCGGGCTGGACGGGCATTTGTAGATGGGCACCATTACGTTGTTCAATGCTTCATTGGAACCCGCACCGGTTCCGTATCCGCCGTCGCCGGTCCAGCCGTTGTACGTATTGTAGCCGCGACCGTTAGCGGGTGTTTGAGTCAAATTGTTATACAGTGGCGCCTGATCAATGTAAGGCAGAATTGAAGCACGCCAGTTGGCCTGATAGATGGGAGACTGGGCGCCGATCGGAAAAGTACCGAAGACATCATGATAGTTATGTAAGGCCAAGCCAACCTGTTTGAGATTGTTTTTACAGGTACTCCGCCGTGCGGCCTCGCGTGCCTGCTGCACGGCGGGAAGCAGTAAGGCGATCAGAATGGCGATAATGGCAATCACCACCAGCAATTCGATTAAGGTAAATGCGTTGCGTTTCACGTGATCTCATCCTTTTCTAAAATTTATAAAGCAATGAGTTGATCTAAAAAAAATGAACTTTCACGTTATGGCAAGAGCGCGGTCACAGAATAACGTGTTTCGCAGGGAACTCCGGGATCAGCTGAGCGGTTTGGTCCCTGAATTTGTCTCAGGTTCTGGTTGGGAGCAGACTGCTATTGACTGCCGGATTCAGAGAGAACCAGGCAGGGCCTTTGAGCGCCAGCGCGAATTTTTAGTCTTGCCAAGCTCTACTTTACTGAGAAATTGAGGATGTGATATGTCTTATCAGACTGAATGATTTCACAATCGGACATTCTGGCGCGCCGAAGGCTGAATCACTCTATCTTCCTTCATAACGGAGCTTTAAGATGATGGCAGAACGCTCATCTATTTGAGACTGTTGGGAACCGTGCCCGATCGACTATAATCTGTTGTGCTCTAAAATCTGACGAAACAGGTTCTCTGAACTAAAGAAACAGCCGCTGTCATGGCAGCGGAAACCGACTCAGGGATCGCGACACGTTCGCAGTATTAAGAACTATTAGTCGAAGTTGTGCACACATGCGTCATCAAGCTTCCATCAACGGACCAGAGAGTTCGCAACCTCTCATTCATCAACGCGAAATCACTCCGGATGCCGAGAAAACAGACCTCTCTTATTATCTTCCCTCCACGCGGCCTCAGCGGCTGGGGTCTCTGAAACAGAGTTGGAGTTACCTGGCATATTACCATCCGACTCCAGGGCCTTTTGCCCGGTTTACTTCCGGACATTTCCCGCCGGGCACGACGACCCAGAAACACAATCATGCTGTAATCGCCATGCATGGGAGTTTGCAGGGGCCACTCACAATGTTAACTCCCGATGGCAGACAGGTGCTCGATTCAGGTGATTTCTGCATGATCGGACCGGGGGTGGACCATCATTGGATGAATGAAGGTCCGCATACCGCGTCAACAATCGCCTTTCTAATTGATCCGGAACGACTGGGGGAATGGCCGGAAGATTCTGGAATGGTGGAAGCATGTCGGGAACTGGAAACGCTGGTGACCGGCGTGCATACCATCAGTTCTGCAGGGAACCCCGACTTGCAGCATGCGTTCTGGCGGATGGCCGATATGCTCATTGCCGAGCACCCGCATCGAAATCTGGACGTCACCAGCAGCTTACTGGCTTTTCTGTCTCAGGTGCTTGAGAACCTGTCGCCGGCCGTCACCGCGAATACAGAAGATGATATCGCGCTTCAGATACGCCGTCTGTTGTTGAATCGAGTGAATGATCGCTTGACGATTCCGCAGGTCGCGCAGGAACTGCACGTCAGCCCGACTCAGGCAAAAACCGCGTTCCGGAAAACTTACGGTTGCGGCATCATGGCCTATTTTAATGAGATTAAAATCTGGCAGTCGAAACGGATGCTCTGCAACCCTTCGATGACCATCGATCAGATCAGTCGTAAGCTGGGCTTTTCTTCGCCCGCCTATTTCACGCGCACGTTTCGTAAGTTGACAGGGGAAACTCCCACCGACTTTCGCAGCAAACGGAATGACGTCAAATAGCAGTTTCTTGCGGAAACAGCTGACTGGCAAACTGCGAGTAAGCTTGAGTCAGTTTGCCGCGGGCTTCGTAGATCAAACCGTTATGGCTGCCCTGTTCGATCGAGATCATCTGTTTGGGAATACCGGTTGAGGAAGCGGGAGACGCGGCGTCGAACAGTTTTTTTCCCAGTTTATAAGGAACAATCTGGTCTTTCGTGCCATGAATCACCAGCAGCGGACAGGCCACATCGGAAATCACGGACTGGCTGGGATACTGATCCCAGAGCAACCAGGAAACGGGGACCCAGGGATAATGAAACGAGGCGGCATCGACCATCGAACTGAACGTGGAACGCAGCACCAGCCCCGCGGGGGGCGTTTTCTGCTGACAGAGTTCACTGGCGAGTAACGTCGCGACGCCTCCCCCCAGCGATTCGCCCATCAGAATAATTCGGGATGGATCTATCTTGCGATCACGGACAGCGTACTTCCAGAAGGCACGCGCATCATTGAGTAAACCGGTCTGGCTGGGGCTGCCCGGATTCTCCGCATAGCCGCGATAGTCAAACGCGAACACATGCAGGTTCAGACTGGCCAATAGACGGCAGGTCTCGACGCGATGCGATCGGTTTCCGCCGTTACCGTGGAACAGGATAACCACCGGACGTCCTTTCGCCAGTTCCCCGTCACAGCTTGCTCGATCATTGCAGGCGACCTGCCCTGCCAGAAAATGCCAGCCTTTCAGATCGAGACCGTCTTCCGTTTTGGTGGAAATCTCATGGATCACACCGAAGGGAGCATTGGCCTGATCGACGGATAAAGAGGTGACCCGCGTGGGTTGATAGATGAGCCAGCGCTGCACAATCATCAACAGAATCAGCAGGAGTACATAAAATGCGGACACCCGCCAGAGATAATAAACGAGCATTTGTTTCCCGGTTTGTGGTTTATCAAACATCCCGCGTGGTAAGGGGACCAGCCACGGTAGCCAACGTTTCCAAGCTGATTGTGATTTCGTATTCATGAGTCGTCGAGCTGATCGGAAATCGATAAGAAATGAAAGTGTCCTTTAATTCTAACCGTTCATTTTACAAATACCAGAGGGGAAATCTCTGGGACTCCTTTTATAGAATGCGCCTTGTGAGTTTTCATAGTTCCCCTGGGTCGTTTGAACCGTTACAATCGAAGCGTTAGATGACATCTGCTCTTAAGTGATAGAGGATCAATATGTTATATCACCACCCGAACTCAAAATGGTCACACGTACGGCTTGTGTTATTGACTCTGTTTTGCGTGGCCTTGTCACTTTGCGGCCGGCTGCAGGCAGAAGAGACACCACAGTTTTATGATCCGGTCGAACAGAAAATCGAGGGTTGGACGGTGGACGTCGATCCGCAGCTGCTCGCACCCGAGCATGCCGAAACCGGCAAAAGTGCATTGGCGGCTCTGGCGAACCATCTGCAACGGGTGAAGTTCATTGTGCCCAAGGAACGGGTAGAACAGCTGCAACAGGTGCGGATCTGGATTGATTTGAAACACGCGAAACTGGACCGCATGCAGTATCATCCCAGCAAAGGCTGGCTGGTGGCCAATGGTCACGATCCCCGTCTGGCGAAACACGTACATATCCCGGTCGCTGGACAACTCATGGCCCGAAACATGTGGGCCCAGCATCCCTATGTTGTGCTGCACGAACTGGCACACGCTTTTCACGATCAGGTGTTGAGCTTCGATCAGGCCGACATTGTCGCGACGTTTAATGCCGCGAAAGAAAAAGGCATCTACGAGAGCGTGTTGGTGCATACCGGCAAAAAAGTACGACACTACGGCTTGAACAACCACAAAGAATACTTCGCCGAATCGACCGAAGCCTATTTCGGCGTGAACGATTTCTATCCCTTCGTCCGCGCCGAACTGCAAACACACGACCCGAAGATGTTCGAATTACTGGTGAAAATCTGGGGCCCGGTACCGTAGTGGCAGAAGAGAAGGAACAATGATGAAAGAAACTCTGATTCTCTTGCCCGGCCTGGGAAGTACCGAGGTCAACTGGCAGCACCAGGTGCAGCATTTAGAAGATCAGCTGAATGTTCAAGTGACTGTTATGGATCAGGCCCTGAGCCGGTCCGAACTGGTGAATGCATTTTTGGAGCAAGCACCCGAACAGTTTTATCTGGCGGGACACTCGTATGGAGGCTGGTTGGCGCAGGTGATTGCGGCGACAGCTCCCGAACGAGTCTTGAAATTAATGCTGCTCAATACGCTCTCCCGAAATAATCCTGAACATATCGGGCTCCTCGAAATTTTTAAGGCCAATATCAAAAAGAACCTGCTCAGCGAATCACTGGATGCCAATTTGGAAAATATCATCTTTCGAGACCGGCTGGAGGACCAGGAACTGGTTGAGCCACTACAAAATATGCTCAAAGGATTTTCTCCTGACAGTTATCTGAATCAAGTGCAGGCGATGATTGATGATTATCCAACCGAGGCTCTGTTATCAAAAATCTCCTGTCCAACACTGGTGGTAGATGGGCGACAGGATGACCTGTTTCCACCCGGCGAACTGGCCTTTATTGCTGAACAGATTCCAGAAGCCAGGCTCACTGTAATTGAGGAATGCGGCCATATGTCTCCCATGGAACGTCCCCACGCCGTGACCGCGTTAATGCGGCTCTGGTTTGGAACGCAAACAATTTAGCTGCTTCACATCAAAACAACCACTGTTGTCCCTTACCCGTTGTCGGTGGTTTGAACTGCGAAACGTCCACCGGTGGCAGCCGCTGATCCAAGCTGTATTTGCAGGTGAAGACTTGAAACAGACTGTGAATCTGTTCGGCGATTTCTCCGGTTCCCCGCATGCGGCTTAGAACGCGTTCCTTACGTGTGCGCAGCGTTCGTTCCAACCATACCTGCTGCATGTTTTCATTTCGGTCATGAATAATTCAGGGCTCTTACCATTTTCACAGCGGAAGACCAGCTGTTAAAAGAAACATTTTATAGCACGCTCTTCATCTGCCAATCCGGGAATCGCCTCACGAAGCTCTTTATTCCCTGCCGGAGTCACTTGTGTCCCTTCCAGATCCAGTGATTTCAAACTGGTCAGATTCCTCAAGTGAATCAATCCCGCATCACTCACCTGGGTTCGTGTCAGAATCAGCCCCTGCAGTTTCTTCAGATGTTGAAGCTGTTGCAGTCCTGAATCACTGATCCGGCAGTCATTCAATAAAAGCCATTCCAGATTGGGTAGCGACTGAAGATGCGCTAAACCATCATTAGTAATCAGCGTATTTGAGAGATCAAGTTCCTGCAGACTTTTGAGTCCTTTAAGATGAACCAGTCCCGCATCACTGATTCGGCAGTCATTCAATACGAGCCATTTCAGACCGGGTAGCGACTGAAGATGCACCAAACCGTCATTAGTAATCAAGGTACCAGAGAGATCAAGTCCTTGCAGATTATCGAGTTCTTCGAGATAAACCAGTCCTGCACCACTGATACTTGTGCCTTTTAGACAGAGGTATTCGAGGTTCGACAGCGTCTTCAAGTGGATCAGTCCCTCATCACGCACTTCTGTATTACCCAGGTTGAGATACTCCAGCTTTGACAATTTTTTTAGATGAGCCAGTCCCGCATTATGCACCCGCGTATCGTTGAGATACAGAGTCTCCAGGTTCTTCAGCTCCATTAGCGGGATCAGTCCCTCATCGCTGACTTTTGTAGAAGAGAGATCTAAACAGTTCAGTTTCGTAAGCGTTTTGAGGTGAATCATCCCCCTGTCACTGATGGATGTTTCTTCGAGATAAAGTTCTTCCAGATCACGAAGTCCTCCCAAATGGGAAAGGCCTTCATCGCTAATTTGTGTGTGACTTAAGTTGATGAATTCCAGATTCGTCAATGCTTTACAGTGTACCAGTGCGTCATCACTTATTTCACAATCAGCCAGTTGAAGCTGTTTCAGATTCTTCATAGTTCTCAAATGAACCATCCCTGTATCAGTCACTATTGTCTTCCTGAGACTCAGGGACTGCAGATTTTGAAATCGACTGAGTCGGGCTAAATCCATGTCGCCAAATTCATCATAACCATACATAGCGGTAACAGTTTCAAAAGCAGAGAACACTTCTAACCCCACGAGTTGATAAAGTGAGTCTTGCCAGGAAGTGGGTATAAAACTTAGCAGTAAACCAGGCTCAGTCGTAACTCCCCCCTTCGATCTCAATCTATTAATCGCCCACCCGTTCTGCACGGTAGATCCAATCAACAGAACCAGTCCCAACAAGACCATGCAAGGGATAAATAACCATACCCAGCGGAATCGGCTCGCACGATTCTGATTTGGTTCGGGTAGAGGCATTGGTTATTCTCCGAATTGAGCCGATCCCTTAAAATATAGGATATGAGGGATGGGGTTGCCATGTGTCAGACAGTTTGGGTAAAGACTTCTGAAGTCGGGCATAACCGGCATCAGTTATTTTTGTACTATCCCACATTAAATTTGTCAGGTTCTTGAGTTCCTGTAGATGGCTCAGACCAGCGTCGCTGATCTTTGTATATCGAATGTCCAAATCATACAGATTCTTCAGTTTTCCCAAATGAACCAGCCCCTGATCACTGATTTGAGTATCTGCAAGAGTGAGAAGCAGCAGATTCTGGTGTCCGGTCAAATGTACCAACCCTGCATCACTCACTTGGGTCCCAAAGAGGTCGAGGCTCTCCAGTTTCGGGAGTCCTTTTAGATAAACCAGTCCACGATCACTTACTTGAGTTATATCCAGAGAAAGGACCTTCAGATTCACAAGTCCTTTCAAGTGAGCCAGACCAGCATCACTGATCGCTGTTTCACTTAAGTTAAGTGTTGTCAGTTCTGTCAGGTTTTTCAGATGACTCAGGCCGGTATTACCAATCTCAGTTTCCAAAAGGTAAAGTGTCTTTAGCTTCTTCAGATCTCTCAGGTGAAACAGACCGGCATCGCTGATGGATGTTTGTTCGAGTACAAGTTCTTCCAAGTTATGGAGTCCTTGGATATGTGACAAACCTGCATTCGTGATCAGGGAATTACTGAGATCCAGGATTTTCAGACTTTTCAATTGACCAATGCTGGCGAGATCTGCTTCGGTAAGCTCATCGTCATCCCCATATTGAATGCAATTTACCTTGATGACATTGAGGAAAGCAGCACGAATTTCATCTCCTGCGCGGTATTGAATCCAGGTCTGCCAGGAATATGGCATCTTGCTCATCAACCAACCCGGTTCAGTCGTCAACATAAAAAACTTACTTGATTCCAGTTGTTGAATCGCTCGTCCGTTTTGTACCCCAGAGATGACAAACACCGTCAGGCAGATCAGGATCGCCACTCCAACTGATCGCCATACCCAGCGGAATCGGCTCGCACGATTCTGATTTGGTTCGGGTAGTGTCATATTTCATACCTTGGCTCTGAAAACGAGCTCCCTCAAAACAGCCACTGTTGTCCTTTGCCGGTCGTCGGCGGTTTGAACTGTGCATAGTCTAACGGCGACAGCGGTTGGTCCAGGCCTTGTTTGCGGGTGAAGACTTTGAACAAGCTGCGAATCTGTTCGGCGATCTCACCGGTGCCGCGGATGCGAGTGCCGAATTCTGAGCTGTTGAGCTTCCCCTCACGCGTTTGTCGAATCCGACTCAATACGCGTTCATTACGTGTGGGTTGCGTGCGTTCCAGCCATTCCAGGAAGACCGGTTCTACCGTTAAAGGCAGACGCAGCAGAATGTAACTCGCCGACTGCGCGCCGGCCTCTTTTGCTGCCTGCAGAATCTCAGGGATTTCATGATCGTTCAAACCGGCAATGATCGGCGAGACCATCACCTTCGTCGGCACTCCCGCAGCCGCGAGTTCGCGAATCGCCCGCAGTCGGGCCGCCGGGATACTAGTCCGTGGTTCCATGTCACGAGCTAGTTGCGCATCAAGTGTGGTAACCGAGACACTCACGTGGATCAGATCTCGCTGCGCCATTGATGCCAGCAGATCCAAATCGCGGACCACCAGCGCATTTTTGGTGACGACTCCCACAGGCTGATTGGCCTCGGATGCGACCGCCAGACATTGCCGCGTTAACTGAAATTCGCGCTCCGCCGGTTGATAACAGTCGGTGATTCCGGAAAATGCGATCAACTCCGGCTCCCAGTCACTTCGGCTTAGAAAGTCGCGCAACAGTTTAGGGGCGTCATGCTTGACCATGATTTTCGTTTCAAAGTCGAGCCCCGCGTTGTAGCCCAGGTATTCATGAAAGGGTCGGGCATAACAGTAACTGCAACCATGCGCGCAGCCGCGATACGGGTTGACGCTATAACGAAAATTGAGATCGGGTGAATCGTTTTCGGTCACGATCGACTTCGCCCGGTCATCGATGTATTCAATCCGCCTGGGCTGAGAGAGATATTCGTCATCCCATTCCAGCTGCTCTAGATCCGGTTCGGAGAACGTCGACTCAAACCGGTTCGGCGGATTTAAATGAGAACCATGCCGCATGACTTGCCTGACTCAAGAAAGTGATTTTCGATCTGATACATCTCCTTTATATGAGATCATCTGTGTGCAGGGAAGCAGTTTTTCAGAGAAACCATAGTTGATCCCTCTTGCTGATGAGCCGTTTTTGTGCTCTGGTCTCTATTTCAAAAACGGCGGCTCGTGCCATTCCGCTCGAAGTTGGGATAAATTATCTGATTGTGATTTTTATTTTTCACAAACCCTGTTTGCGTTTGAGCCGCTCCAGGCGTTTTTGTTCGCGGCGTTTGTCCCGTTCTTTTTTGCGTTCCTCGCGCTCTTTCTGGATGCGTTCCATTTCTTCCGGCGTACGTTCGGGGAACAAGCCCTGCAGCTGTTCGCCGAAGCCGCTCCCCAGCACCGCATCGAGGGCATTGACGCCCATCTGCTTGGCGTAGTTACCAACCTGGCGCATATCGACCTTGGGTTTTTTCAAAGTACCCCCGATGGGTAGTTTCAAGGGACGGCTGATGAGTGATTTGAGTACCGGTTGGTCTTTGTCTTCTGAGAGCATGTTCGTGAAGCCGACCTCGGCTACCAGATCCAACGATTCATCCAGGCCAACCGATCCCGTGGTGCGAACGGTGATGCCTTTCATCTGTACTTCGAACGGACTGTGATAGACGCGGCCTTCAATCATATGATAATGCACGGCTTGATTATCGACCTGCATAAATACAGAATCGGCGTCGATCAGTCTGCCGGTTCGATTGATGTTGACGACAGCAAGCACCTGATTGATTTTTTCCGAGAGTGCGTCAAACAGAGGCCCCGGCTTCACGCGGGCCGACTTGATCATCAGCGTCCCTTTGGCTTCGCCCAGTTTCGGTTCATCAATGGGGATGACGGCGAATTCCTGACTCAGCGAAAACTGTCCTTGAATATTTGTGCTGTTCGCAATCATCGGGGCAACAAAGCGCAATGAGTTGCGTGTCATTTCGGGAGTGAACTGAAAATTATCAATCACGGCTCCCTTTTCGAATACCAGGGCCGCCGGTTTCACATCCAGCCGCACGATCGGCGCCAACCGTAAACGACCGCCACTCACCTGTAAGTCGAGCGGAGTGATATGAATCTGCCCGTCTTGGATGCGAGCTTCTATAGTGGTTTTCCCACTGGTGAGTCCGCGAATGTTCGCTTGTTCCCAGCCGATGCCGGCATTTCCCTTGAGGTCCATGTAACGGTCGGTCGGCGTAAACAGAGGCCGCGTGTTGGGGAGTAATGGTCGTGGCTGGGCATTAAGCACCTCTGCCTGCAACCGTGCGGCGTGAGCCGTTCCCATCGGTCCGGTGAGATTGAAGGGCCGGGTTTCCCTGCCGACGATTTCGACATCGGGGCCCAGTTTACTGCGTAACAGAGGCGTCAGGTTTTCCCAGTCATATGTCACTTCGCCTGCCAGGCGGACATCGCGGGTGGTACTGAAATCGCGGATTTCGCCTTTGGCGCTCAGGTCCAGCATTTCCGACTGAACCGACATCCGGTTTAAAGTAAGCGTGTCGGATTTCAAATCCTGCAGTGTATCTCCTTCGATGCGAATTTCCGGTTCCTGCCAACTGATGGCCCAACCAGGATTCCGCTGGCTGGCGATTGGCTGCTTCTGGGGATTTGCTGTTTGCTTGAGGGGTGCTTCAATGGCGAAGTCGGTAATCGTGGTCCGCCAGCTTGCCATGCGGGTCTCTTCGGTGACGATCACGTTCGCCTGACCGGTGACCAGACCATAATATTTTTGCTCTGGTGGTTCAGCCGGATTCTGAAACCAGCGTGAGAGCTGATGCAGATCGCATTTATAGGAGAGAGAGCCGACCAGTGACGTCGTATGGATGTCATCGTGGGGCAGTTGAACTTCCAGCTTTTCGCCGTTCAAGACGATGGCACTGCCCCGATAGGTAAACTCAGATGCTTTTAGTGTTTTGTGTAACTCATCCCAACTACCGGCGGTTTTAATTTCCGCCCGCGGCTCATCGATCCAGAGTGTGGGAGTGAAGACGCGCACATTGGTCAGATTTACTGTAGTATTTTCATGGGCGACATATTGATCGCCAAACGAAACCGAAGAAGCGAACTGCACATCACCGGCCAGCTGCAGATCCTGTTTGGACAGGGGACGCACGCGATCGGCCCAGGAAGCCAGTTTTCCTTTGAGTTGAATTTTGAACGGCAGCAATTCCTGTTTGGCGGTTTCATCGCGTTTTCGATTCACCGTGGTCGGCTGTTCCAGTTTCGCCTGAAATGCATCTTCGCCGGCGACCAGCGTGACAATGAAACGCTCGACGTGGATCTGTTTTTCATTCGAGTTACCGGCGCCCTCAACGGTCAGTTTGAGTGAAGGTTCCTGCCAACCCCTTCGGTCGGGTAGCGCCAGTTGCAGATTTTTGAATTGCAGAAAGGAAAGGGTTTCCCATTTTTGATCGGAAACGTCGAAGCTGATTTCCCCATCCATCTTGCCTTTGAGGGCGATTTCCTGCAGATCGACAAACTGCTCCAGACGATTGGAGAGTTGGTTCAAGTCTGCTTCCAGGTGAATTTGCAAATGATCGGCATTGCCGTTGCCCGTGAGTTTAAGGAAGTCGGACGTACAACGTAGCGATTGAATATCAAACGAATCCGACGTCCGGGCAATTTGCATCAACAGCGAAACCGGCTGCTGCCAGCGGATTTCACGTCCCCCGTTGCGGCCTGTCAGGTCGGATGTTTTCAGCCCGATAAGCCAGACGGTATCCTGCCCTTCAGCCTGCTGCGGTTTCTGTGGATCATAATTGGAAACCTGAAAATCAACGGTGCCCCCGGTAATCTGCATACCTGGTTTTAAATGAACGGTTTCAGGAAGCTGCCGGGCGGCTTCCGCCAGATCCAGATTGCCGGAAAGCTTCAGGCGCGAGTTGAGCAAGCCGGCCAGTTTTTCGCGTTTGCTTTCGTCGGTCAGATCATCCCAGTTGAGATTTCCCTGGAGTGTCATTTCTCCAAACTGGGATTGCATATGGGCGTCTTTGAAGTACAGCACGCCGTTGGCCGCCATCACATCGATATTTCCCTCTGCGGTTTCGCTTTGAATCTGATCGCCGCCAATCCACTCGGGCGCTGCAAACTGAAAGGGCCTCGCTTCCCAGTTTCCTTTAACTGCGAAACGCGGCGACTCTTTCGAACCCGACCATTTGATTTCCATTTCGGAATTCGATTTACCAGCCAGATGCGCCCCCGGCGAGAGCGCACTGACAAGCGGCGTTAACTGGCTGAGATCAAAGAACTCGGTTTTGAATTTGAGCGCCCCCGAGCGGGAAGCATCCGGATCATTAGAATTGACAATACTCACTGCGAACGCGATCTTGGCAGGATCAATCTGCTCACCCTCTTCCGTTGCAGGTTCTTTCCAGATCCCTTTGACCAAAATTGGTTCGGTCCGCTGTTCGGGGCGGGTGACGGTGACAGCCATGCCGGTCAGGTATGGCGTCTCTTCTTCCTTGCCGTTCACGACACACAAGTCGAGATCAGACATATGCAGCGTCAATGATTGCTGGGTGCCTGTTTTCGGCTTTTCGTCCTCTTTGCCTGGTTCGCCTTCCGGATGTTCTTTGGTCCCTTTTTTCAAGACCGCCGTCAAGAAGTCTCGATTGGCGAGCCCGTGTTCGTTCACATAGGTCAGCGAAGTGACGCCGTCCACGTTGACATCGCCGACATGTTTGCGATCGGTGGCCAGCTCCCAGAGCGTTTTCTTTGTGGCGATTTGATCGATGCGAACGACATCCCGGCCTTCGAAATCTTTGAGTGCCACATTCTGAAAGACAACCGGTTGGCTCCAGCTCAGTGTGACCGCGCCAGTTGAGATCTCTCCCGGATAACGTTTCAGAACCAGGGGCAGGATCGAATTTTTCATCGATGTGTTGGAGATAATCAGTGGCGCCAGCCAGAGCAGCAGGCAGAGGCCGAGCATCAACACAAAGAAGATGCGGCCCGCGGAGCCCCGTTGCTGTTTCTGATTTTTTGAGGAGGTCTTTTTATTTGTCGTCTGATTTGCGGTATCTGGTTGGGACATATCCGATCCTGTGTTTGATTCCTTTGTGCAGGATGCACCCGAATGCGGGTTGGTTGCAGCGTCTCCAGAGCCCTTCAGTCAGGCCCGGCATCTTCATACGTGGGTCGCTACAAATGGTTGAATGCGATCTGGTACTTATCATCCCTGAATGACGTTCGGTAGCCCACACAGATAACTATATGGGGAATTTTAAGCAGCGACAATGTTGGTTCTGGAAAGAATCCCGTTTCAGAAAGCGGAAAATCTACCAAAACCGCCGAATTCTGGCTCGTGATTTTCAGCCGAGAGTAGGATTCAACTCGTTTTCTGCCTATGATGGTTCTGGCTCTCCAGCGAACGTTTCCCGTGTGACAATCAAGAAAAGTGAAAGACAATGGACACCTTAAAGGCAATTGAAGAAAGACGTTCGGTTAAATCGTACGATCCTGAACACCAGATGACTCAGGAAGAAATTGATAAGCTGCTTTCTTATACGATGCTCTCGCCAACCGCGTTTAATATTCAGCATTGGCGGTTTCTGGTAGTGCAGGATCCGGAGTTACGGCAAAAAATCCGTGAAGCGTCCTGGAATCAGGCACAGGTGACCGACGCTTCGCTGCTGGTGGTAATTTGTGCGGATCTGAAGGCCTGGAAAAAAGCTCCGGACCGCTACTGGCGAAATGCCCCCGAGCCAGTTCAGCAGGCACTGGTCCCGATGATTCTCAACTATTATAAGGACAATACAGAAGCCGAGCGGGATGAAGCACTGCGCTCCTGCGGAATGGCGGCACAAACCCTGATGCTGGTCGCGAAAGAGATGGGGTATGATACATGCCCCATGGATGGCTTCGATTTCGACAAGGTGGGTGAACTGATCAACTTGCCCGAAGACTATCTGATTTCGATGTTTATCGTCGTCGGCAAAGCCATTCGACCGGCCAATGAACGAGCAGGGCAGTTACCACTGGAAGAAGTCGTGATTTACGACCGATTTGAATAAATTTTCCCGGTGAAGCCTCAACTTCGAGGCCCGTTTTGTTAAGATGCAGCCCATTACTTTCTTTTCTTTAGAAATTACGGTGTATCAAAATGAGCGACCAGCCGTCTTCCAATCCGTTAAAGCGTATCCTGAGCAGCCTCGGTCCCGCGATTATTACCGCGTCGGTTGTATTGGGGCCAGGAAGTATTCTCTCGGCGTCGAAAATCGGTCATACCTACGCCTATCAGATGATTTGGGTGCTGGTGATTGCGGTCATCATGATGATTGCCATGACCGCATTGTCAGCCCGGCTGGGGATTCAACTGAAGGGAACAATTTGTGATGAGCTGGCCGAGCGGGCCAACCGTCCGATTGCCGCAGCCACAGGCATCATTCTGTTTCTGATAGCTGCCTGTTTTCAATTCAGTAACAACCTGGGCGTACTGGCGGCAGTTGAACCATTCATTGACGCGGACAGTAATATCTCCCTTTTTATCATCGTGGGGATGAATGCCTTCATCATTATGGCCTTGTATGGATTCAAACATCTTTATGGCCTGATTGAAAAACTGATGAAGCTGCTGGTCGGCATCATGATGGTCGCATTTGCCATCAACCTGTTTCAGGTCAAGCCGGACTGGGTTGCCGCGATCTCGGGTTTCGTTCCTTCCATTCCAAACCTGGATTCCAGTATGAAAGAAGCGATGACACCGATCGTCGCCTTGTATGCAACCACCTTCTCGGTAGCAGGTGCCTTTTATCAATCGTATCTGGTCCGACAAAAAGGCTGGAAAAAAGAAAACCTGAAGCAGGGATTGGTCGATTCCACAGTCGGTATCAGCATGCTGGGGTTGATCACGATGATGGTGTTGATTACGGCTGCCAAAGTTCTGTATCAGAACCCGGATGTGACGACTCTGGGTTCGGTCTCTGACGTCGCGAAGAGTCTGGAGCCGGCGTTCGGGAAATCGGCGATGATCATTTTCTCGCTGGGGATCTTTGCGGGTGCCTTCAGTTCGTTTCTAGTGAACGCCATGATTGGCGGCTCGATTCTGGCCGACGGTTTCGGACTGGGCGGCTACATCGATCAAAAGTGGCCGAAACTGTTCACCGTACTCGCACTACTGGTGGGAATGGGCGTCGCGATTTATACGAAGTCCATGGGAGTGAAACCGGTGGGGTTGATCATCTTCGCTCAATCGCTCACGGTGTTAGGCATTCCGATGCTGGCCATCGCCATGCTCTGGCTTGCCACCCGCCCCGATATGAAAGGTGAAAACGCGATTCCCGCCTGGATGAAAATTCTCGGGTTCATCGGCCTGATTTCTTCCGTATTGCTGGCACTCAGAACCGCGTACAACCTGATCATGCCGTTGATCAACGGGTAGGTTTATCGATCCTTAATGCTGCGTTTCCTGCCCCTCCGTAGCCCAGCCTGTGGTTAAATGTTCGTCTGTCTGAGTTGGAGATTTCAGATGCTGCACTTCCAGCTGATCGATGTGCAGCGCCGCAGATTCGACATAAAAACCCAACAGGCCGCTGCTGAAGTTTTCGTTTGCCAGCGATAAGATGACATTGCCGTTTATGCTCAACTCGTGATAGCTGCCGAAGGCGATCAGTTTAACTTCGATATCTCTGGGATCGGCTGAACTCCAGAACCCATCCTGCAGAGACTGGAACTGCATCATGTGTTCGCCCGATTTTTCCGGTCCCGTTTTCCAGGAACGATACTGGGCAATTCCTTTGATCAAATCGAGCGACACATAATACCCATCGTGTGTATCGGGATCGACGCGGCAGAGAATTCCGCATTTGCCGGCCCCGTTCATCGAAAAGCGACATTGCATCCGAAAACAGCTGACTTCCTCATCAAACACAAAACCCTGGAAGCCGGCCTGGCTGATCAGTTCCAGTGAACTATTAATCAGACAGAAGTAGGCTTCATCGCGAGACCCTTTGAGGGTATGCAGACAGCGCGAATTCAGCGGGCCGGTGACTCGTTTCTCGATTCCCTCAAACGTTTTCAAACGCAGCTGACCATTCCTACGTTTAGCCAGCCGCTTGGGAGGGGGCAGTAGATTATTCGTAGTCCGATCGAGCGGATCATTGACATAAAAATTCCAGAGCAGAATGCCTTCCTCGTCCTGACAGATCCGGCCGGCATAATTTCCCTTGGCCAGCAGAACATTGTCGTAATAGTTTTGCCAGGGTTGTTCCAGATCCTTTGTGTGCCAGTAGCGAATCTTGGCATCTTCACGGAGGCTGCCGATCAGATAGTAATCACCGTCGATCCGGAACAGGTTGGGGACTTCAATATCATCATACATCATCGGCGCATGCAACGGCGGCAAGGCACGAAACTGATTGGGCGAGACCTCTTCCATTAAACCCACGCATCCCCGCCTGATCAACGGTCCTTCGTTCACACGTGCCGCCATCAGCAGCCAACCCTGATCTTCTTCGCGGAAATAAAAGGGGTCACGAAAACTGACCCAGTCTCGCTCCGAATCAACAGACGATTCGTAATACTGCGAATCCGGCTTGAGGGGAAAACAGCTCTCCGGGTTCTGCTTCGCTTTGATATTATTTGAGATCGAAGATTTCAGTCGAGCACGGACATCTTTGACGATTTGCGGGTCGGATTGTCCGCGCTCATCAACCCAGTTGGTGTCTGCTTTCTGCCAGTGGAACAGGTCGTCGCTGACCGCCATGCCGAGCCGCTGTTTCTTCCCCTGGTCACGGCGTGACACGCCGGTATAAAACATTCGCCAGCGCCCCGGTTGATGCGGATCGGGAGAGACATGCATGGTCCAGAGCATGAGGTCATCCCAGCTTCCCGGATCGCCGATAAACAGGGCGTTATCCACGCGCCGCCAGTTCAATGCATTGTCACTGATCGCATGCGCTATGAAGTCATGGTTGGGAAGTACCAGATGAAACAGATGATACAAACCATCATGGTAAACAACATCAACATCGCCGATGCTCTTTCGGCTCCAGGTAGATTCGGAAAACATATCAGGCTTTTATTTTATCAGAGGGGTGATCACAGTCGGCGAACAGTTCCAACGTTGTGAAGTCTCCGGCCAGCATCAGCTTGATGCCATGCCACTTCTGGAACCTGGCTGAGTGAAATTTTTCGGTATCTTATCGATTGTTGCCATCGGATCAAAGGGCAGTTGATTCCTCAGATGAGTTTTCCATTGCCGCACTTCTGAAGACTTAGAGCGAGATGTTTTGCAGTTCCAGCGGAGCTTGCAATTCGTTTGCTTCCTGGAAAGGCTCGTAATGCAGAATCTCAACCTGACAGGGAGCAGGGGCATGGTAAATCACGCCGCGCCAGTTGATGATTTTGGTTTTCATGGCAGCGAACAGGGCAGCACTGAAAATATACATCGTGATCCAGAGATAGCCCATTGTTCTTAATGGCTGTCGTTGAAAGTCTTCGCCCCGCGAACGGACCGTCTGCTGAATCAACAGGCTGACTCGATAAATGGCCGCGGCCACACAGCCATTGCTCAGCAGCAGACCACCGGCAGAGAGTCCTGCCCAGAGCAGATTTCCTTCAGATAGAAACTTCAATCCGAGAATGAGTAGTACTGTTTGTGCCGCCGCCATTCCGAACCCGACGGTCGCGATCAACCACCATTTTGAATGATAGAAACGGGCATTGACCAGTTGGCGGGTCATATATCGAAAGCACGATGGAAAGGGGATCGATTCCGCATTGATCATGGTCGCCGCGGGAACGAAGTGCACTTGCTTGTCTAACTCCGCAGCAATAGATTTGAGTCCGGTATCATCCCAAAGCATCTTCAAAAACGTGTCCGCGAGCAGCGGACTCTGATAAACAGAGCGACTCAATGCAATCGAACCGCCCCAGGCGATCTCCAGTGAGATCATTTGAATCAACGCCCCCGTATTCCACGCATGTCGGATCATGGTCCCGGGGTTCGCATCTCGTGGTGCATACCAGCGGATTCCCGAAGCAATTCCGACGTCCGGATTCTGTAACGGCGCGACAAGCTCTCTCAGCCAGCTACGGTGGGGGACTACATCGGCGTCCAGCCAGGCGACGACTTCAACATTTTCATCCAGACTTTTCATCGCCTGCACAAGCGATGCATTTTTCAAGCCACAGGCACCGTTGTTGATTTCCCGAATCGTGACTTCGCAGTGCGGATGTGCATGCTGTTCCAGATACTGATCCACAAATGTCAAAGCCGGGTCGTCGACGTGATCAACGATAATTTTGACGGTGTACGCTGGATAATCCTGATTTAATAAACCGCCCAGGCAATCTGCCAGAAACGGATCATTGCCGCGCAACGACAAAATGACGGTTGCGACGGGCGTGAAATCACTATTCGAACTCTGATTGAGATGAGTGCGATAAAGCCGGGCTGTTTTATGCCCCCAGTAGAAATTCAAAACCGCGAAACAGAACAGGCAGAAGATGCACACCGTTGCCAAGACAAACATTCGACGAACCTCGATGGGTGCAAGATGAACTATGGTAGACCAGTTTGGTCACGAGCGCTCCGCATTCCCTCACGGCAAATACTGTCCATGTTATCTATTTTAACACTTGGAATTGGTCCTGTTCAATAAAATAATGAAAACAATCTGTACAGGTGATCCCAAAGAGGATTGATCAGACATCTGTGTCTGGTTTTTGTGATCCAAGCGTCCTATTCCAGGGACAATTTTATTCGTGACAAAGATCGTTAAACAAACAATGAATGGAATTGTGTCTCTCAATAACAAGCAACAGCAATTGACACATGTCAACATGCGGCTTAAGCTGAGGACAAAAAACGATACATGTGTACTACGCAAGGGGTTTTAAATGAGACTGGATTCCAGTCGGCGAATTGATCGCCGCGGGTTCTCTTTGATCGAATTGCTGGTGGTCATTGCCATTCTGGCGCTGTTGATTGCGCTCTTAGTGCCCGCAGTGCAACAGGCGCGGGAATCAATGCGGAAAACGGACTGCCAGAATAAACTGCATCAGATTGGGGTTGCTCTACACAACTACCATGATCTGCACCGAATGTTTCCGCCGCCCGCCTGTTATGGGTCGGAGTCGAACTATGGTGCGAATATGGGAAGCTGGCTGGTGCGTCTGCTGCCGATGATGGATCAGGGGCCCGCTTATAATAAGTACGATTGGAGCTGCACAGTCACCGGCGGATTCAGTGATACCCTCTGCGCGGACAATTATATTCTGGCGATGCAGGAGATGCCCGGCTATCGGTGTCCTTCCGATGCCATTGTTCGCAGTCAGAATCGCCCCGATCTGGCACGCACGAGTTTCATTGCCTGTCTGGGTCGCAGTCTCGACTTTACCGGACAGCGTGGCGTGTTTGCCTTGAATCGGGGGACCTCCATCAGTGACATCAGCGACGGCGCTTCCAACACAATGGCAGCATCTGAAGTGTTTTCACATACCATTTTTAAGGAAACACCGGGCGGCGATCCGCCTGCCTGTCCGGGATTGCCCACACCCTTCAATGATGCCCGAGGGCAATCATGGGCTCGCGCAGCCGGTGTGCGCGACTGGGGATTCAATACCTGGTTGAAACCCAATAGCGACGAACGCGAGTGCAGCAGTTTCAAGGACGGCTCACCCGGTCAGCCTCAGGTTCTCTTAGCAGCTCCGCGTAGTTTTCATTCGGGAGGCGTGGAAGTTCTGCTGTGTGATGGCGCGGTACGCTTTGTTTCTGATTCCATCGACATTGAAACCTGGCGACGCCTGGGAGATAAAGCCGATGGCGAAACTCTTGGCGAGTTTTAAAGTAGCCCCCAAGTGCTTCTACAGGTCTTCCTTTCCGGTATTTCAATAATCCAGTCTGAGAATAATTCAAAAATACAATCTAACGGTAAGCAACATGACGTGCATTCCAAAGAAATCCATTCGATGTGTATTCCTGTTGGGAATTCTGCTCTGTTCCAGCCATGTGGAGGCGGAAGAATTCACCTATGATTTTGCGACCGCCGAGTGGGAACCGCTGGTTTTCAGAGCCATCGGTACCAAAGCCACTCCTCCAGGCAAGCAGACTGAAGGAGGGATGCTGCTGACGGCTCCCGACGAGAAATCGAAAAAAACACAAGTCGGCTACGCAACACGTTTTGCCGTGAAGGGCGATTTTGAAATTACCGTGGGTTATAAAATGCGACAGATTGCGCGCCCCGAAAAAGGGTATGGCACGGGCCTGATGGTAAAGCTGTTCAAAACCGATAATGAACGGGCCAACTTTTCGCGCTCCATGAAAGCAGACGGCGAGCAGAAATTATCCACGGCAATGTGGGTCAAAAAGAAGGATGCCTGGACGCCGCTGGTTGAACGCGTTCCGTCGGAAGAGAGTTCGGGTGAACTGAAACTGGTTCGTAAAAATGCCACGCTGACGTTCCTCGTAAAAGAGGGAGACGCGCTGGAATTCAAAGAACTCAGACAGGTCCGCTTTGGACCGGAACCACTAAAACGGATTGAGATCATGGCAGACACGGGCGGCGATCAACAGCCGGTCAAGGTGTTGTTGACCAAGCTCACGATGAATGCCAAAGAAATGCTGCACTCAGCCGCACCGCTACCGGAAGTGAAAACCGTTTGGACCGTCTGGACCATTTCAGGCATCGCAGTCGCAATTCTCGTCGTTCTTCTCGGCACTATCCTCTGGTACCAGCGGCGTTAGTCGGTGGCCTTTGTCTCGGATTCGCTTAGCTCTTCCTTAGAGGTGATCTGTTTGAGCTTCCGCTGGATGACTTTTCCCAACTGCTGATAGAGCAACACCCTATTGTTGTCTTGCAGATCCTGAATCAGGCGTTGTAATTGCTCCCGATACAACTTCGATTTGGCTGACAGCCCTGCTTCTTCAGCAGCCTGTAATTGTTCAATTTGAATGAAGGCAGCCCGTTTGATTAAAGGCACCAAATAGACTAATTCCTCTTGAGAGTGCTTCCGCCCCCAACGGAATTGGGCCTTAAATTGTGTCTCACTCATTTTCAATGTTCTGAGAGACGAAGACTGAATGGCTTTCTCGATATCTTCCTCTGAGAGCATCTCAATCGCTTCATCAGTTTTTCCTGCTGTCTGAAGCTCCATCGCTACGTCAAGGGGACCCGATTTACTTTGCTGACCACACCCACAAGGGACCAGTAACAAGGCGAACAAAACCAGAAGTCTATTCAGTGAGTGAAGACAGCAGTAAAACCGCATAATGGTTGCCTTAAGACTGGGATAACGTTTGCTGTGATTTGTTTTAAACGCACCAGCCTGCTCGCTCGATCATTTTTTGTTTCTCTTTTTTGCAGGTTCACAACAAATAATCGACGCTTAAACGGATTCAAATTCGAAGCCGAGCTCGGCTTCGATTGCCTGCAGGTCGCGTTTCGTTTTTGCTCCTGCCATGACCGTCCATTTTCCCATAAAAGCAAACATTTCCGACGGCACCAGGCATACCACCTGATTCTGGCGACTATAAGCCTGCAAAGAATTGAGGGTACCATAAAGTGTCCAACCCTGTTTTTTAAATTGATAGTCCAGATCATCGGGAATACTTGCTGAAGAACAGAAACGAAAACCGCCATTCACAGCCTGATAATGCAGCATCACTGCCAGGAATACAGAACATTGAGGATGTTCGGGATACCAGGTAATGGGGTCGTCATTGTGTCCTTGTGAGATGCGAGGATCTTGCGTATCCGGGTTGCGAATCGAAACACCCCACCAGAGTACGCTCTGATTTTCTTCCATGAACAGCAGCCGTTGTTTATCGACAGACCAGTCGCGAGGTGCAAGCAATCGGTTACAACTTTTGTTAAAACGTTTTTCACGCCCGGCGACGAGATAATAATCACGAAGTGCCTGGGGAACTTTAATCCCCAGACGTTGTTCCGCATCTTTGATCGCTTTCAAAGGAACCGCTGTATTCTTCGTAAGCGGATAACCAAATTGGGAAAACAGAGTCCGATAATATTTTTTAAATTCTGCCATTGGTCTTTCTGTTCTATTTATTAACGACGCTTATGCGACACTACAGAGAAGAATCTCCGAGATGGCAGCTTCAAACAGTTTGACAGGAATCGAGCCGACGATTTCTTTTTTGGCTTCGATTTTGATTTTCCCTTGATGCTTATGAAGTTGAAGACGGCCTTTAAACGCGGTCGTGGTTTTGTGCTTTGAAAACTCCTGGAGCTCTTTACGGGTCGCTTTACGACAGACCTGCTGCTCCCCCGCTTTCATCAATGTAAGACGAACGCCTGACTTTTCCGGTGCAAGTTCGAGGGAATACTGGTCATTCACATCCAGCGTCAGCATAGGTCACCTCCCGGGTTTGGGGTAAGATGAAAGTCTCTGAAGGACGAAGGATATGATGTCACAGGATGAGCGCGAATCGCAAGTCTTTTTTTGATTAGAGCGAAATCTGTTGACATTAATCTGGTCTGGTTCGAAATGATGGTACAGTATTGTAAATAGGAACCGAGGAATACCAATGATAGACCGAAGCAGAGGCACCTTGATCGGACTGGCTGTGGGAGATGCGCTGGGGGCTGCTGTTGAGTTCGATGCCCCGGGCAGCTTTGCGCCCGTGACCGGATATCGAAGTGGTGGGCCGCATGGGCTCGAAGCGGGAGAGTGGACCGACGACACCAGTATGGCACTTGCTCTCGCAGAGAGTATCGCTCAAACCGGTTGGGACTTGAATGATCAAGCAAGCCGATATGTGCAATGGTGGAAGCAAGGTACATATTCCGTCAATGGTCGCTGCTTCGATATTGGTATGACTGTGATGCGCGCGCTGTCCCATTTCTCTGCCGATCAAGATGCGCTCGCGTCAGGCGATCCTTCCGAATACGCCAGCGGCAACGGTTCGATCATGCGGCTGGCCCCGGTACCCATTCGATACGCGCCTCTTTATGCGACTGATCTGCCTGCGTTTTCAAAACTGGCGGAAGAATCGAGTCTGCCGACGCATCCCAGTGAGCAATGCCTGTCAGCGTGCCGCTATCTGGCCTGTGTGCTGGCAGCGCTCATTCACGGAGAACCGCGAGAGCAGGTTCTCTCTCCCAACTGGCAGACATTACAGCAACTCAACGAAATCAAGCCATTGCATCCGCTGGTTCAGGAAATCGCAGAAGGAAGTTTTCGTCAGAAACAGCCTCCTGAGATCAAGGGGTCCGGCTGGGTCATCAAAAGCCTGGAAGCCGCTTTATGGGCATTCCACGATGCCGATTCATTTGAGGACGCCGTATTGAAAGCCGTTAATCTGGGAGACGACGCCGACACCACCGGTGCGATCTGCGGACAACTGGCGGGCGCGTGCTGGGGTGAATCCAAGATCCCGCAAAGCTTGCGAGCAGGGCTGGCACGAAAAGATATGCTGGAGCTGGCACTCGTCGGCATTCTGGAGGAGTAGAACAAGCGCGCTCTTCCCAGCGTTCCTCAATTCATCCGGTTTGCTTTACTTCACAACCGGCAGTCGATACGCGGCCGCCTGTTCGGAGTTGCGGACATACAATCGGTCTCCGATCAGCACCGGATGATTCCAGGTTTTGCCATCCAGGGCGGGAAACGTTGCCAACTCTGCATGTCCTGAGGGGTCTGCTTTGAGTAACACGATTTCGCCTTGTTCGCTGATCACCAGCAGATGCCCCGAATCTTTGACCAGCAGCACCTGGCCTTTCCCGTACCGGCCGCCTTTCCACTTGCGTTTTCCCTCTTTGAGATCAATGCAGGTAAAAATTGTGCCGTCAAAACCGTAGGCATGCCCTTCGTAGATCACAAAGTCATTAAAGTCCGGCTTGAGTCGGGGCGCAATCCATACCTCTTCTGCCGTCCATTTTCCGTCGTTGTTCGTAACGCGAATTTTCTGAATGCCTTTTCCCATGCCGGTCGCAATCATGATTTCATTCTCGCCCACGAGTTGGGGTTGTAGCGTACGTTGACCCTCCGAGGGACAATCATAGTTCAGCAGGACCGTACCTTCGGCGGGATCGAGCAGCGTCAGTTCCTTGTTCGTCAGCATCGCGATCACGGGTTGATCGGCGATTGTCAACAGTGTCGGGGAGCTGTAAGAGTGATCGCCGGCGGGAGACGACCATTTCAGATCCCCGGTTTCAGTATCAAAGGCCAACAGCCCTTTCTGTTCTTTACCGCCCGCGTAAATGAAAACCGTTCCGTCCACCACCAGCGGCGAAGAACTGAAGCCCCACATCGGCGGTTCCCGGTCCGCAATTTTGCGAATGTCCTGCTGCCAGACGATCTCGCCGGTCTGCGGATCGAGTCGTAACACATGCCCACTGGCCCCCATGACATACAGAGCGCCGTCCGCCAGCACAGGAGTCGCCCGCGGTCCGGGTCCGCCCAGCGCATCAAAAAAGCGGGCTTTGATTTCCTGCTTCCAGAGTTCAGCTCCCGTCTCCGCATTGTAACAGACGATCAATTCCTCCTCGCCCCGTTGTTCCTGGGTAAACAGCAACGGGCCGGCGACCACAAACGAAGACCAGCCAGGCCCAATCGGAATCTTCCATAGCGGCGATCCCACTTCCGAATTCCAGTCGGTATCGAGGGACACACCCGTCAAGACTCCGTCGCGCATCGCGCCGCGAAAGCCGGGCCACTCCGGTTTCGCCAGCGCTGACTCCATCGCCGCTGTCAGAACAGTCTGATCTGCAGGAGGCGTCACGTCTTCTCTTGCCAGCAACTTGTCTTCCACCGTCGGCGTCCACCGCCAGGCCAGCGCCATGTCGTAGTCGCCCCACATCCCTTCCGCGCGGAGCAACAGGGAAAAGGCAAAGCCGAGTACCGAACAAGCGACAATAATCACTGTTCGCTTCACAGATCGCATACGGGAAACCAGCACCGCCGCGATCCCGAACAGCCCCATTCCCATCGGCCCGGTAATCAACATCACCCCCGGCCCCAGCATGGTAGGATCAAGCAGCGCCAGCGTCGCGCCCCCCGCAACTAGAGCGATAACCAACCCGCTCAACTTTTCCTTCCACGTCGCACGGCTGGACAACACCCACCAGACCAAAATCAGGCCGCCACAAACCAGCGGCCCGAATACCGACAGCATGATCGACAGCACTGTTTCCGAGTCCATCCACTGCGGCGCCAACCGGGTTACGACCATTCCGATCAGCAATAAAACCGGCGGCCAAATCCGCAATGGCTTCAATTCAACCACAGCAGGAGCCGCTGCATTCGTTTCAGGTTCTTCTGGTGGATTGGTGTCGGTTTCCGTGTGATTGGTGTCTGTCATGACAAGCCCTGATGAAAGAGAGGAAGACGGCCCGACAATGATTGGCAAACTTAACCCACAGCACACCCCGCGCGTCCCGGCCCGTCTCATTTCTGTAACTGTAACGAGACCAATTCCCGTGTCAAATGCAGGAACGGTGATATGAATGAGTCGCCTGAATTGAAATCAACGTTTTAGATGGTCAATTATTGATTTGCAAAGATTACGATTATCCTGTCAATTCCACTACTTTTTCTTTACTTCTGATTCCAGGCAGAGCATGATTAGGTGTTCAGTTCGCAGGCATTCTCGACGCAATTTTCATTGAAAGGGTATCGCTATGAACTCGAATCCGGAACTCATGTCAGAAGTGATTTCATTCTGGAATTGGTTTGAAACCAACCTCAACCGGTTTAACAGTTTCGAAGATCATCAGGCTGAGCTGATGGAAGAACTGGGTGAGCGGCTGTACGAAGTCGATGACGGGTTAACCTTCGAACTCTCCGTTGTGGATTCAGAAGGGGTTCGTGATCTGGTCATCAGTGCCGATGGGATGAAGGATTTATTTCCCGCAGTGCTGGCGCTGACAGAAAATGCCCCCGAACTTCCCGGCTGGACGTTTACGCCGTTTCGCCAGAGGCTCGACGTAACGCAATTCGGCCTGCAATTTGGTGATCGAGAACTGATCGCGAACGACTTTTATTTCTGGCTCCAGACCGAAGAGGGCGCCATTGATTTGATTCTCTTTGCCCCGGACCTCACCGAGGAGAACCGGGAGGAAATGATGGGCGCAGCCTTCATTCTGCTGGATATGACACTGGGTGAGTACGACGTGACGTTGAATCTGCGCTACATCGATTTTCAGCCGCTGCCCGAGGATCCCGAAGCAGAAGAACTGCAACCCTTGCCCGAATTGCCCCAGGCGTTTGACGCACTTTATAGTACTCTTTATCCTGAGGAAGAATAATCTCTGTGGATATTGTTCTCCCACTTTCTATTCCTTCAGAAATACGTTCATGAAACTGAACCTCAAAAACGACGCCAAAAAAATCTATCAACTCGTCAAGAAACGCGTACGTGATTACCCGATCTATATCAATCGTGGCCCCGGAGAAGATGAAGATCCGATTTCCCAGATCACCTTGGGATATTCCGTCGATCAGGCTGGCTGGATTGCACTTGTCTTTGATACGCGCCCAGACAGCGAGCCGGATGGAGAGTGGAATTCCTATATTGAAGAGAACCAACTCGAATTCCCAAAATGGGCTAAGGCCGTCGATGCATTTTGCGATAAGGGCGAGCCAATTGAACTGATTCTCCCTGATGGAAATCAGCAGACTCTGGGCGAAGATGATGATCTGGCCGAAGTAATAGGAAAAGTGTTGAAAGAAATTCTTCTGAAGGCCCGTAAAGAAAAACTGTTCAAGGATCTGCCAATCGCTAAATCAAATATGATGGGTGTCGAAGATCAAGTAGGTGCCTACGGCTGGCCGGATTATGATGATCGCTTCAAGCTCGGCTGGATCAGGAAATAATTTTTCTCTCGTTTCATCGATAACTATTCACGAGACGGCATGGCGTTTAAACGGAACTCCACAATAAGAAGTGGTAAATGCAACTGGCAATGAGAAAGTGATTCTGTGACATTCGAATCCTATTTTCAGAATCAGAAGCTGCAATTGCTATTACTGTTTTTTTGTCTGATAATACTCCCCCCATATCTCCCAGTCATCTTTTTCTGGCTCGCACTGGTTTTGGAGTATTATCTGGCTTCAATCGTATCGGATCTATTTGGCGCGGGAGCGTTCTCTCTGATTTTTTTGTTCCTTCTTAATCCACTCTCACTGGCCAGTTTTGTTATTTCGTTTCTGGCGCTCGGCATGATCATTTATAGTCTGACTAAAAATATTTTTCTGCGTGCAGTTGTGCTTCTGCTGTTTATACCAGAAATCTGTCTCGCGTTTTGGAACTGGTCCTCGATGTGGCAAACTTACGTCGGGTGGAAATGAATTGACTGGCACTCTCAATTCTAGAAATGTTTCGGTGAGTGATTATTAAACCGATCTTCTTCTTTTTCTTTACATCTACATCCCCAGCCGGCATCATAGAGTGAGTGTTTTTGGCGAATTCCTTCCTGTTCTCTGTTGTTGAGGTGCGGCGGTTATGCTGGTGAAGAAGTTGAAAGACAAACTGATTAAAGGTGAGACCGTATATGGTTCACTGTTTCAGTATTCCGTGGTGCCGGCGATGGTCGAGTCGATTCCGAAGAACTCGCTCGACTTTGTGATCGTCACACCCGAACATACCACGCTCGATCTCGCCGAGTTCCTGCCGCTGCGGTATGCGTTGAATTCCAAAGGCATCGTCTGTCTGGCCCGTACGCACAGCCGTGATGCCGCGGATGTCGCCCGCGTCTGTGATACCTTCGACGGCGTGGTCGTTCCCTATGTCGAAGAATACGAACAAGCACAGGAACTGGCGGCGGCTGCCGTCTATCGGCCGTTGAAAGGGATCGTGCTGGACAAGGTGCTCAAGACGGGCAAGTTCGTGAATCAGAAAACGGCCGACTACATTGAGAAGAAGAACGAGAACACGCTGTTCATTCCAATGATCGAATCGGTGCCCGGCATCGAAAACCTGGAAAAGATCTGTTCGATTCCCGGCGTCCATGCGGTCTTCGTCGGGCCGGGTGATCTGACGACGAACATGGGCATCCCCGGCGAATATGACAACCCCGATCTGATCGCCGCCATTCAGAAGGTGATTGACGTCGCCAATCAACAGCATGTCGCCGCCGGTTGCTGGTTTGGCACAACGAAGCAGGCCGTCCGCACGATCCGCCAGGGTGCCCGACTGGTCGTGTATGCCAACGACGGCCTGATGATGCAACACGCGATGGAAAGCGCCTTCAGTGAACTGCGCAAGGGCTGAAGAGATTCAAGTGAGCGGCGTGCCGGTTATGATAGAGGTGGTTCAACTTTGTTCGTGGCTGGATGAATGCTATTTTGCTTTTTCAAACTGCCATTCGTCCTGGGGGGCGAGGAGATGTCGGCAGGGTTTTCCCTGGAGCCAATTGCGGGCATCTGGATTCTGTTTCAGATAGGTGTCCCAGAAAGCGGTGGTGACGGCGAGGATCACAGGATGATGCTGGGGGTTGCGAGGGGGAACTCCCAAGCGCTGTCTGCCATCGGAGAAGGCGGAGTGTTGTGCATCGGATAGAACGAGTTCGTATTTATCAATGGTGTTGGGCAATCCCTGATAGACCTGGCGGCGATTTTCCACCGTGGTGTCGTTGATGGGTGACGTATCTTTGGTGCCGGTGAGTAACAGCCAGGGGATGGATACCTGACCAAATGACAGTTCGGGGTTGGCGCGGCCTTGAACACTGGGACTGAACATGTTGGCGGCTTTGATACGCGGGTCTGTAAATCGCTTGCCTGCGAATCGCCAGGACTGGCCGCTGACTCCCTGCGTCGTGACGGCTCCGAAGGAGTGCCCCGACATGCCGATGCGTTTCAAATCGAAGCGTTGATGGAAACGATGTTTCTCATCGGTATTCCATTTGGTGAGCTGGTCCAGCACAGCTGGTACATCCTGATAACGATCAAGACTGTTTTGCAGCGATGCGGCTCCTTTGAGAGCTTTGATTCGTTGCCTCAGCGCCACCTCTTTCCAAATCGTTTCATCGCTGCCGTAATGTTGAAGATACACGACGGCATAGCCGCGGGCCGCCCAGTGTTTTCCCAGATATTGAGAGCCAGTGCGCGCGCCGCCGAGTCCGTGACTGAAGAGAACGACGGGTGCGGGTTTCGATTGTGTCGGCAGGTAAATTCGCAGTGGAATATCGCGCTGTCGTGATGCATCGTGGATGGTGACGTCGATCGGTTCGGGCAGTTTCGCTTTCGGATTTTCCAGTGGGTTGTATGTTTCTGCCTGGATCGCACTGGTGGCTGAAAGGATTGCTGCTGAGAGAATCGCGAGTGTGATGGGCAGAGGTTTCATGATGTGTCGCTTTTGAATGGGCCGCATGTGTTGAATGAAAATGAGCGCACGTGGTGCCATTAGCTTGAGGATACAAATGGAACACGGGGGAGTGCAAATGGTTTCGGTGGAAATGGGCCGGTGGTTCGGTTTTGTATTTTTTCTACCACGAAAGGCACGAAAACACACGAAAAGATATTTTGGGGCGGGGGAGATTATCGGTGACGCTTTTGGTTTGGGAACGTCGGTTCAAAAACGGTGGCTGGCGCCATGCCGCTCATGGGTTGGTTTGCGTTAACCTTTGCTCGAATTTGTTTTGAGCTTGCCGACTTTTTCGTAGAGGCGGGACCCGTGTGTCCGCCCGCCTGGTGGGGTGCGATTTTTTTGACTCGCGATGGAACCTCATAACCCATTCATTCCAAATAACACAAACATCGTGGATACAACGGGTCGACACATGGGTCGCCCCCTAAAGAATGTGATCACATTCGTTTGGTTTTCACCGGTGGATGGCGTCGGGGCGTTCACTGGTTTTGTTTTGTTTGCGGTGCCAGTGCCATTTTCCGTCGGGGTGTTGTTTGTCAACGGGATGATTCAGTGTGTGCTGTTTGCCGTCGTCGGAAAATTCAATCTGCCACTGATAGGTTTCCTGTGTGAACGATCTCTGAAACGAATCAAAAGAGAGGCTGAGGCTGTTGAGACTAAGAGAGCGGGGGAGCTCATATGGCTGATGAGCGGTGACCGTCAATACTCCCTCCTCGATGCGCCAGACGCCTGCAAACTGACCGTTGGACGTCAGGAAGGTTCGATCCGGTTTGAAGATGCGCGAGAGCCCCGGAGGTGTGCCGATCCATTCACCCACCAGTTGTTGTTCAACAACAGACAAGGGTGGCTGATAGTTTACGGTCAGCCGATACGCGAGCAGCAGAACGAGTATGCCAGCCAGCCATGTTCGTCCTCGTTGCTGTTTGAGGTTGAATATATTCATTGGCGTGCCTCGGATTGGTCCAGTCGTTATGTCGAACTGCTCATCCTGTTAGGTTATCAGTTTTCATCTCTGAGAGGCAAAGGCGATTTTGTAGAATTGGTGTTGATCGCCGGTGAGGTTGGATTTTAAGTTGGGGAAGCAATTCAGGTAGACGATCTTACCCTGTTTTACTACCACGAAATTTTCAGACGGTCTCCTGGTCATTGTTCCTGTGAGCGGAATGGCGCTAGCCACCAGTTTTGAAACAGCGCCCCAACTCAATACCGGCGGCTAGCGCCGACCCGCTTACGGTAGAGGAAGTTAATCGGAATCAAAGTGACATTCTGATGGATGACTTTCTCTACATGTATTTTTTTGAAAGGCGTGGGAGAGTCAAGGGGTTGCGATGAATTGGTCATTTGAACGTCAATTGAACATGGAAGGAAGTCTTGTGAAGCGTTTACGAAATTTCTTGAAGCGGCTGCGAAGCGTTGCGATGAACGGGGGTCGCATGAGCAGAGGTTTTGAAAATCATGCTGAAACAAGGGGGTTTTGTAGTGCTGGTTTTCTCAGTCGTTCCGGCGTTTCACCTGAACCAGTGGTGTTCTCGCGCGCGACGCTAAAGACGCATCAGTTTTCAGAATGGCGGGTTGCCGTCAAGTTCAATTTTTTCAGGAGACTGTTTTGCTGATCCCAAGAAAAAACGATGCAGAGCCTGAAGTTAGCCCTGCATCGTTGATTTTGCGTTTTGGTTGTATCTCAGAAATTACTGCATCTTTTTGCAGATGGCTTCAGCCATTTCCTGAGTACCAACGGCTGTGGGATCGTTGCGATCGTCTTTCAGGTCGTAGGTCACGTCTTTGCCTTCTTCGATGACGTCAGCAACGGCCTGATCCAGTTTAGCGGCGGCATCGTGTTCGCCGAGGTAGTCCAGCATCATTTTACCAGACAGAATCAGAGCGACCGGATTCACTTTGTTCTGTCCTTTGTATTTGGGAGCAGAACCGTGAGTTGCTTCGAAGATAGCCGACTCGGGACCGATGTTCGAACCGGGAGCGACACCCAGACCGCCGACCAGACCGGCACAGAGGTCACTGAGGATGTCGCCATAGAGGTTGGAGGTGACGAGCACGTCGTACAGCTCAGGTTTCTGAACGAGCTGCATGCACATGTTGTCGATCAGGCGCTCATTGTACTCAATGCTACCGCCACAATCGGGCACGTTGCCAGCGAGCTTCGCATCTGGAGCAACACCTTCGGCGAGTTCTTCCCATTCGAATTTCGCACCATAGGCTTGTGCGACGGCACGTGTTTCGTCGTACCAAAGACCATCGGTGAACTTCATGATGTTGGCTTTACAGATCGAGGTGACTGCTTTGCGTTTGTTGTCGACCGCGTATTTGAATGCATAGTTGCAGATATCGCGGGTTCCCTGATAGGACATCGGCTTGATGCTGATGCCGGTTTCGTCGAGGGGGGTATTGATTTTTTTACCGGTCGCGAATTCGTTGATCTTTTCGATCAGCGATGCGGTGTTCTTTTCCCCGGCCTGGAATTCAACGCCGGCGTAGAGGTCTTCGGTGTTTTCACGTACAACGACGAGGTCGACATTGGATTCGGAGAAGTAAGTCCGGACGCCTTTGTAGGTTTTACAAGGACGAACGCAGGCATAAAGGCCGAGTTCCTGTCGCAGGAAGACGTTCACACTACGGAAGCCTTTTCCGATGGGTGTGGTGATCGGTGCTTTCAAAGCCACTTTGTTGGCGCGAATCGAATCCATCACCCGGTCGGGTACGCCGCCTTCGGCTTCGATGACTTCGATTCCACATTCCTGAACATCCCAGTCGATTTTGACACCTGTCGCATCAACACATTTTCTTGTAGCCTCGGCGATTTCCGGACCAACTCCATCTCCGGGAATTAATGTGACTTTATACATCGTTTCCTCAAATACTTCTGACAAAAGGGGAATGCGACCAGGATCTCAAGTGCATGAACATAATGCGTTTCGCCTGCTGACTCTTGAAACCAAAGGCCATACTGGTGGATACTAATTAGATAGTTCACAGGCAAGCAGTGACCGTATCAAAACAGAATTCGCTTTTCAACTATACGCGATGGCTGTCGCTTACTTTTCGAGCCGATCAGGGAATCCGATGATCCAGCGTTTTATGCACAATTACCTTCTCCGTCACCAAAATCGAACCAATCAGGTCCTGCATTTAATTGGGGTTCCCCTGACTTTTGGCGGATTGATCGGATTTGGGCTGGCAGGAGAGTGGATTTTTGCCGGAATCGCATTTGTCACCGGCTATCTCCTGCAGTTTCTGGGGCATTTCGTTGAACAAAACGATGCTGGCGAGCTCATTTTGGTCAAGAAACTGCTGGGAAAACCTTACACAGAATTCGGTCCAGACACTCAAAATCGCATGAATTTTGACCAATCGTCAAAAAAGTCAAGTTGTAACGATTAAATCGCCGATACCGAATGTAGTGATTTTGCCAACCAGGCAGGTTGTTCTGCGCATCCGTGTGCAGAACACAATGCTGACCGTCTCCGTGCATTGGTGAATTCTCCCCGAAACTACAATCGATTATGAACCCTAAGTGGTTATGAAAATACACTTTGTAACCATAATCGACGTTCATGTCTTTAAGGATGGATACATGAACCTTCGTCAGAAGTTACACCAATTATTCTGTGGATGCTTAATAACCAGCCAACTTGTTGGTTGTCATGGTCTGGGTACTGATACGGACCTGCATTATCTTGGAGACAAAGATCTTCAATATTATGAAGATGTCGCGACCAAGATCGAGTATCCGGCTGTTTTTGAAGAAACCCCGGAAGAAATTACGTTCTCAGGGAAACCGCGGACACTGGCAGACCGCTCCCAAGATGAAATCTGGGATTTGCCTTTAATGGATGCGATCCATCTGGGCCTGGCCAACAGCGAAGTCATTCGTGTTTCCGGAACGTTGGGAACAAACGGTAACGGCTTATTAAATAATCCGGATGGCACGCCTACAATTTTCGACCCGTCGATCCAGGAAACCAACGTTTTGCTGGGTGGATCACGGGGTGTGGAAGCAGCACTGTCTGCCTTTGATACGACATTTACCACGAACATGCTCTGGGGCCGCTCGGAACAAGTGCAGAACAGTCCGTTCTTCGGTGGGATTCCCGGTGGTACATTGACTCAGGAAACCGGACAGTTTCAATCGGGATTATCCAAGACCTTTGCCAACGGTGGCCAATTTGCGGTTTCACATAACTGGAATTACAACGGCAGCAACTCGACCAGCCAACTGTTTCCGTCCAACTATTCCGGAAACACAGGCTTATCTTATCGTCAACCATTCCTGGCTGGAGCCGGGGTTGAATACACGCGGATTGCCGGCCCGATCGGTTCCGGATTTACTGGAATTACCGGTGTAAGCCAGGGGGTTGTGATTGCCCGAATCAACAACGACCTGGTGCTGGCCGACTTTGAGAAAAACGTACGAAACCTGATTTCTGATATCGAAGAAAGTTATTGGCAACTGTATCTGGCATATCGCCTGTATGATACCCAGGTTGTCGCTCGTAATTCAGCATTACGCAGTTGGCGGGAGGCACATGCCAAACTGGAAGCCGGTGGTACTCGGAACTTCAAACCAGCCGACGAAGCACAGGCGAAAGACCGTCTGTTTGAAACACAATCGCTGGTTCAGGCCACACGAAGCGATATTTACACTGCAGAAAGCCGGTTCCGTCGACTCGTTGGTCTGCCCGTGAATGACGGGAAAATTATTCGACCGATTGATGACCCGATTGCCGCCGAGTTTACTCCAGACTGGAGCATGTGTCTGACGGAAGCGCTGGTACATCGCGTTGAACTCCGCAAACAAAAGTGGAATATCAAAAGTCTTGAATTTCAACATCTGGCAGCAACCAGCCTGACCAAACCACGATTGGACCTGGTTTCCAGTTATCAGGTCAATGCATTCGGCGATCGGCTGTTAAGTCAGAGCAATACAGACGGCATTACTGCACAAGGTTTGCATAGTGCTTACGGAACGTTGATGCAGAACGATCAGGACAGCTGGACGCTAGGATTCGAATTCAGCATGCCCCTTGGTTTCCGGTCTGCTCATGCTCAGGTTGAAAACCTTGAATTTCGATTGTCAAAAGCACGTGCCGTGCTGAAGGCACAGGAAATGGACGTCAGCCAGGAACTGGCGATTACATTCCAGGATTTGACCAAGAACTATGCGACGGCTCAATCCAACTTCAACCGCTGGCGTGCAGCACGTAGACGTGTTGAATTGTTTGACGCAGAAGTTCAAGCTGGAACAACGACACTCGATACCTTGTTGCGTGCTCAATCCAGTCTGGCTGCGGCCGAGACCGAATACTATCGATCACTGGTCTCCTATAATGTTGCGATTAAGAACCTCCACAAATGGAAAGGGACTTTGCTGAAGCACAACAACGTCCACTTAATGGAAGGCGAATGGAATCCTGTGGCTTACCAACAGGCCTTGCGACGTGCCTGGGCAAGAACTCATGGTATCGATGCCCACAAACTGCGTAGCAAGCCGGAACCCTTTGTGGCTGAAGGATATATTGGAGAAGTTGGTGTGATGCCATCAGATGGAGAGACATCGTACTCATCAGAACAGGATGGTCTGACGCCGGATATTCTTCCGGTACCCGAACCAGAGATGAGTCCGGACTACGCTCCGCCGGTACCCTCAGTTCCAGCTGAACCTGCGGCGCGCCTGGAACTCAACGCCCCTCCAAGTAGAAATCCCTTTGCAGCAACTAAAATGGATGCTGCTGTCAAAGTCGTGATTGACGCCGAGGGAGAACAGCCTGTATTTGATATCAGGCAAGTCTCAGCTCAGCAGGATGAGTTACCGATCTCCGAGACAATGGACAACCTGAATCTTGAATTCCGACCTGCCACAAGTTTTGTCGACTAATTAACGTGTCAGATCGGTCATATTGGAAGCAGGTTGGATTATTCGCATTGTCGCAATAATGCAACCTGCTCAGGTTAGAATTTGAGCATTCGCCTTTTTGAAACGTCAATTCTAATTTCCAATACATTTTTTCGTAAGTACATGCTAGATTTAGACGAATGATGTGAGTGAAATACCTGCTGCCGCTTTTTTCGCTTGCCTTGTATTCGTATCGATGTCCATCTCCATCGATTGTTGTATTCAACAGTTGACTTGTTTCTTTTGTTTCCGAGACGTTGATCTTGTGAAAAATCGTTGAAACAATTCAACCTGAGGATTCGGGTTTGAAAGCCCGCCACTGACCAGGCCTGTGGAAAGCATTCAAAAGTTAATTAATGGTGGCTGGACGAATTCACCGTCTCCTGAAACTGATAGCGCTGCTACAGTCGGGACGAGTTTACAACTCTGCACAACTTGCGAGCGAATGCGAAGTCAGCCGAAGGACCGTCTTTCGGGACCTGAGAACGCTTCAGGAATCTGGAATTTACGTTCTGTATGACGAAGAAAAACAGGGCTATACGCTACCCTGGCGAACCATCGTCCCGTTCAAAGATCTGACGTTTGAAGAGGTCCTTGCATTGCTCGTCTTATGTCAGGATCTCGATAAAGCAATCGTCGGGCTCCCTGTGCATCGCTTTGCCCGGTCAGCGTCAACCAAAGTCCTAAACAGTTTACCCGACTCGTTACGGGAAAATGTGATCGACGCTGCCCAATCGATTTCGATCTGGTTCCCGCCATTCAACCCAGCCATGCGTAGCGGAATTCACTACAAAAATCTGTTTAAAGCGACCATCGAAAAAAAGAACGTTCGCATTCATTATACAGGCAGCAAAGAAAAGAAAACGCTTTCTACAATGCTCAGCCCCTATCATATTTTGTATTCGAATCATGAGTGGTTTGTTGTGGGGCGGTCTTCGCTGGATCGTGAAATCAAAGTGTTCCCACTGCTGAAAATTCTGAAATCAGAAATCCTGGAGGAATCCTTCAAGAAACCGTCCCGCTTCAACCTGGACCGATATCTGACCACCTCTTGGAATCCGGCTCGTCAATCCCGTAAAACGATCCCGGTCAAAATTCGTTTCCAAAGCAGTGTCGCGGAAACGGTATCGCTGATGTGCTGGGATCAATCACAAGAGATTAAGAAACTGAAGGGTGGTGTCATCGAATTTCGTGCTCAGGTTGACAGCCTGGAACGGATTTCCGACTGGGCATTAAGTTTCGGCGATCAAGCTGAAGTCATCTCCCCCCGTTCATTTCGCAATCTGATTAAAGATAAAATTGCGAGCATGATGCAAATTTACAGCCCCGGTGTGCATCCCACCTCATGAGTGTTCCTCTCTGCGAATGGCTGGGAGTCTTGGTCAAATCTGTAAAGATTTACGCAAAAAAACGAACTTCTGAGTTCGGAAATGGTCTGATCTATCAGATAGAAGTTGAACCTCGCCGTCCCTGATTTCATTTAAGATCGCGCATGTATACTGATCCCCGGGTAAACGCCGATTATTCTGCGAAACCTCTTAAAATCCCTGCTGAATCTACTGACCTGCCCCACCATTAGGTTTACTATTTTAGAGTAGTAAAACCGTACCCGCTGGCAGGAAATCTCCCAATTTCCGCTTGAACAGCGTCTCAAACAATGTGTCTGACGTCATCCTTTGCGTATGATGTATCCAGCCATGCTGTTTCTTATCCGGGGATCGAGGAAGCATCCCATTCCTGGAAAGACCCAAAACCCAGAAAGACAGTTAGAAGTGGAGATTTTTTCCACTGTCAGATAAAGAACATAAACGAAGTGAGGAAAGACAAAATCATGTCAGATGGAATTCAATTCTCGGAACGGACTTCAGTCGAACAGGTAGAAGAAGGAAATGAGCTGGCTCCGAAATTTGATAAGGACGGTCTGATTCCCGTCGTCACCACCGACTATGCGTCGGGTGAGTTGCTGATGCACGCTTATATGAATGAAGAGGCACTTAAGAAAACCATTGAACTGGGTGAAGCCGTCTACTGGAGTCGCAGTCGCCAGGTACTCTGGCACAAAGGAGCGACCAGCGGGCTGGTCCAGAAAGTAAAAGCCTTGTTGATCGATGATGACCAGGACACGATCTGGATGCGTGTAGAGGTCATGGGTGGCGGCGCCAGCTGCCATGTAGGATATCGATCCTGTTTTTACCGACGCGTCCCCGTCGGGCAGGAAGTGCAGGATAAAGGTCTGGAACTCGAATTTACAGAAACAGAAAAAACATTTGACCCCAAAGAGGTCTATGGAGACGCTCCCAATCCCACAAAACTGTAAACGGTATACCCACCACAGGTGAATTATGAACCATTTCAGTCGACGCGATTTTTTAGCTGCCTCACTGGCTGCTGGCGGGAGTGCGCTTTCTCTCGAACAGTGGGCCTTCGCCAACAGCGAAGAGACCACACAAAACCCGAATTTACAGATTGCCCCGTTTCGCTTTGATGTGTCTCCACCCAAGGGACATTCACTATGTGGCGGCTGGATCAAGCCGGTTGTCGGCTACGATGATTCGCTCGAAGCCATCGGTTATGTACTTTTGGGGGCTGGCAAGCCCATTGTGGTCTGCGCTGTTGACTGGACGGGCTTGTTAAACGACGCCCACATCGCCTGGCGGAAAGCGCTGGCGGACGCTGCTGGCACCAGCATTGACCGCGTCGCCGTGCAATGCGTGCATCAGCACAATGCACCGTTTGCCTGCTTAAACGCCGAACAGATCGTACTCGAGCAGGGCGACCTGCCGCACATTGTCGAACTCGATTTTTTCAGCGAATGCCTGGACAAAGCCCGTAAAGCGGTCGCGAAGGCAATTCCCAAATCGCAGCCAGTGACCCATGTCGCACACAGCCAGGGGAAAGTCGATAAGGTTGCCTCGAACCGCCGCATCGACCGGGACAAGAACGGAAAAATCGTTCGCATGCGGGGAAGCAGCTGTAAAGACGAACGACTGCGAAGCCTGACCGAAGGGACCATCGACCCTTTCCTGAAAACGATCGCCTTTTATAACAAAGACAAGAAGCTGGTATCCTGCCACTATTACGCGACGCATCCGATGAGTTATTACGGCGACGGGCGCGTCAGCAGTGACTTTACCGGCATCGCCCGGAAACAACGTCAGCAGGAAGAGCCAGGCTGTACTCACATTTATTTCACCGGCTGTGCAGGCAACATTTCAGCCGGCAAATACAACGATGGCTCCAAGCCGCTACGAGCGATTCTGGCACGGCGAATTTATGATGGCATCATCGCTTCCGAAAAGCAGTTACAGCCGGAACCGATCGGACATGTCACCTGGAAGACACACGACATTCTCCCGCCGGTCAGAGACACGTTCAACGAGCAGGAACTCAAAAAGACGATCTCAAATAAAGCCAACAGTGTGGTGAACCGGAATCGTCCTTCCTACATGCTCGCCTGGTTACAACGGCTGCAGAAGAAAGTGCCGATTACGCTCAGTTCGCTGCAGATGAACGACATTAAAACGCTGCATCTCCCGGCCGAGAGTTTTATCGAATATCAAATACGGGCGCAGAGTATTCAACCCGATCAGTTTATCGCCACCGCCGCCTATGGTGACGGCGGGCCGTGGTATATTCCCGTTGCCGAAGAATACCCGGCCGGCGGGTATGAAGTGAGTGTTGCCTTCTGTGATCCCAAGGTCGATGCCGTGATTACGCAGGGTATGAAATCGTTGTTGGATAGTTAACGATCAATTTAAAATTTTCAAAGTCAGTTTAGAGGTTGAGTGAGTATCATGGGTATGACAATCATGCGTCGGGTCAAGTTCAATGCGGGACACCGTCTCTTTCGCCATGAAGGAAAATGCCAGTTTTTTCACGGGCATAACTATGTCGCCGACTTCTATGTGACCGGCCCGGAAACCGACGCCGTCGGGCGGATTATTGATTTTGCTCAGTTGAAAGCCCTGCTCAAAGGCTGGATCGATGAAAACTGGGACCACGGGTTTCTACTCAACGTCGAAGACGAAAACGGCCTGAACGCAATCCGCATGGTCGAACCGACTAAATACTTCGTGCTGCCTTATAATCCAACCGCGGAAAATATGGCCCGCTATCTACTGGATGAAGTCTGTCCGAGCGTGCTCAATGATCTCGGCGTGCAGGCCGTCAAAGTCGTGATCTGGGAAACAGAAGAATCCTGTGCCGAAGCGACCATCGATCAGGACGAAAAACGGGAGCACAGCCTGTTCGACGCCTTTCAAACCGACTCTTTTCCTACCGGCTTGAACTGGTAGGAAAATCAGCCATGGCTTCTTGCCAGAATCAACAACACAACAATACATTTGATTCAATTAAGAAGGTCAAAGTCCAAGCACTGCAATTGAGTCATGGCTCTTCAACGTATCCTGCACCCACTTAATGAAATCATTCAGCATGTTGCTTAAAGCAGTCATGCTTTCAGGCTTCTCTTTGGGAAACTGGATATTGCCAGATGAAATCATCAGACTAAAGTCATCCTGAGAAATTGACCCCTGTGATCGTTGCTGTATATTTTTACGAAGCTGCTGTAAATCATTGAGAATTTCTTCCCAGAGTGTCTGGTTAATATCCGTGAAAGCATAATGGTCATACTTCGGGCAGCGTCGTAGCAGAAAGAATTCGATAAAACTGAAATGCTGTTCTTCGAAATAAACAGATTGCAAGTTCCAGAACTGTCCGAGAAATCTGCCAGGTAAAATCTCAAAATAGCACGTACCTTTGAGCTTACTCTTGTCTGTGATCATCCAGGACATAGGGGCTTTCTGATATTGCTGCCTGCTTTGAGTTAACCAGAAAAAAACAGCTCATTAGTCCATACTGTAATTCCCTGCTGTGAAAAAAAAGGTCCTGGATTTTTGATCCAAGACCTTTTTCTGTGTTATTTCTCAATCGCCGAGGCTTAGTCTTCTGCAACGTAAGGCAGCAGGCCGATGAAGCGTGCTCGCAGAACAGCACGGCGGACAGCCCGTTGATACAGAGCTGAGGTGCCTGTGCGACGACGAGGCAGAATACGTCCTTCACGATCCAAGAGAGAACGCAGGGTTCTCAGATCCTTGTAATCGACGTATACGGGACGTGGGATATTTCCATCCGGACAGAATCGACATTTGAGCTTCTTTTTCAGACGAGCTCGTTTTTTTCGTCGCTTGACGATCTCTTTTCGTGATAAACCGACTGACATAGTGTTTTTCCTGTTTCATGCGCCGTAACAAGGGACACCCAGAAACTGGGGCGGCGCTGATTTAAAAATGCTGGCTGGGATTGAAGGCAACACCCTTCAACCTCGTAAAAACGATAGCTTACCAGCTTGATTTCTTCATGCCTGGAATCAGGCCGTCTAACGCCATATCTCGCAACGCAATACGAGAAATCTGGAACTTGCGGTAATTACCACGAGGACGACCGGTCAACTGGCATAAACGACGAAGACGTGTTTTGCTGGAATTACGAGGCAGTTTAGCCAGACCTGCGTAATCACCTTTAGCAATTAATTCTTCTCGTAATGCTGCATACTTTGCTACGAGCTTTGCGTTTCTCTTTTGTTTTTCAATCTTTGATTTGGAAGCCATCTATATACCTTCTCCGAAATTCCAAAAATGGGAACGCCAGTTATACTGAGATTCGCGTCACGCCGTCAACTTGCCCGGCTGCTTTCAAAGTAAAATCGGCTAAAAAAGCGATTTTTGACGAACAAATCTGTGAGGCCTGCCCGCCTGAGTATACTTATGTTTACTTTTTCTTCTTATCTTTTTGCGGTTGCGGGCGGAAATACTTCATTGATTCGACAACAACCGTCCGCCGTGTCGCGATCCGGACCAGCAGAGACAGAAAATAATTGCCCCAGCCCGAAACGGAATACTGCCGTTTTTTCTCCAGCGATTTGAGACCAGTTTTAACGACCTGATCGACCGTCTGAAAGCGATGTTTTTTGAGCCAGCCTTCGACGCCGGCGACATCGAAAAATTCGGTCTGCGTTGTTCCGGGACAGAGTGCTGTCACAGTCACCCCTTTATCGCGTGCTTCGGCCCACAGTCCTTCGCTGAAATGCAGCACATAACTTTTACTGGCCGCATACGCTGACATGTACGCCACTGGCTGGAATGCAGCGACTGAGGCAATATTGATGATGGCCCCGTGTCCCCGCTCCATCATTTCGGGTAGGTAGAAGTAAGTCAGTTCGGTCAAAGCGCCCATGTTGAGTCGTGCCATCTGCATCACCCGTTCCCGATCGGTCGAGGCGATATCCGAAACCACGCTGAAACCAGCATTGTTGATCAATAACTCAACCTGCACGCCACGGCTTTTGACCTCGTCGTATAACTTCTGTGGTGCATCCTGCTCGGAAAGGTCCAGTACTATGACTTCGGTTTTTGTGCCATGGCGGGTCAGCAGTTCTGATGAGAGCTGTTCCAGTTGCTCTTGTCGACGGGCGGTCAGAACCAGATGCATCCCCCGTGCAGCGAGACGATGCGCAAACTCCAAGCCTATCCCGGATGAAGCACCCGTAATTAGAGCCCATCGGTCAGAATATTCATCTATCACTGCAAACTCTCCAGAAGTATCCTGTTGGAGACTAAGAATTTCCATCTTTGAAATTGACCGGGAAGATATGCCGCCCGCGTTTTGTGAGATCGTAATTTAATTTCAGTCTGGTGAAAACCCCGTAACCACTGTTAATAACCCTACTTTGATCGATTTTTCGCCGTTTTTGATTCCCGTGGATGTCTTAAATTCACCAAATGAGGATAAAATGCCCCCTGTAGAACGACTCAGCCGTGCCGAAGTCCGTAGCGTAGATCAACGTACCATTGAAGAATTTGGGCTGCCGGGAATTGCATTAATGGAAAATGCCGGGAAGGGTACGTTTGATTTGCTGTTAACCCTGAAAGTTACTGGCCCCGTTAAAATTTGTGCCGGCAAAGGCAATAATGGAGGCGACGGATTTGTCATCGCCCGCCACCTCGATAACGCCGGGATTCCGGTGCAGATCTTTCTATTAGCCGATCCACAGCAACTGACGGGAGACGCTGCTATCAATTATCAGGTCGCGTCTCGCATGGGAATCTCTATTCAGGCCGACCCTGATTTAAGTGATCCGGATGCCTTTCGCACATTTCTGAGCGATGGCGACTGGATTATCGACGCTTTCCTGGGAACCGGCGTTCAAGGCACCATTCGCTCCCCGTTTACGACAGCCATTCAAATCGTCAACGAAGCTCCGGGAAACAAACTAGCCGTCGATCTCCCTTCCGGCCTCGACTGTGATACAGGGCTACCGCTCGGCGACTGCATCATCGCTGCGCTGACTGCTACATTCGTCGCGGAGAAAAAAGGGTTTGCTGTTCCTGAATCGAAACAATTCACGGGCACCATTCATGTTGTCGATATCGGCGCACCCCGGCAAATCATCACCGATCTCCTGCAAAAACAGTCTTCCTGATGCGATTCAACTGTCCAAACCTGCTTTACAGGATGAGAACTCAGCGGAAAAATGGCCTGTTTCAGGGAAACGGGGGTTCTCAAAAGTACTTCAATACCTATATATTATATTTCAACTGAATTACCTCTCATGGTTTGTTTCTGCCATTTCCTGTTGATTGAAACAGGGACAAGGTTCGTCTGAATGGACAAAAATTTCTGGTATCTCAAGAACTGTGATTTGTTTGAACGGCTGAGCCAGGATCAAATCGCGCAGGTCGAACGGAACTCATCCGTACGGCAATTCGGTCGGGGGAATCTGGTTTACCTCCCGACGGAAAGCAGCGATTCGGTATTCCTGTTGCTCTCCGGTCGGATCAAGCTCTATCACATCACCGGTGAAGGCAAGCAGGCCCTGCTAGCCTTAATTGAGCCGGGCGAACTGTTCGGTGAACTGGCAATCCTGGGGGGAGGAGAACGCGAAGAATACGCTGAGGCCATGCTGAAATCAACGATTCTTCGTATCCCCGGTCCCGTCATCCAGGAACTGATGCAACAGCACGCGACGGTCTCTCTGGGTGTCACCAAGCTCATGGGACTCCGTCGGCAGCGAGTGGAACAAAGATTGAAATCACTGCTGTTCCGTTCGAATCGGGATCGTCTGACGCACCTGCTACTTGATTTGGCAGAAAAATACGGACGCTTCACGCCCGAAGGCGTTCTGATTGATATCAAACTGTCGCATCAGGAATTAGCGAGTATTATCGGCAGTACACGGGAAACTGTGACAGTACTGCTGGGTGAGCTGCAGGACGAACGCTGCATCGACATCCAGAAACGCCACATTACTTTAAGAAAAGCTCAGTTCCTGGCGAATTCAATCGATTTTAAACTGACTCCCGCCTTACAATCTAAGCCTGACCAATCTGGCGAATACCTGTTAAGGGGAGCAGAAGCCTGACGATATAAGCCATTTACAAGTCATCAAAGACCAGAATTAGCAGGAACTGTAAGCTACCTCACAGATCAAACACCAACATAAAACGATAATAATAGTACAGGGACGACTTCCCTAAATACAAAGGCGTTATTCCTACTAGATGAGTAGGAGGTTTTAACATGAACAAAAACAACCCCATCGAACACCAACCCGAATCTGAAGCGGAGTGGAGTACCTGCCCGGCAGGTAGTCTGTGCCGGTTTGTCTCTGTCATGAAAAAGCGGAAACAGATCAGCCATCTGATTACGGGCGCAGAAATTCTCACGGCCTGTCTGGCGGTCGGTTTCATTGGCTTTCTGGGCATCAATCAACTCTCCGGCTCAGCAAATCTCTCAAATCAGCAAGCTGAGCATGCTCCGAAAAAACCCTGTCCGGGAGGCCTGTATTGCAAAGATGTGCTGGCACATGCGAAAGAATATGTTGCTCATACGCTGGATCAGAATTTGACACAAAAAGTTGATGCACACTTGGCAGATTGCCCGCATTGCCAAAAAAAGATTGATCAACTGAAAGCAAACGCGCACAATAACGCAGGCGATCAGAAAGCCGCCTTACAAAAACAGGCCGCTTGGGAAGCCTATCTGCTGGCGTTAAACCAATAGTGACTGTCTTGTCATTAAGCTTATAGTCTATCAGAGTGCGCTCGCTTTAAACTCTGATTCCCTGAAAGGATTGAGGGAAGCATGTCTCAGAATGAAGAACTGCCGGAAGTCAACGATAGTGTCTCTAACGAGGATGATTTTCTTGCTGCCTTCGCTTCAACAGGACCGGTCGATGAAAGTCTGGATGAGGATTTTGAACGGGCTTTGGAAGCATTAGAAGCCGTCGAACGGGATCTGGAACTTCCTGAAATCCCCGCTGACACGGAGGAGTCTGCCGAGAGTAAACCAGCCAGTTCTCAGTCGCAATCGAAGCGGGAAGCCCGCATTCCCCCCCGGCAGATCATTGAAGCAGCGCTATTTGTCGGCGGAAATCCGCTCACCACCAAGAAGCTCTGTTCGCTCTTGAATGATGAATATTCGTCGTCTTATGTAGACGATCTGCTGGATGACCTGAATCGTCAATACAACGACGAAGCACGACCTTATGAAATACGCATGGAAGAAGGCGGCTATCGACTCATTCTGCGATACGATTTCGAACGCATCCGCAATCGTGTATTTGGCTTTGGTCCCAAAGAGATTAAGCTCTCACAAGACGCGTTAGAAGTACTGGCGCTCGTCGCCTACCATCAACCGATCACGAAAGACTCCATCGTCGAAGCCGGTAAAGACAAAGCCGCCGGCATCCTGCGCCAACTCTTGCGGCGCGAACTGATCGCCATTGAACGTGAAGAAGACAAAAAAGCGGAAGTCCGCTACATCACCACCGCCCGCTTCCTACAAGTCTTCGGCTTAGGAAATGTCGAAGAACTCCCCTACAGTGAATCGTTGAGTCATAAATAAGGCTCGTAAAAATACGCCTGTTCTATCACCAGTTGTTTTCTCAACGAAACCACGAAATTTTGTCGCTTTGTCGTGAACTGAAAACTTCTGTCAAACACGATACTGAGCCATTATGACGACGTCCTGATAAGCATCATCCAAATACCGCGCATAGCGTTTCACTCCCTCAACCTGATAGCTGTGCTTTCGATAGAGATTTATCGCAGCTTTATTATCAGCGAACACTTCCAGTTCGAGACGCTTTAACCCCTGCCGCCAGGCGTGCGCAATCGCATCCTTCAAAAGTTGATCGCCAATGCCTCGACCTCGATACTCTGCAATCACTCCCATCCCCAGTCTGCCGACATGTTCCATCGATTGACGTGAGGCAGGAACAATGTCAGCCCAGCCCACAACCGAATCTCCTGCGACGGCAACATATTGAGCATGATTCTGTTCAACATTCTTTGACACAAAGTCATGCACTCGATCCAATGGAGGCGGCTCCACCGTCAACAGATATTTCTTCTCGGCAGCCACACTCGACAAAGCATTGTGAAAACCTGTCACATCGTTCAATTCAATTTGCCTGACTGTGATATTCATTTTCCTGGCACCTGCAAAGTGACGATTTCATGTGTAATCTTCGCTTGCGTTGTTTGGCTACGACTTGCCAGCCATCCTCGTAGATGATGATACCGGGATCTTTGGTTTTGATCATCTGGATCAGAATGCCGTACTCTTTAAGGATTTCCACTACCACTCTGATTTTCGTGATCGGCTTTTTGGCGCGGGGATGAAACCAGCAAATGGCCCGAAAATGGTGATCGTCTCGCAAACACGCGGGAGACTTTAAATGCATTTTCAACCACTCCAGGTTGGCATCCAAGATGTCCTGCTCATACGGTTTTAAGATCCCCGTATCGCTCAAAGACATCGCCGCCTGGAACACACCGTAATTCGTATCCGAAGTCTCATTTTGCCGGTACGTTTCAAATCGGAGATACATCATGAATTGAGAGACACAGCTAGCCGGTTGCATGTTCACTCTCAGATGAATCACGACCAAGCTATTTTTGTCGCAATGTCCGAAACGACCAGAGTGCACTCGCAGACCAGACTGCGATACCAACCCATGCCAGTGACCCCAGCCCCAGAGAGCGATACATGGCCAGCCGCCCCTGGTTACCGCCGGGATTATCCGGCAGGAATATTTCTCCCACCAGCACACTGCCAAAACCGAGCAGGGCACAGAGCGAAAAGACGATCAGAAAAACCCAATGCTGTTTGCGAGGAAAGGAATCTAACTTCATGGCTGACCCACTTCATTCATCGAATGTTGAATTGTGTAAATTAAGACGAAGATTCATCTATTCTGCAGAGGATCGTAAGCTGACGTCAAGCCGGTTTATTCCAGTTTCAGCTCCAGCCACTGTTTGCCGCCACAATGAATGCGTTTTGTCACGCCTGTTTTTAAGTCAGACCGAATTTCAACAGTCTGGGTTCGCACGACTTGCGTTTGGGTATCCAGATGACTTCAATGGCCGATGCTCAATCTTTGCTGATTCCATACTTTACGATCACTGCGTGTGCCGGACTCTCTATTTTTTTAAACGCATTGCACATGACCTCAAGAGACCACGCTTTACCCCGGTTTCCTGACCCCGACCCTTGTATCTGCTCTTGACTGTCTAGAGTTCTTTGTTTTGATAGGCAGATAAAGCCAATGTTTCCCGCCTTTAAAGGCGGGAAACATTGGTGGCGAGTGTCAGATCGTGACGACCCCTGGTCTTAAAGACCGATTCGTAGCTAGATCGCCACTCGCTTCTCATGCCTTAACCCGTACAGTCGCCAGAGCGGTGCCACAACACCAGCTCGTATTTGCAAGGAAGGGCCTTAGCATGCATCAGCATAACACAGAAGACGTTGGAATTGATATTTCAAAGTCCAAATTTGATGTCAGTTTCCCAGATCGTTCCAAGTCCGTCGTTTATCACTACACACCAGCGGGGATGAAAAAGTTCATCGCCACACTCATGAAGCTTCAGCCAAAACGAGTTTGTCTGGAAGCAACCGGCAACTGGGAAAACAGGCTGGTTGCCTGTCTGCACAAGCACCAGATTCCTGTTTCGGTTGTCAATCCACGTCTGATCCGGGACTTTGCCCGGGCGAAGAATCAACTGGCCAAGACCGATGAGATTGACGCGCGTATTATCAGGGAATATGCCCAGGTGATGGACCCGCGGCTCACGCCACCTTTAACAGATGCCCAGCGAAAAATGCGTGAATTTACTTCTCGTCGGGAACAGACCAGCAAGATCATCATCCAGGAAAAGAACCGTCTGGAGACTATCATGGACCAGGACGTCATCGAACTGATTCAGCAATCCATTGACTTCCACAAAGAACAGCTCAGGCAGATCGAGAAGGAACTCAAGGCACTGATAAACGCCGATGAAGAGTCCCGCAAACGTTCGAAAATCCTGCAATCGGTACCAGGCATCGCCAGTATCACGGCGGCCCTGCTCATCTCTGATCTGCCGGAACTGGGAACTCTGAATCGGAAACAGATCTCACGGTTAGTCGGTGTCGCTCCCACGAACCGTGACAGCGGAACCATGAGGGGAAGACGGACGATTGGCGGCGGACGAGTCCGGATCAGGAACGGATTATACATGCCCACAGTCACAGCTCTGAGGCACAACCCGATCATCAGTGCGTTCTATAAACGCTCGTCAAAAACGGAAAGCCAAAAATGGTCGCACTCGTGGCCGCCATGCACAAACTGCTCATCATTCTCAACACCATGGTCAAAGAAGGAAAACAATGGGAGGCAAACGTGAGAAATTCCTGAATTTTTAAGACAGTCGCTATGAGGGGAAACGCGACACTCTGAAACTGATTTTCATTGACGATCTTCATCGCATTAAAAACTGATTTGGTCACGGAATACTCGGTTGCAAACCAGAGCAGATTGATCCCGGCTACATGGATGATAGCCTGATAAGGTAACCGCCCGGCCGAGGTCAGCCGGGCTTCTCCCAGGGGAATCGCGCTGCATTTGGCGACTTCTTTAAATGGCGCAGTACCTCCCTGTTTCTTGATAGCACCTGACACACCCTGCGGCAACAGCAGCCACCAGGGAATCACATTTCGATTCCAGCTGTTGACGATCACATCCGTTTTTTGATCTAAAATGTTTCCCGTGACAATGTCTATTTTCATGACCGCGATCAGGTTTCAAGAATGATACACAGAGGATGTCCAATCACTCCTCACATCATCTTAGACACGTTCACTCGAACTTTTTGTGTGTCTTTCTGAATTAATTCCACGTGCCTGGTCTCGCCAGGGAATCCATTTGCGGGCCATGTCTTTTGAATAGTAGCTCTGAATTTGACCCAAGGTTACTTCGTCTTCGAGCTGATCGAGAATGCGGTATACTCGAATCATTTCGTAGGAAACAGCCATTAAAGCAAACAGTAACCAGAAAGGAACTGCGCCAATTTCGTATTCGATCGCAAAGCCGATCAGACAGCTCCCGATCAGAAACGGCCAATTGATCAATGTGGGATAGAGGTCTAATTTTTCCATGTGTTCCACTGAAATCCGCTTAACAAGGTAATTAACACAGTGATGAGCATCTTAAAGGTATTCCACAAAATCAATTACAACAATCTGCTGCTGAGATCGTCAATAATCGGCGGGGGAACAAGCTGTTCTCTGACTGTTTCCAATTCAGTTCGAGTCAACCATGAGATTTGAAAGGGTTCGCCATCCGACTCGGTTCCTGTTTCAGGCAACGCTTCCCGGACAGCATCATCAATGTCACAGAAATAATGAAACATGATTTCGTGTTCGGGAATTCCCTGAAATTCAAAAATGCACTCATGAAAATTCAGGAATTCCAGTTCATGTCCGGTCACCCCCAGTTCCTCGGACAGTTCACGTTTCGCCGCCGCCAACAGCGTTTCACCAAACTCCACACCGCCACCCACAGGAACATAGAAATGAAAATCACGAATCGGGTCAACGCCTTCAGAAAGCAATACCTGTCCTTGATTGATCAGTGAGATAATGACTTTGGCACGAATTTTCATAACAGGTTTATTTTCTTTCAGATCGATGTGTGTCACTGATCGGCTTGTCCGATGATTATTCCGAAAAAGATCTTATTACATTGCTTCGACCTTTTCCAGGAATTCACCTGTCATCTCTCGCGCTTCGTGGTCTACTGAAATCACTTGAAAGCGAATCGTATCTTTCCAGGCCACATCCGAATAGTCGATCAACGACGGCGTATAATCGCAGGGACCGCATTCCCTGAGTGTAAGGCCGTGGGGGCCTTTGCGGACCTTCGTTGAGAGGACCATGCCCGGCTGAGGGCCAATCAGCCGTGTTGCTGATTCGAACAGAAATTGATCTGTGTCTCCAGTAAATCGAGGCTCAGAATTGATTTCATCCAGAGGAGCCATCCGTGAGCGAAGTACCGCAACATAATCCGCCGGCGCATTCTCAGGAGGTTGTTGATTTTCGGTCCACCAGCGAGGAGATTCAAACCAATCAATTGAATAGACCTCAATACAATATTTTCCATTGGGAATCTTAAGTAAGATACCGCGTTCTTCATTAACTGAACTGAATTGTGCATCGCCTCCCGGCAAACATTCACCGGGTCCAATGAAGAGCGCGCCGGACACAACATCCACCCCCAGATTCTCTACCAGTTCTGCAGCATAATCCCGTTCATCGGAAGTTAATTCATCGTCTGTAATGCGTGCTTGATAAACTCCATCGCCGCCCAGTGAAACAAGGGCAATCACACCCGTTTTGACTTCTTCGAGCTGGCCAACATCGTCACACCACCAGTCAACAATATCAGCGGCACGATGTTGCAGACACTGTGGATCAAAGATAGCAAGCGTTGCCGTGTCAGTAAAAAATTGAAACGTTTGGTCCATCACAGCCTCTCTAAGAGAAGAATTACTTGAAACGATGTGATGTTAGAGGATCACTCTAATAGATCGGCTTCGCTTTGGGGAACCTCAGGTGAATGTTTGATACCGGCTTTATGCAACGCAGACATTGCACGGAAAGCCACTTCGCCCCACTGTTTTTGAACGATCTCCGGCTCCTCTTTAGAGTTCTTGTGCCATTCCTGTATGAGGAACTGAATCTGCTCAGGTTCTAACCAGAGTGCAAGCCTTCCTTTTTCCTGTTCTGCATCGGCGTTCGTTAAATTGCCCTCATCTCGAAGCCTGTCGCGGGCTTCTGCGAGCAGCGTTTTATAGCTGGACAGAAGCGGTTCTGAAAGAGCGGCTTCCAAAATCGCTTGAAGATTCCACACCGCACGCATCTCTGCCTGATCTTCAAAGCCGAACAGACCCTCTTCTGTAAAGCGAGTCAGCAACTCGTACAGAACCAGTGCTTCATCATCAGTGATTTTGATATCCATGAGTTTTGATTTCTTCTACTTCCCCTCAGATTGTCGGTCGACAAAACGATTGTAAAACGACTGCACTGTATTTCGAATTCGATGATCCAGCAACGGTAACGTCGGCTCGTATATTTCTTGAGGCACACCACCATAAAAAGGCTCGGCTATCGCGCCGGCGATACAGGCCATTGTATCTGTATCGCCGCCCAGTGAGATCGCATTCCGGATGGCGGATTCGAAATCGGTCGACTCCAGAAAGGCGATGATGGATTCCGGCACGGACCCCTGACAGGAAACATCAAACACATAATGCGGCCGTATCTCTTCCAACGAGCGCTGTAAATCGTAACCGAATGTGGTTTCGATATACTCACAAATTTCAGTCCGGGAACTTCCGCTGCGTGCCATAAAGATACAGGCTGCTGTTGCCTGGGCACCATAGATCCCCTGCTGATGATTGTGGGTTACCTCTGCCGATTTTTTCGCCAGATACAGGCAGTCGGCCAGGGTTTCAGTTGTATAAGCCACTGGACTGACGCGCATGGCAGATCCATTCCCCCAACTCTGATAAGGCACGCGCCGCCGCAACTGAGCCCAAGACAGAAACGTATGCCCATAACCCGCTTCCGGATAGAATTTGACATAACGATGCAGTGTATTGACAAGATCGTTCTCTTTTAACAACCAGTCCGCCACAGCGGTTGTGAGCACCGTATCGTCGGTAAAGGTTGACTCTTCGCGAAACAGATAAAAGTCGGTCGACTTGGTAGGAAAATGTTCGAAGTACGAACCGACGACATCGCCCACGATAGCGCCCCACATTGGATGTCTCCCTATTTTGAAACCCAGCATGACCATTCTTGAGTTTGCATAGCCATAAAACGTTGAAACTCTATGTTACACGAATAAAAGGGAGCCGAGGTAACTCTTTTTAGTTTTATCTATTCTCCTTGATCTGTTGCTGCTCCGGGCATCGTAGCTATTTTTTTCATTGCCCACTCCACATCCCGCAGTGCTTCCTTCGCATCCGCATATTCCGGATCCAGTTTGATCGCTTTGCGAAAACACTCTGCTGCATCTAACAGATAACCTTGACCGCGCAATACCAGTCCCAGATTATGCCAGGCTTCATCAATACAACCGGTGGCACATTTTGTTGCTCGCCGGTGGCTGGCTTCTGCTTCTACCAAATTCCCCTGACGTGCCTGAACGGCGCCGAGAAAAGTGAAAAATGTCGCATTATCCGAATTTGCTTCCGTGGCTTTTCGAAACCAGATTTCTGCTTCCGAGAACTGGCCGCGGTAACGATAGAGTCCCCCCAGACCAGCGTAGATGCCACAGCGATTCTCAGGGAATTTTTCGAGCGCGTCCAGATAGACCTGAATTGCATCATCATAGCGGGTGAGCAGATAAAGCATTTCTGCATATTTCAGTGTGACCAGTTTGTCATCGGGATGATCTTCCAGCCAGTGTTCTGCCAGGATTACGCACGAGATAGCCTGATCATCATAGAAATCGCAAAGAATCGCGAGTCTCAGGCTATGCATATTAATATTCCGAGAAAACCCTATTATCAGCCGATAGATCTACACTAAGATTAAAGACATGCCACCCCCTAAAAGGTTCGATACGTTGCTAAAAATGCGTGCTGATAAAAAGTAATTCACACCCCAAAAACATCTTCCAAGGCTGCCCGCATGAGTTTGGGATCGGGGTCCACGCCGGTCCAGAGTTGGAAACCGATGACTCCCTGATTCACGAGCATACCCAGGCCGTCCAGAGTTGGACAGCCTGCTTTTGCTGCTTCGCGGAGCAGGTGGGTTTGTGGTGGGTTGGGAATCACGTCGGAGACGATCATGTTCGACTTGAGCGAACTGAAATCGAGTGGGAAGACGGCATCCACGTCGGGGTACAGGCCGATGGAGGTTGCGTTGATCACGACGTCGACGTCTTCTGCGAGAGTGTAATCTCCGTCCCATTGTATGAAAGAAACGGGCACACTGGTTTTTTCACTCAACAGTTGAACGAGTGCTTCGCCGCGCTCGGCACTCCGGTTGACGATGGTGATCTCTGCGGCTCCTGCGAGCGCCGTTTCCACGCCAATCGCACGGGCAGCGCCGCCGGCACCAAACATCACGATTTTTTTGCCCGTGGGATCGGTTAGTTCTTTTAACGACTGCACGAAGCCTTTGCCGTCCGTGTTCTCGCCGACCAGCTGATCGCCTTTGCGGACAATACAGTTGACGGCCCCCATCATCGCGGCGGCGTCACTGATGCCATCCAGGTGTTGGATCACGGCGACTTTATGGGGGATCGTTAAATTCGCGCCTCGAAAACCCATTGCCCGTAAACCGCCGACCGCCTGTTCCAGATTATCGGGTGCGACCTCAATTGTCAGGTACCGCCATTCCAGACCACAGTCATTGTAAGCCGCCTCCATCATGCATTGGGTCGGATTCTCTGCGACCGGTTGTCCGAATACACAAGTCAGTTCCTGTTTGAAATTGAGCGGCTGATTCATGATGTTCCTTCTTTTTGCTGCTTTAGTGACTGCGATGGCAAATTAGAATTATGCTTCGTGGAATCCGAGTGCCTCAAAGATGCGTTTGCAGGCGGGCGAACGATTCAATGCATAAAAATGAATCCCGGGCACGCCATCATCGATCAGTTCCTGGCACTGTCGGATCGCGAAATCCACACCGATTTCAAACTGTGCTTCGAGATCCTCCTGAACTGCTTCCAGCTTCTCCGTTAATTCCACGGGAAATTCGGAATTGCACATCGAGCTGATCCGCTGGATCCGCCGGAATTCGGTGATCGGCATGATTCCTGGAATGATTGGGCAGGTAATCCCCGCTTGAACACAGCGTTCGCGAAAATTGTGAAAATGGGTGTTGTTAAAGAAGAGCTGCGTATAGACGGCATTCGCCCCGGCATCGACTTTGCGTTTGAGATTCGCCAGATCGGTTTCCGCATCAGGTGATTCGGGATGCACTTCTGGATAGCCGGCGACGCCGATCCCCATCTGCGGAAAATGCTCACGGATCAACGCCACCAGTTCATTCGCATACTTCAAACCCCCATCAGCTGGCACAAACGTTTCCTGCCCTTTGGGAGGATCACCACGCAATGCCATAATATTGTTGATGCCGGCATCGGAAGCACTCTGCAGCCAGTCAACCAACTGGTCCCGCGTGGAGGCGACACAGGTAAAGTGTGCGGTCGCCGTGGTATGAAGCTGGTTCTGGATTGTTTCGCATAACTCGATGGTCCGTTTGCTGGTTGAGCCTCCTGCACCATAAGTACAAGAAACAAAGGCGGGCTGATAGCGAATCAGCTCTTCCAGTGTCCGAAACAGCTCTGCATCGCCACTTTCGTTTTTGGGAGGGAAAATCTCCACAGAAAGGTCAAATGTTCCGGAACGATATAATTCACTAATTCGCATTCTATTTTCTTGTCTGAAGAGGGTTTAAAATTGGCTGCTTTGCTCTAAAATCATCCAGAGAGAGGCTTGCACAGTGTATAAATTATCGCTTTTGCAGGTCAACAAATCTGTGTTTTCTATTGCCACCCCGGTTCGATTTGCCTATCTTGCAGTCAGCACAGACACCGTTTCTCTGGTGATTCAGGCGGCTGATCGAATCGTCGGACTACAGGACTTGGGATATAGTAATGGATGGTGTCTCAGATCGTCAGAGATAAACACCTTCGTTTTGAAGAATCAAATCAGTCAGAACAGGCTTTATAAATAGAAACGCGTTCTGATTTTTCCTGATCTCTTACACTGGTTTTGAACAGTGTTCATTTTGCTTGCTCAAGTAAAGCAACTATAATGCCATCATTCAAGCCCGTTTCCGCTTGAACATGAATCAAAAACTCCCCTTTTCTATTTGAATCACAAGGATTGAGAATGTCGACCGAAACCAACTCACTGCCGTATAAAGTCAAGGATTACAGCGAAGAAGAATTCCAGAAGCTCGCTGCCTGGGGTCGCAAGGAAATTGAACTGGCAGAAACGGAAATGCCCGGTTTGATGTCTTTGCGGGAAAAGTATGGCAAAGAGCAGCCTCTTAAAGGGGCTCGGATCGCCGGTTGCCTGCATATGACCATTCAGACCGCTGTGCTGATCGAAACATTAACCGCACTGGGAGCGGAAGTTCGCTGGTCGAGCTGTAACATTTTTTCCACACAGGACCATGCCGCGGCTGCGATTGCAGCGACCGGCGTACCGGTTTTTGCCTGGAAGGGCATGAATGATGAGGAATTTGACTGGTGTATTGAGCAGACGCTCTACTGGCCGAACGGCGAATCCTTGAATATGATTCTGGACGACGGTGGCGACCTGACTGTCATGGTACACGAAAAGTACCCCGAAATGCTCAAAAGCATTAAAGGTCTGACCGAAGAAACGACCACCGGCGTGCACCGTCTGCATCAGATGCACGAACAGGGAAAACTGGGTGTGCCTGCGATCAATGTCAATGACTCTGTCACCAAGAGTAAGTTCGACAACCTGTATGGCTGCCGCGAATCACTGGCAGACGGCATCAAACGTGCCACCGATATTATGATCGCGGGTAAAGTGGTCGTTGTCTGTGGATATGGTGATGTTGGTAAAGGTTGTGCCGATGCGATGAAAGGTCTGGGAGCACGCGTGCTGGTCACAGAAATCGATCCAATCTGTGCACTGCAGGCAGCGATGGAAGGCTTCGAAGTCACCACGATGGAAGACGCTGCCAGCCGCGGCGATATCTTCGTCACGGCTACCGGCTGCTGCGATGTCATCTGTGGCGAGCATCTTGATAACATGAAAAATGAAGCGATCATCTGCAACATCGGTCACTTCGATTCCGAAATTCAGATCGCTTACCTGAAGAATCGCAAAGACATCGAGCAAATTGAAATCAAACCTCAGGTCGACAAATTTGTTTATCCTGATGGCAAAGCGTTGATCGTGCTCGCGGAAGGCCGTCTGGTCAATCTGGGTTGTGCAACCGGCCATCCTTCGTTTGTGATGTCAAACAGTTTCACCAACCAGGTAATCGGCCAGATCGAACTCTGGAACGAAACCGACAAATACGAAATCGGAGTGTACATGCTGCCGAAACAGTTGGACGAAGAAGTTGCCCGTCTGCACTTGGACAAACTGGGCGTCAAACTGTCGAAACTGTCAAATGACCAGGCAGAATACCTGGGCATTCCTGTCGAAGGACCTTACAAGCCGGAATACTATCGCTATTAAGAGCGATGAGCCTCCGACATTAGACTTTGAAGCCTCTGAATCACCCAGGTTGTGGTTCGGAGGTTTCTTTTTGGTAGTAATCCAAACTGTGATTGTCAGCTGAGGAATGAGTTTTTATAATCCGAAAGCAGTTTTTCATGTGAAAACTGATCCTGCAACCCCTTTCATCACAAACAGAGAAAGCTTCTTTCATGACACAGTCTTCTTCCCGCCGTGACTTTCTGAAACAAACAACGGCCTTTTCCGCCGGACTTGCCTTGAGCGGTTGGGCCGGTTCCGCGTTTGCGACGACTTCACTCAATAATCCTTTGTTCGAAATTTCCCTGGCAGAATGGTCTCTGCACCGTGCACTCAAAGGAGGAAAGCTGGACAACCTGGACTTTGCCAAAGTCACCAAAGAAGAGTTTGGTATCAATGCCGTTGAGTATGTGAATCAGTTCTTCAAAGACAAAGCCCGGGACAAAAAATACCTGGCCGAAATGAATCAGCGGGCCGCTGATGTGGGCGTGAAAAACCTGCTGATCATGATCGACGGGGAAGGGGCACTCGGTGATCCCGATCCCAAAAAGCGGACACAAGCCATTAAGAACCATCACCAGTGGGTGGAAGCGGCCAAAACACTGGGTTGTCATTCCATTCGCGTGAACGCCCGCAGCAATGGCAGTTATAAAGAACAGCAAAAACTGGCAGCCGACGGTTTACGTCGTCTGACTAACTTTGCCGCAAAGTATGGCATTAACGTGCTCGTGGAAAATCATGGTGGTCTGTCTTCCAACGGTGCCTGGCTGGCTGGTGTGATGAAGATGGTCAATCTGCCCGGCTGTGGCACATTGCCCGACTTCGGAAATTTTGTTCTCGACCGTAAAACCGGCGAAGAATATGACCGCTATAAAGGAGTCAAGGAACTGATGCCTTATGCCAAGGCCGTCAGTGCCAAAACACATGAGTTCGATAAAGATGGCAACGAGATTAAGACAGACTATGTGAAGATGATGAAAATCGTGCTCGATGCGGGCTACCACGGCTACGTGGGCATTGAATACGAAGGCAAAAAACTCGACGAATATGCGGGCATCAAAGCCAGCAAGAAACTGCTGCTCAAAGTACGGGAAGAACTGACACCAGAGGAAGCAGTCGCTCCTCAGGCTGTCGAATGCTGTGAACCAGGTCGCAGACGCATCTTCCGCCGCCGTCGTCTTTTCAGAAGATAAACGGTCTCTATTTCAGAGCAATAAAAAAACGCCTCATCGCAACAGTCGCGATGAGGCGTTTTCTGTTTTTACAGATCGACTATGAGGCACGATGTGCATTCGAGACGTCCCGATCAGAGAGAATTTCTCTGGCGACATCGGTCACAAAGTTATCAGCGCCAAGCCATTTCTCTTTTTTCGGAGCAGGGGCCCCTACATTCATGCCAACTCCCGGCTTCCAGAGCGCGGGCAAGGTATGCTTCATGGCTGACATGTAAGTTGTAAAGACCGGATACTTGGTATCAGGATTGTCGTTTTGGTAATTGTCCATCTTTTCGACCAGTTTGTTGTGAGCAATTTTGGGATGTCGATGATGGGGACCATGCACGAAGATATCGAAGTTAATGTAAGTACAAATCCGGGTAATCAGGTTGGAACCGATGACAGTTCGTGTGCCCAGCAAAGGATCGTAGCTTTGCATACCCAAGTGTTCTGTGAATTTGCGGAAGGTCTGAATCACACTGGCAACCCAGTGAGGAATAATCCAGGCTACAATGAATGGTTTCCAGAGCGAGAACCAGGCAATGGTGCCCAGAATCAATGCCCAGACAATCGCCATCACGGCATATTCCATTCGCATGGCTTTCATGATTTCCGGTTTTTTCACCGGCGTGTTTCTACTGAAACACAAGCGAGCGTACACAAACGGAGATGTAAAAAATCCAAATGGCAATTCCAGCCAGCAGAAAATGCGGCGGAATGTCAGTGATGTTTTCGGGTCGGAATAAGGCCACAATTCCCAGTCGCCGGGCTTGTTCAAGTAAGCATGGTGACGGATATGGGCTTCCCGATATGCGGTATAGGATACAAACAGCATGGTACCGATGGCTCGTCCCAGCCAGATACTGACCCAGGGCTTTCCACAAATTCCCTGGTGGGATGTTTCATGAAAACAGCTTGACCAGCAGAACATGCTGTAAGCAGCGATCAACGTCAAACCGACCTGGTAATACCAGATACTGGAAGGCCATTGAAAAGCCAGCGCTAAAATAGCAGCTGATCCAAATAGCGAGTGTAAAAAACGGGGTGTTGTCGACTTTGTCTCGAGATCGCAGATCTCTTTGGCGGTATAATGGGTAACCGACATGGCACGTACCTCCTGGTTGTGCTCAAACTTTTAAAACGGTTCGTTAAAATACGTATCGGAAATGCAGGCCTATGCTTCATCAGGGGAAATGCAACATTTTGACCAGTTCTGATTGAGTTCTGGCAGAATCGTTTGCCTTACTCATACTTCCCGGTACTTTTAGAATAAGTCGATAAAAGACTAATGTAGAATTGAATTATCAGGCAGCGTAGAGAATTTACGGAGCGAATACGCAGATCTCTGCCTGTGCCGATTATGGCGATTGCACCGCCAGTAATATCAAGCGAGGTCGTTCAGGTACGAAGGAGTAACCACAACAATTGGAGTTACTTTGAGGCAGGCAGATAGAGCGAGGATTCGGGAAACAACTTCTTGGTCATCAGCACTGTCTTTGATTTGCCACCATGCCAGAGATCCCATTTCGGATCGGCGTATTTGGCAAAGAACTGATCCATGCGCCTCTTGAGTTCTTTTCGTTTGCTGTTGAATTCAGAATCTTCGATCAGATTCTTTCGTTCTCCGGGATCTTGCGTCAGTTGGTAGAGTTCGTTCGGCGTTTCGCGAAACCGTTCAATGTATTTCCAGTCTCGGGTTCGGATGGCGCGCACATTTTCAAACTCATAGAACACGGCTTCCGACCAGGGAATCTGTTCGCCCTTGAGTACCGATGCAAAATTACGGCCGGGAGTTGCTGGCTTTTCTGGAATTTGATCCTGCAAGCCCAGATAGTGGAGCAGGGTCGGGTAGACATCATAGTTCGCGACCATCATATCCTGACGGGCACCCGAAACGATTTTTCCAGGTTGAGAGAAGATCAGCGGGATTGTCATCGTCCAGTCGAACGCCGTTAGAGGTCGCGTATGATCGCCCATGCCCCAATAGCCACTATGCCCGCCGGCCAGCCCCTGATCAGCAGTAAAAATCACCAGCGTGTTCTCGCGAAGTCCCAGTTCTTTCAAGGTCTGCATGATCTCTCCAACGCCATCATCGACGGCGGAAACTTCTGCCGCATATTTGCGAATGATGCCGAGATCACCAATCCAGTCCCCATAATTGAAGTTCCAGGGCTGTGGCTTTTCTCGAGGAAACGAGGGGAATGTCTTTTTTTCATAGTCTGCTTTGAACCGGTTTTTGATCGGCTCCTTCATGGCTGAACCTAAGCCGTAAGGACCATTGTATGCCAGGAACAGAAAGAACGGTTTATCCTGATTTTGTTTGATGAACTTGATGCCGTTCTGCGTCCATAAATCCGTGAGGTAGGTTGGCTCCTCTCGAATTTTTTCGTGCTCGATTACTTTCTGATTGTAAAAACCCGCACTGCCGCCATGTGGTTTCGTAATCCAGTAAGAAAAGCCTTCCTGCGGATAGAGGTTATCTCCCAGATGCCATTTGCCCGAAAGTCCGCAAACATATCCGGCATCATGCAGGACTTGTGGAATCGACTGGAACTCTTCCAGCGTATTAAACGAATCGGGGCCGGTTTGAATGCGAGGTCTGAGATAACAGTGCACTCCATGCTGGCAGGGCATCAGACCGGTGAGAAACGAGGCACGGGTCGGAGAGCAGACAGCATTGTTCGCAAAGGCGCGCGTGAACAACGTTCCTTCTTTCGCCAGCTGGTCAATATGCGGGGTCTTAATATCCTTGTTGCCATAACAGCCCAGCGTCCATTCACCATGATTGTCAGTCATGATAATTACAACGTTAGGCTGCTTTTGCTCTGCAGCCGGCAAAATTCTAACGGTCAAAACACTTAGGAACAGGATCAGGCTACTGTTAAGAATTACTGAAATTACCCGACGCATGAGTGTCGCCCCTTCCGGAAGTCAAACCTGGATTTCTTACGACTGTTAATTAAATCATGCGGCATCGTCGGATTATTTTCAAGCGGTTCCTTTGATAGAGTCGTAGATTTATTACCGATTCAACGGAATTCTGAGAATTCCACATTCTGTCATCATGTCCAGTCGAGATTGAGTGGCGACGCAAATGGGGTTTGAAGGGAACAGAAATGAAGCAACGTGATACAGATTAATAATGAGGTGGCTTTTCCTGATAGGGATCCCGGCCTTCGTCTTCTTCTTCCAAGGCGCCCAGACGGGAATCAAGTGATTTCAGTGACTTATTCAAAGCATCAACGGTTGTGTTCTGCTGGATAATGGCCTGATTTAACTGTTCGACTTCATGTTGAAGATGCATCAACACGGATTCGACCTGAGTTAAACGAGACGATAGTTCTTCCAGACTGGATGGAATCTCATTCATTCGAGAGCGTGCCTTTCGCGGACGATACTTTTTTTATTGTGCAGAAGAGTTATGATGACGTTATGATTTTATTTCGTCGCGTTCTACTTTGAAACAATCTGAGGTGAGATTCACTATGATTCAGCGATTTCGGTTTTGTCTGCAGACACTCTTATTCTCGATTGCGTTCTCTTTACTCCTGTTTGCTGAATCCCAGGCTGCCGAAAACACGTTTCAGATTCGCTTTACTGATTCAATACATCAGCAACCCTATACAGGACGCGTTTATCTGATCTTTACCCGCATGGATCGCGAGCCGCGACTGGGCCCCTCCTGGTTTCAACCAGAATTATTCATTGCGCTAGACGTGAAAGACTGGCAGCCGGGAAAAACTATTGAGTTCGCTCCCGATACGAAAGGGCTACTTTCATTCCCAAACCCATTGTCCGAAATGAACCTGGCAGGGTATCGTGCACAAGCCGTGGTTCGCTTTAATGAAACAGAGCCCCAGATCGGCACCGCTCCTGGAAACGGTTATAGTCGAGTCATCACCGTCCCCGCAGGCGGATTTCCAAATCCACCGCTCCTGACGGTCGATAAACTGGTGCCTGAAAAATCGATTAAAGAGAGCCGCTGGAACAAGTATTTCAAAGTTCGTTCTCCCCTGTTATCAAAATTTCATGGACGCGATACCTTTTTCGAGGCCACGGTTCTTCTGCCACAAAGTTATTATGAGCAACCCGAAAGAACGTATCCGGTGATTTATACGATTCCCGGCTTTGGCGGCGATCATTTACGCGGACGGAGTTTGACTCCTGTCTCAGAGCAGAATGAAGGAGGCGTAGAATTCATTCGCGTCTTATTAAATCCGAATTGCCGCTACGGGCATCATGTCTTTGCCGACTCGGCCAATAATGGCCCTGTTGGAAAAGCATTCACGACAGAGTTTTTGCCTGCACTCGAAAAGAGCTATCGTGCGATTCCCAATCAACGTGCTCGGTTTTTAACAGGACACTCTTCGGGAGGCTGGTCTTCACTCTGGTTACAGGTAACCTATCCCGATACGTTTGGTGGTACGTGGAGTACCGCCCCCGACCCCGTAGATTTTCGAGATTTCCAACAGATCAATCTCTACGATCCTTCAAGCAACATGTATCGTGATGCCGCGAATCAACCCAGGCCGCTTGCCCGTATGGGGCAGCAGCCAGTCTTATGGTATGAATCCTTTGCCAAAATGGAACACGTTCTAGGCCCCGGCGGTCAGCTGCGAAGCTTTGAAGCTGTTTTCAGCCCGCGCGGAAAAGATGGAACACCCCAAAAACTGTATGACCGGGAAACCGGGACCATCGACCTTCAAGTTGCCAAAACCTGGAAAGGCTATGATATCCGGTTGATTTTGGAAACGAACTGGGAAAAACTTGCGCCTAAACTGGCAGGAAAGATTCATGTCTTTATGGGCGATCAGGATACATTTTATCTGGAAGGGGCAACGGTGTTGCTCAAACAGTCTCTGGATCGCTTGAATGGGGACATCGCTGCAGATACGGTGGTCGAGATCTTTCCGGGAAAAAATCATTCATCGTTGATGACCAGAGATTTAGTCATGCGGATGCGAAAAGAAATGGTGCAAATGTTTCTCGCACATCAGGATGAGATCAAATAAAACGCAGCGCACTTTATTGCTGTTTAACTGCCGATGTAGCGAGCATAGATTGTTTTTGCGATCGAGGGATCATCGGTGCCTTTGATGATGGCGCGACCATCACGAAACAGGCTGATTTCATAATCAGGATCTTTCAGATTCAATCTAAGCAAATACGCATTGAAATCGACCACTCCAGAATTCTGGAGTTTTTTCGCCAGCTCTTCAAAGATGATCTGCCCTTTATCTGCGGGTGAAACCTGAACCGCATTTCTGCCGCACAGTCGCGTGGTGCGCGAGCCTTGTTCTCCCTTCAGCCAGATTCGTTCTCCCTGATGACAGGCCTTGCAGCCCGCTTTGTCACGGAGATCGGCCACACTCATCTGCCGGAATGATCCCTCCCAGACATCGACGACAGTCAGTACCGGCTTGATCTGTTCTTCAAGTCCAGCAAGCAGCTTGATTGCGTCAACGGCTTCTAATGACGCGATCACATTCACCGTTGGTCCCAAGATGCCCGCGGTATCACAGGTCTCCGTGCTTCCCGGTTCCGGAGCAGAATCGATCAGGCAGCGCAGGCAGGCAGTCTTGCCAGGCAGGATCGTCATCGTTTGCCCGGTACTGCCGATACAGCCGCAGTAAATCCAGGGGATGCCCAGTTCCAGTGAGACATCATTGATCAGATAGCGGACTTCAAAATTATCTGTACCATCCAGAATTAGATCGACGTCATTTGCCAGTGCTAAGATATTGGTATGATCAATGTCTTCCACAATCGGTTCGATTTTGACTTCGCTGTTAATTTTTTTCAGTTTCTCAGCAGCAGCAATCGCTTTGGGAAGTTTTGCGGCCACATCAGTTTCGTCAAACAGGACCTGTCTCTGCAAATTGCTTAGTTCGACAAAATCGCGATCCACAATTTTCAATTGACCAACGCCTGCCCGGACCAGCGTTTCCGCTAAGACGGTTCCCAAAGCGCCACAGCCGCACAATAAGACGCGACCCTGCATCAAGCGGGCCTGGCCTGCCTCCCCCAGTTCTGAAAAGAGGACCTGCCGACTGTAACGTTCCATTTCCGATTTCATATTGATCGTCGCCTGATAGCTGATTTAGAAAAAAGATCTCTCTTTATTTTAGCAATCAGTGACCGGGATAACAGAGCGCCGTCATGAGAACCATGTGTTCTTACCAACCAGGGCGTTCTGATTTGCTGACGGGCATCAAAAGAGCCCCGCCGCGGGAAGCAACGAGGCTCGGCTCTGTTTCAGTTCGTATTCACTATGAGATCAGTCGACGCTGATTTCCTGAAGCAACGAGACAAATTGCGGCTTGATCAAACGACGAGAATGTTCGTTCCAGCCTTCTGCCGCCACTTTCAAAGTGATCCTGGGTTTGATCCAGGTGGCAACCTGTTTGTTCTTCACAAAAGGTTTCTTTTGTCTCAGTTCTGGCAAACGAGACTCCCACTCTTTTCGAATATCTTCCGGAAGGTCGCTACCGATAATGTATCCCGCATACACCAGCTTCTTGTTATAGGAAGAGGCGATGAGAACCGAATCGATCTTTCCATTTGGCAATGCCGAGTATCCGAGTAGCAGACAGTCATACTCCTGCAGGGGCGCTGTCGCGGTTTCTTCAGGTTCCTTTTCTGGCTCAGGCTCGGGAAGCGCTCCACCGGCTGCTCCGGCTGCTGCCGCTGCCTTTTCTGCCATTTTATCTGGCGTCTCTTCGCTTCCGCCCGCAAAATCGTCCAATGCTTCTTCCAAATTGTCTGCGCCGTCACCTTCCGCATTTTTAGCCTGATCAACAATTGTAGCGACCAGGTTGACATTCGCCGATTTTCGCACTCCCCAGTCTTTGAACAGGGAATTGAATTCAAAACCACCTACTATGGCAAACGCGCTGATAAATAAAGTCAGTCCCCAGACTGCCATATCTAATTTCCAGGCACCTGCCGGAAAACGACGAACCGTCGGTCCCCAGATTTTGAGCGGCGTCAGGAAGATGCTCAAGATACCGAACTCGACTGATTTCGAGACAGCGTTCAAGTAGACAATCATATGCGCAATCATAAACATCAGAAAACCAACAGTGGCTTGTGTGATGGTCCACAAACATAACTCAGCTGCGCTGGAGCAATAATATCGTGCACCAATACTCAAACCAATGGCGGCAATCGTACCGAATCCTAAGATCCAACCCCATTCCGGAATGATTTCCCAGACAGTTTGCGGTTGTGGTTTGATTTCTACCTGATCCTCGAGTTCAGTCTGGCCTACACATTTTCCCAGAGCTGGATAGTAACCACACTTCGGGCACCAGGAAGAAAGGCCCCAAGGCTCGTAAGTACCGCATTCAGAACAGGTCGGTTTTGCCTGCGAATTGTGGATATCCTGTAAAAGCTGGTCGTTACTCTTATTAATTTCTGGCATAGCTCGGTTACTTTTTGAAGTAGACAGAGATGTAGATCGATACAATTTTATGTGACTCTCCGAGAACCTTAGCTTACAAAAAACAACATCACCGTACTTTGAGTGGAATAAATATCCCCATCCGAGTATAAAACCCCACACCAGAATCAACACAATCCTCGTATCCCCTGTAAACGGCCTTTCAGTTTTTACCGTGGGACGTGTATACAAAAAAGGCCGACGCACCATGAAATGCGTCGGCCTGAGAGTTGTTTATTGAGTTTCCTCTAAAACAAATCAGTTAACTTTCAGTAATTCAATGTCGAAGATAAGGACTTCGTTTGGCCCGATATCAGGACCTGAACCGCGGGTTCCGTATGCCAGATCGCTGGGAATATACAGCTGCCATTTATCTCCTTCTTTCATCAGCTGCAGGGCTTCTGTCCAACCACTGATCACACCACTAACCGGAAACGTTGCTGGCTGTTTTCGTTTGTAAGAACTATCAAACTCTTTTCCATTGATCAAAGTTCCACGATAATGTGTGGTGACTCTGTCATTCGGACCGGGAGTCTTTCCTGTTCCCTTCTTAATGACTTTGTACTGCAGACCACTTTTCGTTGTCTTCACGCCTTCTTTCTTGGCATTCGCTGCCAGAAACTGTTTTCCTTTTGCAACGTTTTCCGCTTGTGCTTTTTTCATTTTTGCTGCCTGCTGATCGCGTAATTCCTGCTGGAAAGCAATCAAGGTGGCACGGATTTCTTCTTCGGTCATCTGTGGTTTTTGTTTGGTCATGGCATCAAGAATGCCTTTGACCAGAATTTGTGGGTCGACGTCTAACTGATCCCGCATCAGATTTTGCCCCAGATTGTAGCCAATCCCGTAACTGACTTTCTGTTTCTGGTCTTTTAAGGCGGATTTACCGGAACCTGCTTTTTCGTTCTGCGCGTTCGCTAGTTGGGCAAATCCAAACAACGCAATACATAAACAGGCAGAGAGATGCCATTTCGACATAGGAACAACCTTTCGGTGAAGAATGAAAATAATGTTAAAGGGGGTAACCATACGGGACGGCGAGATCCGGATAGCCGCGGTCGACGTCCGGATTAGCAGGTGATGTATTGCATGGTGTCCTCTTTCGGAGAGGAACTTCGACTTAAATCAAGTTAATGATTATACGTAAGTCTCCCGTAAAGTGTCTACAATAAACGGCAATTCGCCTGTAAAACAGCGTTTTCTGTCACAGGCGGTCCGGTTGCAACCTCTGTCCATCTTAACGGACTACGTTCTGAAAACGCGTCACCGCTTCATTGATATTATCTCTGCTGTTGAAAGCACTTAGGCGGAAATATCCTTCACCGGCAGCGCCAAATCCACTGCCCGGAGTACCGACCAGATGTGCTTTTTGCAACAATTCGTCAAAGAAGTCCCAACTGGACGCATCCCCGGGTGTTTTGAGCCAGACATAAGGAGCATTGACGCCACCGTAAACTGAAATCCCCACCGATTCCAAACCTTCTCGCAGCAGGCGGGCATTTTCCAGATAGAATGCGATCAATGACTGAATCTGCTGTTTGCCCTGCTCAGAGTAAGCAGCTTCCGCCCCTTTCTGAATGATGTAAGACACACCATTGAACTTGGTGCAGTGGCGTCGATTCCAGAGAGGATGAATGTCTGTTGTCACGCCCGCTGCCGTCTTTCCTTTTAATTCTTTGGGAACGACGGTGAATGCACAACGGGTTCCGGTGAAGCCGGCGTTCTTACTGAAACTGCGGAATTCAATTGCGACTTCTTTGGCTCCCTCAATCTCATAAATAGAGTGTGGGATTTCATCGTCAGTAATAAAAGCTTCATAGGCAGCATCAAAGAAAATGATCGACCCGTTTGCTTTGGCATAATCAACCCATTGTTTGAGGGTTTCTTTGGTCGCAACCGTTCCCGTGGGGTTATTCGGATAACAGAGATAAATCAGATCAACGGGTGAATCAGGCAAAGCCGGGACAAAGTTATTCTCGGCAGTAACAGGCAGATAAGTCAAACCTGCATACCGTCCACTTTCATCTGCTTCACCCGTGCGCCCGGTCATCACGTTGGTATCAACATAAACGGGATAAACGGGGTCTGTCACAGCGACTTTATTCTCAGCACCAAAAATATCGAGGATATTTCCCGTGTCACACTTCGAACCATCGGAGACAAAAATTTCGTCTGCGGAAATATCAACACCCCGCGACTGAAAATCATTTTTCGCGATGGCATCTCTCAAAAACGCATAACCCTGTTCGGGACCATAACCACGAAACGTCTCCGGATTTCCCATCTCATCGATGGCAGCGTGCATGGCTTCCCGGATCGCGGGCGGCAATGGCTCGGTCACATCACCAATACCCAGTTTGATCACCGCCGCACTCGGGTTCTCTTCGCAAAACTTGTTGACACGACGTCCGATTTCCGGAAACAGATACCCCGCTTTGAGCTTCAGGTAGTGATCATTAATCAAAGCCATTTCACGCCTCAAATCATAAATAAACAAAACTAGTGTTGGTGAATTATCGAGAAGGATTTTTTCAAAACCAGAAACGCCGTTGTATTTTGAATTCGGTCGAATTGCAACCGACGCGCACAGGAGAGACGGCTTTTCACCGAAAAGGTTCAATTCTCTATCTTCTCCGAACTGGCATTTTCATCCACATCAAAGGGGCGCGGCAACGCATTGAACCAGAACCGCTTTGTCAGTGGCTCAATTTGTGTTAAGCCTGTGTAATCACTAATTTTGCGCTTACCTGTGAACCGATGAGCTGCGCTTTCGAACAGCAATTTGACTTGCGGTTGCTCTGAGTCGTTCTCCAATTCCTGATCCGTCATTCTGCTGACCGCGATGGCCACACCCAATTGAAAGCGAGCCTGGGGATAGATGGGGGCACCGAGTTCGACCAGCGACCAGCGATCAACGCGAACTCGACACCAGGAACTCAGCGGACGAGGTGGATCAACAAACGACTGGAGTGCAGGGGGGAGCTGCGATTTTGCTTCTTCATCAACCAGCAGTGTCACACGATCATGCGAACTCGCGTACAATCCCCAGGCAGGCCAGTGATCGAAATATCCGGTTGGTTCTAAAAAGGGCGCCAGTATCACAAACCAGGCGATCGCCAGGATGCCTTTTTCTTTTCCGGAACAATGTTTCCAAGACAGGCTGATTTCAGAATGATCAATGGATGCCTCTCCTGATCTTGCCCGGCTCAGCACTCCACTAAACAGGATCAGATCCTGCAGAATGAAATAAATATTCCAGATAAGAACGCCTCCATGGTGATTCATTCCCCAGGGACCGACGGCAAGAATAAGACAAACATGCATGGATACCGCAGCCCAGAGTGTCCATCGGCGGGTACGGGGAATGAACAAACCTACGGCTATCAAAAATTCGGCAATCGGAAAGGAAGCAGAGATCAGGGTTAAGGTACGCTCTGACCAGTATGCCGTCGACACCCCAATTCCGGTAAAGAGACCTTTGACTAACTGCGGCCCCAACGTCTGCACAAAACTGGCATCGCACTTGGAGATCGCGGAATAGAAATAAATGCTGATCACAAACAGCCGAAACAGTCGCACAGCCCGCAGCGGTTTCAGACAGGTCAGCAATAGAAAAGCGATTGCAAACTGATAAGCCCAAGGTTGAAGTCGATGCTGGTCAAACGCGATTGAAATCAGGAATGCGAAAAAAAACAGACCACCGCATATTTGTTGGCCTGATTCCCAGATCTCCTGATTCCGCCTTGGCCGAACCCATGAAGCAAAGACCATTCCCAGAATCAACAAACTTGAGATGACCATCGTGGTCAACGTCAGCCAGTCTACCCAGGTCGGCAGGTTAAAAATGAAAGGGAATAAAGGGACCTGAGGAAATACCGTTTGCGGTGCCCAGAGCCGCCAGGTATTAAAAAGCATCCCCAGCGAGAAACATGCCAGAATGATTTTCAGTAATCGTAATTGAAGCTTCGCGTGTGACATGGATTGGGATCGCCGTTTTTGCGCTTATTATAACGACCGACGATGAATATCACCGCGCTCTGACAGAGACACTCAGGAAAAAACCGATGAATCAACTGCTTAATTGAGTGAGCCTAAAATGATTCCCGTTGATTCCTGATCCTCGTAAACGAGTTGTACCTCGGTGCCCGGATCATTCGAACCACGCCGTACCAGCGCCATCGCGACGGCAGGATACCTTCCATACGATCTGGCAGAAGAAGAAATGATACCCACCTCCTGTTGATCATCGGCGTTTTTCACAACCACTTTTGTTCCCGCGGGAGGAATCCAGGCCTGATCAAGACCAATGGCTCGCAGCTCTCGATTTACGTGACCTAGTGAATCAATTCGCGCAATCGGTTCCTGTCCCAGATAGCAGCCTTTTTTGAATGAAATCGCACGCTCCGTTCGATTTACTTCCTGAGCCAGATTCTCTTCTGAAAGATCAATTCCATATGTGGGGAATACGGATTCAATGCGAAGTGCCTGGAAAACGTCTTGACCTGCCGGCGTTGCACCCGATTCAAGCAGACTTGTCCACAAATCAGAAATTTTGCCATACAGCAGACAACAAAGGTACCCAGGCTGTTGGAGCCAGTCGACACGTCGTATCGTCAAATTGCTATCATCATCCGTCACACGTAACTGTTGATTTACCGTAAGAGACTCCACTGGGAATCCTGTTCGACAGAGAATGTCGGTTGATTCCGGGCCGCTCAAATACAGATTGCCATACTCTGGAGATCGCATTTCAAAATTGGCATCTTCCAGAATGATATAACGATCCAGGTGTTTGATAATCGCGGTACTTTCTCCCGGTGCGGTATCAATCCAGATCGACTCTTCATGATTGAAGGCAAAGATGTGACCAAGAATACGGCTCTGAACATTGGTAATAAATGCCTCGCAACCCTGATCTTGCTGTAAATTCTTGATGTCGTTCGTACAAAAATTATGCAGGAATTTCTCTCGATCTTTACCCTTTAATTCTAGTTGATCACGATGAGTCAGGTCGAACAGCGCGGCACTTTCATGCGCGCTCTGATACTCTTTTTCTGGCGCCCCAAAATCTGAAGCAAGTGGATGAAATTGTTCAAGATCTTGAAAGACCGCACCTTTTGATTGTTGAAGTGTCTGGAATTGGCGTAATGGCATTCGGTTTCCACGCAAACAGTTTGAGAAGGGAATGAAATAGAATAATGATAAATAAGTAAGAATGACGCATTGGAAGAACTCCGCATAAGAGTTCTTCCGCTGAAGCAGAATCTGAATCTGGTTGCAGTATAAATACATGGACAGATATGGAGATAAGAAATGCTCTCTTATCTCTTTTGGAGAAGGGTTCTGTTTAAAGAAGTGGGGTTGCAAAATTCATTCTATGAAGCGGCCTGCTTTTTTCAAGAAAAAACTTTGCCCGAATCAAATGGATTCGAAGACTACTCGATTTTTTCAATCTTCAAGTTATCGACGTTCAGTACTCCAATACCACCATTGAGCCCCAGCTGAATCACTGCCTCCCGCGTCTGCGGGGGGATCGGAATCTTTTTTGACTGCAGATGCCATTCACGACTTCCGATCCACGGGCCAATATATGCCTGTCCAATATTCCGACGAATCTTATCATAAAAATGGATAATAAAACCGGGCTTTTGAAAGTTTTCAGCTCCCTGAGCTGTGTTCAAATAATTTACTTGAAGACTGATCTCGATCGCATGGACTTTGGAACCATCAATGGCCATTCCCTGCAACATTTGTGATAACCTTCCTGGAGTATCATTTTCAAATTGCAGATAGTGGCTTCCCTCAGGAGCATTGACGTTGATCCTGTTTACACGACGTTGGTAGTGCCAGTTATCAACTTTTTTGTCATTGTTCGCATCGATTTCAAAACCGCCATTGATGATTTCCGGCTTCAGGGGATTCGGTTTGACTTCACGTTTTTCTTCCGAACGACCCGTCATCGGTACAAATAACGTCGGGATGAGCCGTTTATGCTTCAATTCTCCCTGTTCTTTCTGAAAGAGATGGAAGACCTGTTGATATCGCTCTCCCAGAGGAATCAACAACATGCCGCCTTCTTTCAACTGATCGATTAAAGGTTTAGGTACTTTTTCCGGAGAGCAGGTGACGATGATCTTGTCGAATGGTGCTTCTTCTGGCCAGCCAAGATAACCATCACCGATTCGCGTGTGAACGTTGTCATATTTCAACCGTTTCAACCGTACGGCCGCTTTCTTTCCGAGCCCTTCCACAATTTCGATGGTATAGACATCTTTCACCAGACCCGAAAGTATCGCCGCCTGATAACCACTGCCTGTGCCGATTTCAAGTACTTTGTCATCAGGCTGTGGATCGATGGTTTCTGTCATGTACGCGACGACATAGGGTGGAGAAATCGTCTGCTTATAGCCAATCGGCAATGCCAGATCCTGATAAGCCAGGTTTTTCATGTTGGAACTGACAAATTCATGGCGGGGAACCTGCTTCATGGAAGAAAGTACGCGCGGGTTTTTGATTCCTTCCCCCTCTATATATCGGGTCACCATTTCATGACGCAGATTCCGAAAATAGGCGCTGCTCTGTGCAAATGCTGACTCTGGAGAAATTCCTATCGTAAAGCTGGCTAAAATGTTGACGATTAAGAAGGAAATGATTCGCTTCATCAGAGAACCTCTTTGCAGATTTTGCTGTGAGTTTTCGCGATTTAAAACGGAAATTATCATAAATTATAGCACTAGGAGGTGACCTGAGTTAATGTCGATTTCTCAATAAGTGACGATGACTCAAGAGATTGAATACGGAATGTACAATTTCTATCTACACAGAAAAGAAAATTCGTTATGATTCGTGAATTAAGCCTGTTTTCGAATGATCTTTGAGCGGATGGACTCCAGTCTGATGTACGTGTTACGCGAAACAACCATTTTTTGCACTCTCTGCGTTGTACTCTTGTTACAAGGATGTGGATCGGCCGATTCTCCGTCTGTAGAGAAACCGATTGAGACTTCGAGCATTGAACACGATTCGAAAATAACGATTTCTGAAGATGTCACCATAACTGTCCCCCCTGAAGACCCGCAACGCGAAGTCAAAGAAGTATTCCAGAAACTGCTGACGAATCGACTGGAACCTGATCCTGACGAATGGAAAAAAGCCGACAAGCAGTTAACGGCCTTTGGAAAAACGGCTGTCCCGACGTTGACCACTGAGATGTCCAACTCTGACCCTTCAGCACGTGAGCTGGCCAGCATGTATCTAGCCAGTTTGGGCCCGGAAGCGAAAGAGGCAGCACCAGTTCTGGAACAAGCACTGCAGGATGAGTCACCATTTACACAAGTCAATGCAGCATCAACGCTTACACATTTTCCTGAATATCGCGATAAGGCCATTCCTGTATTGATCAGCCTGACCAAACATACCGACGCTAATACCCGTCTTACCGCGATTTACGCTCTGGGAAGCCTGGAATCTCATGAGGAAGCACAACTGCAAGCCATCAAAGCAGCCCTCAATGACTCTGACAGCGATGTCCAGTTAGCAGCGATCAAGGTACTCGGTCAGATCGGAGATCCTGCAAAAGAGACTTTAACCGATCTGCAGACACTGATTGATAACAGTGAAACTGATGAAATTCTGAGAGAAGCAGCTCTTTCCTCAAAATCGCAGATTGAACAGGCAAAGCAATAGATTTCGCTGCCAGCTCAACTCTCTCTCAAATCAAACCAGGCAAATATGACTCATTTGCCTGCCCGCTTACAATGATTATGACGATTTTCCCAAACTCGTCTCTGAGTGAGATTTCCGACATGTATCGGAGAAAATCAATTTTCTGAAGATCTTCCGCAAATCCGTTTGACTAACGAGACGCGTGACCTACTTTTATTGGCAGAGAGGGACTGCTGACCTCTCAACGCAATCATCTTATCTATTTCCTCCGCTTCAAATCGAGGCGAGGATCTACAGCGCGGCAAGGAAAGCTGGGAGCTTTGAGGGGACCTTGCCGCGCTCTTTTTGTCTTGAAACCATCTGACTTGATGGTGCTTGATACACTGGTCACTTCCTGACTTACGAAGGACCATCCGCATGAAGCAAACAGGCACCCTCGAGCAGAATTTTACTGGAACAGCTCATGGCAACCAGAATACATTGGTTGCAGCGATCCCGCCGCAACGGACTCACACTCGTTGAATCGCTGGTCTCTGTGACAATCACAGCGATTGCCGGAGTTGCTCTATTCTCAGCGATCGGTGCTTCTCTCGGGGCCAGTTACTCATCATTGAATCATAATGTCGGCACAGGTCTGACAGATCAAATGCTGGAAGAACTCTCGGCGGTCCGATTCCCCACATCAAGTGACACGCGCCCTCACTCCACTGCAAACCGAAAAGATTTTGATGACCTGGATGATTATCACAACTGGTCGGATTCACCACCAAGCAGCAAAAATGGATATCCCTTAGGTCAGGAACCTGTCACGATTCTGGAACGCTATTTGATTACACGGCCCAGTCTGTTGATCCCTGATACAAGTTTTTTAGACAGACTCAGTCGAGAAGTCACCGTCGAGCGAATCAGACATGACAGCAGCTCAGGCTGGGTTGTGACAAATGATGAAACCGGGTTTCGCCGCGTCACAGTCACCATCAAACTGGCAATGACGACGGACACAGATTCGCGGAGTCACACGATTTCAGAGGCATCACGAATATTCAGTTATGTACCACTTTCACCCTGACAATTCGAAAACAGCAACGCACGTCTTATCAGAAGGTCCACTCGTAATTGAGATGGGCCGTGTGCGTTTCTGCGCGGTTCGAACTCGGGTTTCAAGCAGCGGTTTAACGCTGGTTGAGTTATTGATGGCAATGGCCATCTCCTCCATTCTGGTTGTCGCTTTGGGTGGCATTGTAACGGCCACACAATCTGCCTGGAAACATACACAGGGTATCGAAGATTCTCAGGCACAAATCACTGCGACATTTGATCGCATTAAAATGATGGTTTCACAAGCGGGCATTTATCAGGTCAGCGGTCAACCGCCTCAAGTCGGATTGGCAGTAGTCACACATTCCTGGAACAGTGTTGACATCGCCAACACACTTGTTGTGTGGACGGGAGGCCGTAATGGCGGCATTAGCGATCAGGGAATCGTGACGCGGCTTCCGAAAATCAACGAATTATTAATCTATACCAGCGACCCCGAGGATGCACACAATCTGATTGAAGTTGCTTTACCAGACGTTGATTCGTCAATCGATTTCAATAGTTCTTCATTCAACAGCACCATTCGTTCGGCCATCAAATCGAACAGCGCCGAATCAGCATTGTTGAGCGATCGAATTAAAAGTAGTCAGTTTGTACTGTCAGGTAATCCCTGGGGATCGCCCATCGGAAATATTCGATTTGATATCGTGAAAACCCCTAGTGACAGCATTCTGAACGGAATTACACCAGGAACCAGTGACTGGATGAATCTTCCCTGGCCACAGGGAACCACAAGTTCTACGAGTGGATTACGGCTGGTGACGATCAACTACGAAATTCAGTTTGAAACAGCAGAACGAACGTCATTGAACGATGTCAACTCACCCACGGCACTTCCGTTTTTTGGTTCCAGTTCGAGGTATTATGCATATGCACCTTAAGCAGGATAAAAACAACTCGTTTCTGGCAGTCCGTGTGATCAAACACAGTTGGAAGCGGAACGTACGCACCTCGCGCTCAGGTATCTCTTTGATTCTGGTGATGTTTGCCTTAAGCATGTCTTTGGTTTTAACGTATTCCTTTATTCAAACTCAAAGTGTACTGACACAGATTTCCGAAAATGGCGCACGCCGCGACCTGGCGATGAACGCTGCCCGCGCAGGCATGAACGACGCACTCAATCGCCTGAATACGCTTGAGTGGGGGGGAGTCAATGATCAATATCTCCGCGAATTTCAATCCGACTCTGATGGAACCAGTACTTATAATATCTCGTTTCAAGCGCCCAATGATTCGCTCAATTCGGTCCTGGAACTGGAAGTGCATTCGTTGGGTGTCTGGACGTCTGCAGAAAATAACAATCTGCGATCCGAATATCAGATTACGGCAAAAGTACAGCTCGTACCTCGCCTGAAAGATAGAGCCATTTTACCTGGTGACTCTGCCAGCGCGACCGATCAGGCCACCAATCCAGGGGATTATGATGAAATCAGTCAATATGCCCTCTTTGCCGAAGAAGGACGCGACTCACTTATTCTTGATCCCTGTGACCGTATTGATGGCAATCTCTGGTTAAATGATGAGCTGGTTTTATATGAAGATCCCAATTGGAATTCATCTGTCCGCAGTATATTTCTGCAGGATCTGGGGAACCGCCTGGTGACATTCCCCGATGGTTCTACGAGTCTGTCCGATGCCAGCCTTCAATATCCGCATCCGATCGCGGGTAACATTACGTTTTATCATTCTCCTTCTTCGTCCATTCAGCAGGATCTGGCTGATCTGAAAATCAACTGGTCAATGACTGTGGAAAAGCCCGCTATTCCGTCTTCGGATACATCAAAGTTTTCGACCTATCAGCTTTATGCTGGCGGGCCGGAATATCAGGCTGTTTCGGTTAGCTCCTCTTTATACAACGAGACATTAAGGCCCACACCGGAAAATCCTCTGGGAATTTTTTATCGAAATGGCAGCATCAATATTTTTGATAACGTTGTCATTCAGGGAACACTGATCGCAAAAAACAAGATTTTCTTTCGAGGAAAGGGCATTCATCTCACCGCATTCAACTGGAAAGATGCCACAGGCGAACCACTGGTTTCGGACGCAGATCGGTGGCCGCGGCTGCCAACAGTAATTGCCGACGATATTGACTTCGAACGAGATACACAAACTACGATCGAAGGCGCTGTTGTCTGTCATGATGATCTGAGTGGCGCCGGCGGTTCTGTCGATTTCCCTGGAGTGTCAGTGATCCAGCTGACGGGAACTGCCACAGCAACTTCCATCGAACAACCCTATAGCACAATCACGCTGAATGAATTCCGAATACTGGATAGCCTGACTGCTAATGGTAATTATGCGATCTGGTTGAACACAACTGGAATGAACCAGACAGGTGCGACCGGAAGCTGGTATCCGATTGTGGGAGTCGACAGCCAGAACCAGCAATTAACTGTTCGAGGCGAAATTGATCATGTCGTGGCCACGGGTTATCTAATCAAACGGCATAAACGAGCATTAACACAAATACGCGGACCCGTTTGTGCAGAAACTTATAATTTCAACCGCTTGAATGAATGGGTGCTTTCGACTTCGCTTTGGAACGATCGTAAAAACACCTGGGAAATTGAAAACGATTTAAGGACGCTGCTGGGGATAGACTTACTGGGATTCAGCGAATGGCTGGCAGACCCGCTGAATTTTCCTGGCTGGAGCTCCTATTACCAGTTCTTCGGTTTAGATCTGGAACCTACATTACACATACAGCATCTGAAAGATCAGGAATACCGTTGGGAACCGCCTCTGTTTCAACCTTATGACGGCGGCGATGCCAACAGCGAATACGCGGGCTATCGCTGGTCTCTGATTGACTGGAAAGAAATTCCCTAAATCCTTACTGGAAGCAAATGCAAAAATTTGAGCGACATGACCGGGACAGCAGCAGGCTTTCTTCGAGGCGAAGAACACCGGGAATTGTGCTGCGCACCAGACAGCAAGATCAAAAGAACCGGCGCGGCTTCACTCTGATCGAAATGCTGATTGTCATAATGCTGATTGCGATTCTGGTTTCTGTCTCTTTAATTTCGACGGATACCAGTAGATCAATGTCACTGGATGCTACGGCCCGCATGCTGGTCTCTGACCTCCGGCTGGCCCGTAACTACGCCATAAAATTCAATACCAAATATAAGGTCATTTTTGACCTGGATGAACAGTCCTATGAAGTTCAACATTCTGGCAGCGGCACCTTACCTGTTCCGAAAGATAATCTGGCAGGCAGCAGGGTTGATTCAGATAAATATATCAAACGCCTACGCAGTGATTCACTGAATCTGCCGGACCAGGTTGTGATCAGACAGATCAATCTGAAAACATCACTGTCTGATGTAACAGAACTGGAATTTGGCCCGATGGGCGGCACAGGGCCAACCCGGAATGAGGATACTGTTCTAATCTTGTCGACAGCAAGAAATGGAACCACGTTTATTATTCCCATTACAGTCTCCTGGGTTACCGGCCAGGCATGGGTGGAAGAAATACAGACTTTAAATAACTGATTAAGCAAACTTATCAACCAGAAATACGATCATGATTTCTATACAACGTTCACAATATAGTCCTATCGGTTTACAGCTCGGACCCAGTTCTGCCACGCTGGTCCAGTTGACAGGACCGCGCCATAATCGCGTCGTGCACGCAATTGCCCAGGAACATTTTGATCTTGATGAAAATAGTTCGCTGGAAGAGCGAGATGCAAAAATCGCATCAGAACTTCGTCGGATCCTATCTGACCATCACTTTAAAGGACGGCGGGTTATCAGTTGTCTGGGCTCTCAGGAATTATTCATTCAGAATGTCCGGCTACCACAGTTGCCGGCGGAAGAAATTCCCAAAGTTGTCGCTTGGGAAGCGGAAGAGAGACTACCTTATCCGGTCGCTGATGCAGAAATTCGGCACTTACCAGCGGGACAGGTTCGTCAGGAATCAAATACTAAACAGGAAGTAATTCTACTTGCTTGCCATAATGGTATTCTGGAACGGCATCTGAACCTGCTGGAACAGGCTGGACTGACCGCCGTTGCCATCGACGTTGAGCCATCGGCCACATTGCGTTGTTTTCATGACGCTTCTGAAGTGACACAGACGAATTCTGCCAGTTGCTACCTGAATTTTGGCGATGCTGCAACAACTGTCATTTTCGCAGATCAACAGAACGTACTGTTCCTCAAATATATTATGCAGGGCAGTGACCACCTCGATCGTGCTGTAGCCGACAATCTGGATTTACCTTTGAAAGAAGCAATCCGCCTACGAAAAATTGTGACTAATTCGCCAACACTGGATGCCAGTGATGAACTACATCGTTCGGTCATTGATTCCATCCGTTCCATACTGGAATCAATCAGTACGGAAGTCGAAAACTGTCTACGGTATTACAAGGTAACATTTCGCGGGAAAAAACTGGATCAGCTGATTGTCACGGGAAATGAATCCAGTCCCTGGCTGATCGATTTCCTGTCAGAACGCTTAAACACCGAATGCAAGATGGGAAATCCATTTGAAAGTCTGAAACGCTGGCCGACTTCCACGTCTTTATTAGAACGTCCCGGCCGCTGGACGACTGCGATGGGATTGGCCATGAAAGAGAAAATAGACCGCTAAGGATAGAACAATGATACCTGAAATAGATTTTTTACCAGCCAGTTATCGCGAAGTGCGTAGGCGACACCGGAATCGTATCTGGCGGCGTACGATCGTTGTAATTTTTCTTACATTGGTCACGTTAGGCACGTTTCGGCAAAGAGAAATTCAGCATGAACTCCAGGCGAAAAAGAAAACTCTGGAGGACCGTATGCTGATGATGAATCAGCAACTGGAAGATCCGGCTCAACTGACTCAAAAAATCAAACAGGCTGAGATCCGTGCCAATTTACTGGCGGGGCTCCAACTGGATGAATCTCCAGCACAGGTTTTGAACTTCATCAGTTCCACCCTACCGAAATATGTTTCATTGAATGAATTCCAGTTCCTGTTTGAAAAAGTCTTTGATCGAACTCAATCGCCGGGCAAAAAGATCACAGAAAAAGCACTCGAAAAAACACTTCCGGAACAGATCGATTTAGAAAATCTGCAAAGTTTGCATACACAGGAAAACCTCGTCATTAACGTGCAGGGAATTTCTCCCGACCATCTTTCCATTTCCAACTATATGTCCAACCTGGATCAGATGGGAATGTTCAAGGAAATTGATCTGATTCAATCAAACGAGACCATCTTTGAGGGTCAGCCTATGCGGGCATTTCGATTGAGAATGGTCGTGAATGCGCCGGGGACGTATCTTCCCAAGGTGACTCATCAAAGCTCAGCAGGATTAGCTCACTCCATCACAGGAGGATTCAACAATGAATGAAAAATTACGCCGTGATAGCTTAATCACCATTATTGGACTTTCGATAGTCGTCGCCTTGTTTACGTTTGTGGTATATCTGCCTGGACTTAAAAATAAACAGGAACTGAATAAAGAGATTTCCGCGATCCAGCAATCCATTTCCGAAATCCCTGCAAAAGTCAAACAGCTGGAAACACTTCATCAGGAGCTGAAACAACGACAGTCGTTCATCCAACGGCTCAGTCAGAGAATCCCCGCAGACAGAGACACACATCAGGTTCTACAACGAGTCGCATTACTGGCAAAAAAGGCTGATCTCACCGTGAATGAATTGAACCCGGGAGACACAGTGAAGCATGAGACATATCTTCAACAACCGTTTCAATTGAGTATTTCCGGTCCTTACTCAGGTTTGGTTGATTTCTTAAATGGCCTGGACAAAGAAGAACGTTTGTTTACCATATCTAGTGTAACCCTCACAAAACAAGATGAGCAGCCTGAGGGGTTTATCAGAGGAACTATCGGCCTGTCAGTTTACGTATTTCGCGACAACCAGAGGGATTTTTCTGATTTTACCGAGAATAAGGTTAGCAACGCGCTAATTTCAGCCGATAAGAGATAAGGACGCGCTCCGCTTCAAGTTTCTGGTTTGAATTTTTAATCTCATCCATTCGTATTTGTTTAAATTAGTGATCCACTCGTGAAATCATTCAGCGAACAATTATTACACGATTTAAGAGTCAGCTGGCAGAAAACTCTGCTGCTGGGGCTCTTATTCATGGTGGGATTGTATTTCTGGGTTCCTCCTCTGTACCGTGCCGTTAGAGGAACATCAACTCCGACGATTGTTCCGGCAAAGATCAATCCGACGGTTGTTCCACAGCGTCCTCCGGTCGAAACAGAAATGAGTTTCACTCAAACTGAAGCACTGGATGAGCCACAGCACTCATGGGAAAAGTTTGATTCCCTGATGCAGACAGATCCCCTGGTTCAATCAGTTCAAATGGGAGCTGTCCAGAAAAACCCGTTCAAAGTCGATCGAGATCAGTTTTCTCCTCCGATCCTGTTTGCCGAAGAGCCACCTCAGCCCAAGCCTGACCGGGCAAAGGAAAAACCAAAAGAGGTTCCTCCTCTGCCAAGTGATATCGTATTGAAAACGACAATCATTGGAAAATACCGTAGAGCAGCGATTATCAATGATAAAATGTACTACGAAGGCAAATCGTTTGAGCACGAAAATGTGACCTACACGCTGGAACAAGTCGCAGCCCGCAATGTTATTCTGAAACAGGGCGAGCAGAAGTTTGAATTAAAAATTCAAAATGATCCTTCCGCATTTATCAAATTTGCACAATAACAGTTCGCATCACTGGGCTCCTGAATATTGATTCGAACGATCACGGACGATGGTCGAAGCATGAAAAGACAATTCTTTATACCGGCATTCTGGGCAACACTGACAGGGCTGTCACTCTTGTTGATCGCCGCCATGACCAATATCAGTACGCCTGAATCTTTGTTTATTTCTCCACATCATCAGACAATATCTCAGCCCGGAAACTCCTCAGAATCACAAGACCGAAACTCTCAACCTGTAGTGCTCAAGCAGCCAAGTCTTCGGGAAGCAGAACCTCAATCAACAGAACATGGTGCTTCGAAAACCGTACAACAACAGCCAGTGGTCCGAGAATCAGCCATGCTGTCTGCGACGGCAGAGGCAAAAACAAAGTCACCCCAAAACAAACCCATTCGTTCACGAATCCTGTTTGAACCGGGAATCGAAATTTCCAGTGAATCCAAAACAAAGCCAAACCGCGCCATTCAATTTAACCTGGCTTCGGAGCCGGAATTGCCAATCGAAAATCAGAGATCATCCAAAATGGAAATGCGTTTGGCCAGTTTAACAAAACAGGTTGATCGACTGACCAATCTGCAGATGCAGTCACAGCAGCAATCCAATCTAGAACTGGCACAGAATACAAACCGTCTGGAACAAGCCACAAAATTGCTGCAACAGATGCAGCAAACAAACCAGTTGCGAGACTTGGAAAAGAAACTGGATAGCCTGCAGAATAAACAGACTGAACCGGCTGCAGAGAAAGCAAAAGAACCCGTCAAAACTGAGACTTCACAAACAGAATCTGTTGAAACAGAGAAATCCAGAACGAAACATCCTGTTCTGAAAGTGAGTCCCAATAAAGATTCCAGCGAAACATTTTCCCTGCAAATTCAGGATGCGGAAATCATGCAGGTACTGGACATGCTTGGAGAACTTTCTGGAACGAATATTTTGACCGGGCAGGGCGTAGCTGGCACGATCACTGCCAATTTGAAAAATGTTACCCCGGCTCAGGCCCTAGAAGCGATTTTGCGTTCGCGCGACCTCACGTCTGAAAAAGAAGGCGAATTCATTTACGTCATGACTCAGGCGCAGATGGAGCAAAAAAAGAAATCCAATCGAAAAGTTGTCACCAAACTGTTTACCCCGTTTTATGTCAGCGCAAAAGAATTACAGACTTTGATCACCCCCATTCTGACGGAGAACATTGGTGTCGTCTCGCTCACCACTCCCAGTGAAGTGGGTATCTCGCCCGATCCCACGAGCGCTGGCGGAGATGCCTTTGCACAAACAGACGCGATCCTGGTTCGCGATTACCCAGAAGTTCTAGAAGAAGTAGATCGTCTACTGGAAACGATGGACGTCCCCCCGATGCAAGTCGTGATTGAAGCCATGATTATCAGCGTCCGACTGAGTGACGATATGCGGTTTGGCGTCAACTTTGCCATGCTGAGTGGAGACAATAAAAACCTGATCGTAGATGGCAATGGCCGGGTTTTAAATAATGCCAGCGGTTTTCCTGGTTCTGGAAGCTCGTCTATCGTACCTCCAACGGGACAATTCCTGGCTGATGTGGCAGGTTTGAAGTATGGATTTTTACATGGAGACATCAGCGGTTTCATCGAAGCGCTGGAAGATATCACGGAAACAAATCTGATTGCTTCGCCTCAGCTACGGGCATTAAACAAACAAAAAGCAGAACTAATTATCGGCGATCGTATCAGTTATTCCACGGTCACACAGAACGGGACGACTTCGATTCAGAATGTCAACTTTCTGGATTCGGGGATTGTGTTAAACATGCGACCCTTTATTACCCCCGATGGACAGATCCGGATGGAGATTCACCCGGAACGCAGTTCTGCAACGATTAATCCCCGAACTGAATTACCAGACTTACAGACCACCGAAGTAACAACAAACGTCATGGTGCATGATGGTCATACCGTCGTCATTGGTGGTCTGATTGAAGAACGGGCCTCGGATGCGAAAAATCAGGTCCCGTTTTTAGGGGCTATCCCTGTCATCGGAAATGCATTTCGGCAGAAGCGGGAAATCCTGGAACGAACTGAGTTGATCGTACTGATTACGCCGCGCATCGTACGTCCTGAAATCGCCCAGGCAGAGGGAGAAACACTGGAATATCAGGAAGCAGAACGACTGGATGCATTTAAGAAAAACTTCCTGCCAATCAATCAGGTACGGATAGTCCAGGCACAGATCAAACAAGCCAAAAAGTACCTCCGCATCGGCAATTTGCCCAAAGCGAAACACCATATCAAGATCGCTGTTCGACTGGACAAGAATAATATTGAAGCAATCCAATTACAGAAATACATTAACGAAGCGTTGATCAATCGAAATCGCAGTATGATCGGCTTACCTCCGACTTCAGCTCCCGGCATGCATGTTCCGACTCTTGAAGGGAATCAGTAAGATGGCCCGGAATACTGCGATCCCGTTCATGCTTCTGAGCTGTGCAGCTTCTTTGGTTTGTTGTGGTTGCCAGTCCGTGCCGGTTTCGACTTTCGCATTTCTCACTCAGCAGCCTGCGAACGCTAAGCATTCTGAGACAGATCCTCCGTCTGTAGATCTGCTTGAAGAAAACGAGAGGACGTCTCCTTATCATCGGCAGGCAAATGAACTGGTACAACAGGCCGTCAATCATTATTCGAATGGGGAATTAAATCAGGCGAAAATTCTGCTGGCCTCAGCCCGGGAAATTGATCCTGGTCATATTGGAACCTTCGAGATCGAAGCACAGCTTTCATATGATATGGGCGATCGGAATCAATTCCTGCAATCACTGCGCGCGATTCGTGCGGCGAGTCCCAATGATTCACAAAAGCAGAGCGCTATTGGAACTCTGTTCTTTCAAGCTGGTCAGACTCAGGAAGGCATTGCCTGTCTGAAGCAGGCCATCGAATTAAAGCCTTACAATGAAAATTATGCTCTCAAACTGGCAGCTTTTTATGAACAAACCGGCAGGACAGAAGAAGCACAGCAAATTCTGTTGCGCGCGCTGCATACTTCACCTGGAAGCAAGCGGCTTCCGATTGCCTTAGGACGTGTCTGTGAATCCAATCAGCAGTGGAGCCAGGCCAGCATCTATTATGCAATGGTGGTCAATCATTTCCCCAAAAATCATGTCTGGCGAAAACACCGTGCCCGTTGCCTGTACCATGCAGGGAACTATTCAGCGGCATTTGAACAGTTCACCATCTGTCAGCAAAATGATCCGGAATCACTTTCCCTCTCTGAGATGATCGCATTCGGCGATGCTGCTCTGCGGTTGGGAGATCTGGAAACGGCGCAAGACCTGTTTGATGAAATTTCAGCGGTGCATCAGCACCAGTTGCTCCATGTAGAGATATTGCGCGGGTTATGTGCAATAAACCGCGGTCAGAGCATCAGTGCAAAATCAATAATCGATACAGCCCGCAAAAAATGGCCTGCCGACCCCACATTATTAGAGGTAGCGGCCCTGGTCCCTGTAGAACAGTAAAACCGCATCATTCCTACTAGGAGTGAACACACTTATACGGACCATTCCGCCGATTGCATTCTCTATTACGGAATTGGACAACCGGCATTTCGTAACCTAGATTTAAATAGTGAGATACCTCCAGATCTTCATTCTACGAGGCCTGTGAGGCGTGCTCTTAATCTGGAAGACGAAATTCGTTGTTTGTTTTTCAGTAGTGCTTAACGCCTACTGAGAAAGTAATCGGCTATGAAAATTTATGGCAAATATTGGCTGCTGGTTGTGTTGCTCATCGTTGTGAGCTGCGCGGACAGTCTGCTTGTAGCCAGCAATCTAGCCGGACCATTAACCGCGTTAGCGATATCACTGTTTGCATCACTGGCAGGCTGGTATTGGCTGGTGAAAAACATACAAAAGGATCAACAACAGGTCGCATCCTATCTGAGAAATCCCAATTTAACGCGCCCGGGATTCCAGCGTAAAAACTTTTTCGGCAGCATCTTCACAGAAGCAATCCATAAAATTGAGGAATCGGATACTGAGCTGACATCAACAAAACAAGTCAAAACAATGTTGAAAGCACGGGTCAATACCTTGCTCAAAAAAGAGGCTTTGCTGGAATCGGTACTGGGCTGTCTGGATCACGGAGTCCTGGTATTCGACGCACAACATGAACTGGAATTTTCCAATACTGCTGCGAACCCGTTTCTGATCCCGGAATCGGATCGATTAGAAAATCACCTTGATTCAAGCCTGTCTTTAGGAAAAGCATTAATAAACAATGCTGTTATCCCGGAGCTTTCCCAGTTGCTGGCAAAAACAATTGAACGTAAAGCTGCTACTCAACACAGACGTATTGAGTTCGATTTTACCGTCAATGGAACCAGATCTCACTTCCGAGCCATCGCGACCAACCTGCGTGACGAACACGAGCAAGTTCTGGGAACGGTTGTAGTTGTGGAAAATATCGGTGAAGAAAACAATCAGAAAACAAAACACGCAGAATTTGTCTCATCAGTGGCACACGAATTGAAAACGCCCATGTCGGGGATCAAGGCTTACGTCGAGATGCTGATAGACGGCGACTGTGACGAAGAAGAATCGCAGGAACTGTACGGCTTTATCAATCAACAGATTGATCGCCTGACACGACTGGTTAACAGTATGCTCAACCTGGCCCGTATCGAAAGCGGCGTGGTGGAAATTAAACGGCATGATTGCGAGTTGAATGATATCCTGAAATCGTCCGCTGATGTGATCTCTCCGAACGCCACGGAAAAAGATATTGCATTTTCTACGGAATTGAGTGATCTGTATTTACCCGTGCATGTCGACAAAGACATGCTGGGGCAGGCGATTATTAACCTGTTATCAAATGCAGTCAAATATACACCTCACGGCCATGAAGTCCGCTTGCGCAGTCGCATGGAAGATGCTTCAGCCGTGATTGAAGTTCGTGATACGGGACTGGGAATTCCAGAGGATTCCCTGCCTCATATCTTTGATCGCTTCTACCGCGTTCCTGAAAACAATGCTTCGGCAGCAGGAACAGGACTGGGGCTGGCACTGGTACATTTCATTGTGACCAACGTTCACAATGGTGCGATTTCAGTTCAATCGAAAGTAAACGAGGGAACCTGTTTCACCATCACGATTCCGTTAGGCCACAAAGAGCAGAAGAAGAAAAAACAGCTGGCATCGCCGGCGAATGCCTGAACAGGATCCTGCCCCTCGCAGCTCCTATAAGAAATGAGTGATCAGAAAAGGAAATATCAATGACTCATCTGATTTATGTATGTGATGATGATTCACACATTGTTCGCGCTATCAGCATGAAACTCAGAAAAGCGGGTTTCGAAGTGGAATGTTTTCCCGATGGTTTTGCCTGCTGGGAAAAGGTACAAGTTCGCACACCGCAGATGATCATCACCGACCTGCAAATGCCGCGTATGAATGGACTGGAGCTTTGTGGAAAAATTCGCGATTTTCCGGAATCCCAGACGATTCCCGTTACATTACTGACTGGTAAAGGTTTTGAATTTGATCATGATGAATACATCAAAACATTGAAAATCACCAACGTGATGGTCAAACCATTTAGCCCTAAAAAACTACTCACCCAGGTTCAAGAAAGTCTGAACCTGACTAACGATGTGATTGGTTAATTAGCTGCAACAATTCAACTTGGCTGAAATTTTTTAATCCTATGCGAAATTATTATACTGCCATCCAGTTCTGGTCTTATTCGCTGCTGGTAGTCTGCTTATGTCCGCTCGCCGTTTTTCTGGGTTCGTACATGGGCTGGCCGCTCGGTATCGCACCGTTACTGCTTTTGGCTCCCATTACAGTTCTGGCAGCGATTTCGTCACCCAGAATCTGCTCCTGGACGATTACGGTCTTAGCCGTTGGCGCCTGTTTTGCAGAAATCGTTTTCCGTTCTGATATCAGTGAAGTCAAAACCACTTATCCACTCAGCATCATGAGCGCCGCGGTATTGATCGGGTTGACGCTATTGATCGATGCGTACATTGGAAAACTGCGCGGGAAACTATCACAGATTTATAACCAGAATGACGAGCTGGTTCGCCAGTTATATGAATCTCAGAGAGAGACGAAACCCACGTCGGCGAAATCCTATTCAAACGATAAGGGTAACACAAAAGAAAAACCACAAACCGATTCGAAAGAAAATACAGATGCCGAAATCGGCGTTAATTATCCTCTATTACTTCTGACCCTGCAGGATATTGGCCGCCGCATCTCAACAAATCAATCAAATGAATCGCTGATCCCCACAGTCATCAGTACGGCCAAAGCTTCGTTGCAATGCGAATACTGTCAAGTTTATCTCTGGGACAGTAAAGCGAACGCATTGAAAAATGCTTTACCGGTCCGAAATCGTGATAAACACGAATATCGGCCCGTTCCCAACAGTGGTGTTGCAGCCTGGGTCATCGAAAATCGTCAGATCGTCATGAGAAACGACGCCGAAAAAGACTATCGGTTGAAACGCATTCTGGAAGAAGATCCGCACATGCCGGATGCGATCGCACCACTGACTGTCGGTTCCGAGCTCATCGGCCTGCTCATCATCGACAAGGTCGATATCGAATCTCCAACTATTGGTCGGTTGATTTACATTCTTTCCAATATTTACGCGCTGGGTATCAAGAACTCTCAGCTGTTTAAACGGATCGAAGAAATGGCCAGTCGTGATGGTCTAACCGGACTGCTTAACCATGCCACTTTTCAGGATAAGCTGCAAGAGTTGATTAAAAATGCGGAAGCACAATCAACAACGCTCAGTATTATCATGAGCGACATCGATCATTTCAAATCGTTCAATGATACCTACGGGCATCAGGCTGGAGACTTCGTTCTAAAAGAAGTCGCGCGTATCTGGAAAACTGTCATGCCGGAGAATGCTATTGTTGCCCGATATGGAGGCGAAGAATTTATCGGCGTATTAGCAGATCATGAATATTCTCAGGCAGCACAAATTGCCGAAGATCTGCGCGAAACACTCGAAAATTGCCCGATTCTTTTTGAAGGACAGCAGTTACAGGTGACGGCCAGTTTTGGTGTGACTGAACTTAGACACCCTGCCACCACAACCAACGAACTCGTGAAAGTGGCAGACGAATATTTATACAAGGCTAAAGAAGCCGGTCGAAATCAAGTCGCGGGCGCTGCACCAAATTCAAATAGAAAACACAGTACGTAGACTCTTATCCCATGCAGATTACAACAGAAATATTTGGAAATGTGCTGGTAGCACACACACCAGACGAATTAACGGATGATACATCCACCGATTTCGTCAACGCTCTGTCTACGGCTATTAATGACCAACATTATCAGGTCGTCCTGCAGATGGATCGTAGTGAGTTACTGGATAGTGCGGGACTGACGGCGTTGTTGGACTTACAGGACCTGACACGCGAACAAGGGGGCAACCTGAAAATCAGCGGGCTGGAAGACCCCGGAAAGAAAATTCTGGAAATGACGCGTATCGATCAGCGAATTGACCTGTTCGATTCTGTGATCGAGGCCGTTTCCAGTTTTCATTAGACACAAATAAAACTGATATGAATACGAATTCCCTGTTACAGCCGAAAATGCGACTCGGTGATCTGCTCATTTATAAAGAGTACATCACTTTGGAACAGTTAGAGTCCGCGCTGGAAGAGCAGTCACAAGGCGAAGGCGACCAGTTGCTCGGGGAACTGCTGGTCAATAACGAATATTGCACCGAAGAACAGGTTCTGGAATGCCTGGCACTGGAATATCGAATTCCCTACGTGCAACTTGACAGTCGCATGTTCGACTCAAAAATCTTCGAAGTGCTTCCACGGGAATTCGTGGAAAAGCACACCGTGCTTCCGCTGTTTAAAGTCCGCAATGTTCTCACAGTCGCTGTCGCAGAACCGACGAATGTGTTTCTGGTCGATCAATTACGCGATCTGACTAAGTCCGAAGTGCAAATTGTCGCCGCCAGTGCCCGTGAAATTCGGCGTATGGTGCAAACCTATATGCCTAACACCAATGTGTTCGTCATTGACGATATCATTGATGATGCCAATGGCACGAACGTCGAACTCATTGAAGAATCGATTGATGATATCGGATTCGATGCTGAGTTTGCCGGCCAAAGCCCGATTATTAAGCTCGTCAACTACATCGTTTATAATGCGGTTCGTGAAGGTGCCAGCGATATCCACATCGAACCAACGGAATCACAACTACGTGTCCGCTATCGTGTTGACGGAGTCCTGCAACAGGCATTAGAGCCGCCGGTGCATCTGGCACCTGCTGTCTCTTCACGTATTAAAATTATGGCCAGCCTCGACATCAGTGAACGCCGACTGCCACAAGATGGCAGAATTCATGTGCTGATGGAGGGCCGCCCGATCGACTTGCGTGTCAGTACATTGCCGATGCCGACCGGCGAAAAAGTGGTCATCCGAATTCTCGATAATCGTAGCGTCAATATCTCGCTGGAACAATTGGGATTCAGCTCGGAAGTTCTGGAAAACTTCACAGAACAACTGGAAAAGCCGAACGGGATTATTCTAGTCACCGGCCCTACAGGGAGTGGTAAAAGTACGACACTCTATGCCGCTTTAAATGCAGTCAGCTCGATAGAGAAAAATGTCTGTACTGTCGAAGATCCTATCGAATATCAGCTGCCGGTTATCAATCAGTTTCAAGTCAACGAAAAAATTGGCCTCTCATTCGCATCAATTCTTCGCAGCCTCTTGCGACAAGACCCCGATGTCATCATGGTAGGCGAAATTCGAGACCAGGAAACGGGAAAAATTGCCATCCAGGCTGCCCTCACAGGGCACCTTGTTTTTAGCACACTGCATACGAATGATGCCATTTCTGCGATCACGCGGTTAATTAACATGGGCGTCGATGATTATCTGATTGGAGCCGCCGTTAATATGGCACTCGCACAGAGACTGTGCCGAAAACTCTGTCCAAAATGCAAAACGCCATACGAACTTCCCAAAGCAATGCAACTCGCCGTTGAACGGGCGGGACTGGATATTGACGAATTTTATAAAAACAAAGGCTGCAAACGTTGCCGCAACACCGGGTTTTCCGGACGTATTGGCGTTCATGAAATTCTGACGGTCGACGACCAACTGCGTGAAATTATTACCACGAATCCAACAGTCGCCGCCGTCAAAGAGCATGCCCAGAATAATGGCATGATTCCTCTGCGATACGATGCACTTCGCAAGGCAAAAGAAGGACTGACGACAATCGAAGAAGCACTTAAAGTGAGCGACGAAGGCTGGATTCCCAAAAAATCAGCAATCAAGCAATAAACACCGGTCTATTTTTGAAAACGGTGACTACATAAAACAGAGGCCTGAGAAAGCGACTCAACCATGGAAATGAACGACTTGTTACACGCTGCTGTTGACAGCAATGCGTCCGACATTCTTCTGGTAACCGATGCGCCTCCGATGTTTCGGATCGATGGAGAGTTGAAGACAACGACCCTGGAAGCACTCGATCCCGAAACCATTCGCGACCTGTGCGATCAAGTGTTAAAAGAGAAACAGAAAGAAACCCTGGAAAAACAAAAAGACGTCGATTTCGCAATCACGATTCCTCGCCTGGGCCGCTTTCGTTTTAACATTCACGTCCAACGCGGTTCCCTGGCTGCTGCCATCCGTCGCTTTTCGAACGATGTTTGTACTTTGAACAGCCTCGAGTTACCGCCGGTTGTCGAAGAGCTAACCCGTTTAAAAACAGGATTGATTCTGGTCACAGGTCAGACGGGTTCCGGGAAATCGACGACTCTGGCCGCGATGGTAGAAGCGATCAATCATCGGGATCCCAAGCACATTATTACACTGGAAGACCCAATCGAATATCAGTTCAAACATGGGAAATCTCTGATTGAGCAACGAGAAATTGGTGAAGATTGTCCCGGTTTTGCCTCTGGTTTGAAACATGTTCTCAGGCAAGACCCGGATGTTATTATGGTAGGAGAGTTGCGCGATTTGGATACGATTCGTGTCGCCCTGCAAGCCGCGGAAACGGGTCACCTGGTTTTAGCATCCTTGCACGTTTCCAGTGCCGCCGGCGTGGTCGATCGATTAGTCGAAGTCTTCCCACCAGAAGAACAATCACAAATTCGCAGCCACCTGGCAGAATCTTTAAGGGCTGTCATCACGCAAAAATTACTACCGGCGTCATTTTCGAAAGGACGCGTGGCTGCGGTTGAAATCATGTTAATGAATCGTGCCATTCAGACCAGTATTCGCGAATCTACTTCGCACCTGATTCCTGGAGTCATTTCTACAAACCGACGTGTAGGCATGCAAACCATGGAACAGGCTTTGAAAGAACTGTTACTGAATGGAAAGGTTGAGCCGGACGTCATTGACGAGCATCTGCAGGAACTAAAGGGAGAGTCTTCTAAAGAATATTCTCAAGGTCTCCTGGCTTGAAAGCCCCCTCTTATAAGGCTGAACCATGCAATTTACCTATACAGCGAGAAATACGAGTGGCCAGAATCAATCTGGCGAGCTGGTCGCAGATTCGAGAGATGATGCTGTCGCCAAATTACGCCAGGATGGTTTATATCTGCTTGCCTTGGAAGAAGCTGAAACAACTGCGATGGAAGGACTTTCCGCAGTCCGAAAAAAACGGGTTTCACGAAAAGACATTATCTATTTCACAAATCAGCTGGCAATTATGGTGGATGCGGGTGTTCCTGTCGCAACAGCATTAGAAGGAATTGCGAAGCAGATTGAAAATCCAACGCTTGCGGAAATTCTGGCCAACATTCAGAAAAATGTAGAGGCTGGTAGCGATCTGTCTGCTGCCATGTCGGAGTACCCACGTCAGTTTGATAAAACGTATGTGAACCTGATCAAGGCCAGCGAAGCCAGTGGTACGATGCCACAAATGTTGAACCGGATTGCCACACAGGCAGAAGAAGAACAGGAAACTATTCAACAGGTAAAAGGGGCCTTAATCTATCCGGCCATCATGTTGGTGATGTGTATTGGAATTTGTATTTTCCTGCTGACCTATGTTTTTCCAAAACTGATGCCTATGTTTGCAGCGCGCGGTGCTGCTGTACCCACGCCGACTAAGATCATGATTTTTGTCTCGACTGCCATTACTTCGTACTGGTATCTGATTCTGCTGTTTTTAGCAGCAATGAGTGGCCTGTTTTATTACGTGCGTTCTCAAGCCTGGGGTAAAGCAGCATTCGACTGGATCATCATCCGTCTTCCCGTTTTTGGTACCATGCTGAAAAAACTGGCTATCAGTCGGAGTATTCGTACGCTAGCAACGACCATCAATGCCGGCGTTCCAATGCTGGAAGCAATCGAGCTCAGTGCAGGTGTTTCTGAAAATGTCCATTTCAAACAGAGCTGGGAAGAGATCAGCGAGCAGGTCACAACGGGTAAACAGATTCATGAGGCGCTGGAAGGAAAAACGTTATTTCCTCCGACGATGCAGCAGATGATTGCCTCGGGGGAATCGACCGGGCGACTTGGAATGGTGCTGAATAAACTAAGCGATTATTTCGATCGCGATGTGAAAATTGCCATCAAATCTGCCACAACACTCATTGAGCCAATTATGGTAGTCTGCATGGGCTCAATCATTGGCTTTATTGCCTTGTCAATGCTGCTCCCAATTTTTACTCTCAGTACAAGTCATTAAGACGAAGGCGGTTTCTGATCCTTTTTTTCCAGATCAGGCTCGGGGTCAACTGGTGTTGAATCCGTTTTCGTCTCAGTATTGGAAGTCTTGTCTATCCCCGAAGGTTTCTCTGATTGAGTTGTTTCCGCGGCAGACTGCTCACCAACCCCGGCCGCAACTTCCAACAGCCCCTCATTCTGAAATTTCTCGTGCGAAAATGCTTTTAATTCTGTATTGAATATCTGAACCAGTGCGTGCAGACAAGAGGCCACTATAGGCCCGATAAACACCCCCCAGAGTCCCATCATCTGCAAACCTCCCAGGACACTGACAAATGCCAGTAGTGGGTGCAACTTCGCATCACTCTGCAGCACATACGTTCGAATGATGTTGTCCATAGTTCCCACAACCAGTGTTCCCACAAGAATTAGAAAAACTGCTGCGCCCCAGTGACCCTCATACATCAGCCATCCGGCACAGGGAACCCAAATCAACCAGGAACCCAGTAGGGGAACCAGGGAAGTGATAGTGGCTAGGATCAGAAAGATAATAAAATGATCAAAACCGACCAGATACAAGGCAATCGCAGTTGTAAGACCTTGTCCAATCGCCGCCAGAAAGGTAGCCAGCACAACAGCCCGCACGACTTTCTGAAACTGATCAATCAGCCGCTTCTGATAGTCAACATGCACGGGAATCAGGGACTGGGTCGATTCGATCAATGAATATCCATCTGCCAGAAAATAATAAAGCGCAATGATAAACATGATCCAGGCAATCAGAGCCGAGAAAATACTTCCCAGCAATCCAACCGTTGAAGCTGCAAATCCCAGTGACCGTTTCGCGATCGGAACCAGAGTCGCCTGCAGGTTTTTTCGGATAAACTCTTCTACCGATTCAGAATGTTTTTGCCCCTTATTCTGTTCCAAAGGGCCGATCTCTTGATCTAAATACTGATTGGACCAATCGATTAACTGATGAAATTTGTCATTGCTGATCTCCACTTTCTCACGCACCGTCTGAACCGTCTTTTTCCAGTTGGCTTCATCAAGCGTGTTCACAACAGTTGTGAAAATCTGAAGTGAACCCAGAAATATTCCGATGCACAAAGGAACCAGAATGGCAGAGACAATGATTGTCGTTGTGATCCCGGCAGCAATTCGGACGTGCCCTTTGGTTCGCTTCACGAAATAATTCAGCAGTGGCTGACTGACCATCGCAACGACTGCCGCTAGAAACAAAGGCAGCAGAAAGGGCATGATCACTTTGAAGAACGTGATTCCCAAAAAGAGAATCAAACAGAGTATGATAGAAAGTGAGACGAGCCGAACCATGAATCATTCCCGTTCATTGAATTTCCAGCAAAAATCCAGGATCGATCAGATGATCAGATCCTTTGGTATGTAACAACTTAAAGCAATATTCGTTCAAATGATAGGCCTGGGCACGGCATTCACTTGCCATCCTTTTTTATAGTGAACACACATTATTTTGGTTTACTTATCGCATTTTTGAAGACTGATTCGCTACAATATCATTTTGCTTGGAAAAACCAGCTACATTGTTCGTCGAGATGAATATGTCTGAGTCGGCAGCAGAACCGGAGTCTGATATGAATCGTTATATTATCTCTTTATTAGCCGCCAATCGAATTGGAATTATGGCTGCAATTACAACAGCCATGGATGAGCTCGGTGCGAATCTGCAAGAAGCCAGTATCGCAGTCATCCAGGACTTTTTCTCTATTGTGATTGCCGCGGACTTTCCGGATCAGCGTGACCCTACTTTGATTCAGGAACATATCGAAGGGATTTGTAACGCCTACAATGTCGATGTCTGCGTCAAAGATCCGGAAGTGGATGTTCCCACCATCCTGTTACCGGAACAATGCGACAAGTATCTGCTGGCGATCTCCGGCAAGAACCGAGCCGGTATCTTAAGGAAAATCTCTTCTCAGCTTGGTCAGGATGGCGTAGATATTCTGGATCTGTCTGCTACCAGTGCAGAAGACGGAGAAACATTTGAAATGATGATCAAAATCGCGGTGCCGAAGGCCTTGGATATCATGGATCTCCAAACAGTGATGGAAAACATCTGTAGCCATTTGGAAATTTCCGTTGATTTCATCAGTGAGAACGACTCGGCCATCATCAGCTCTCAAAGCCAAACACGCATGTTCAAGCTCTAATCGGCGATTGAACGAGATTGATCTGACAAGAAATCTTGGGGATG